>CAJUSQ010000010.1 GCA_910588885.1 uncultured Lachnospiraceae bacterium
AAGCTCGTCGGGCTCATAACCCGAAGGTCACAGGTTCAAATCCTGTCCCCGCAACTCCTGAAAGAGACTTATGGCAGAGGCCGGAAAGTCTCTTCTTTTTATATATGATATAGAGTTTTTATAGATGGTATGGGGCAAGACGGATGTCATATAAGCAGCAGGCGCGTAGGAGGCAGTCGGGTCATGAGGGGAAAGCGAATTCCAATCGGTATTGAATTCTATCAGGAAATGATTGAGAAAGCATATTATTATGTGGATAAAACGCTTCTGATCAAGGATATCCTGGATAAAGGGGGAAAGGTGACTCTTTTTACCAGGCCCAGGCGTTTCGGCAAGACTTTGGCCCTTACGATGCTTCAGACGTTTTTTGAGCTGGAAACAGGGGAATCGGGGCGGAAGACGGAAAAGAAGCGTTATTTTGAGGGAATGAAAATTGCGGAAGCAGGGCAGGAGTATTTGGAACATATGGGACGGTACCCGGTGATTTTCCTTTCCCTGAAATCAGCCAGGCAGCCGGATTTTTTGACGGCTTATGAGAGTATTTTAGATGAAATTATAAAAGAATACGAACGGCATCAGCCGATTCTGGAAGGCTTGTCGGAATCAAGGCGGGAGCGTTACCAACAGCTGATGAACCGAAAGGCAGACCGGGCGGCTTATGGAAAAGCGCTGCAGTTTTTGTCGGAATGTCTGGAGCAGTACTATGGCAGGAAAACGGTTCTTTTGCTGGATGAATATGATGTGCCGTTGGAAAATTCTTATCTACGGGGATTTTATGAGGAAATGACAGATTTTATCCGTTCCTTGTTTGAATCTGCCCTGAAAACCAACAAAAGCCTGGAATTGGCAGTCATTACCGGATGCTTGCGCATTAGTAAGGAGAGCATTTTTACCGGGTTAAATAATCTGGAAGTAATCTCCGTGATGAATGAGGAATTTGGGGAGTATTTTGGATTTACCCAGGGGGAAGTGGAGCAGATTCTAGGTGACTATGGCTTTGCCAAGAAGACTGAGGAAGCCAGAAGCTGGTATGACGGATATTTGTTTGGAAATGCAGAGGTTTACAATCCCTGGAGTATTTTAAATTATATAAAGGCATTGTCCGCAAACAGGCAGGCATTTCCAAAGCCCTATTGGTCAAATACCTCTTCCAACAGTATTATAAGAGAATTGGTGGAGATGGCTGACAGCAATGCGAAGAAGGAAATTGAATTGCTGATTAAGGGAGAGGTCATTGAAAAACCGGTTCAGGAGGACATTACTTACGAAGATGTCCGAAAATCACAGGATCATCTTTGGAATTTTCTGTTTTTTACCGGATATTTAAAAAAAGCCGGGGAACGGAGGGAGGCGCGGACGGTTTATCTGACCTTAAAGATTCCCAACGAAGAAGTTTTATGTATCTATGAAACTACAATCCGGGAATGGTTTGAAGAAAAGATTAAGGTATCGGATTTCGCTTCCATGTACCAGGCCATGCTGAAAGGAGATTGTGAAACTTTTGGCGGATTGCTGAAACGGCAGCTGATAGAAAGTATCAGCTTTTATGACAGCCGGGAGGATTTTTATCATGGCTTCCTGCCGGGGCTGCTCCGGGGACTGAAGGACTATGAAATTTGGTCTAACCGCGAAAGCGGAGAGGGCAGGCCGGATCTTTTACTCAAGCCCTATGACGAACAAAAACCTGCCGTAGTCCTGGAACTAAAATATGCCAAAAGCTTCAATGAGATGGGCCGGCTTTGTGAAAAAGCTTTACTGCAGGCGGAGGAAAAAAAGTATACGGATTCTTTGTCACAGGAAGGATATGCGAGAATTCTCACTTACGGAATCTGTTTTTGTAAAAAAAGCTGTATGGTAAAAATTTGTGAAAAAAATAACAAGTAGGAGGCATTGTTATGACAGAAAGAGAACAATTGAAAAGGTGGATTTCTGAATCGGACAATATTGTTTTTTTCGGAGGGGCGGGGGTATCGACGGAAAGCGGCATTCCGGATTTTCGGAGTGTGGACGGCTTATACCATCAGCAGTATGACTATCCGCCGGAACAGATTTTAAGCCATTCCTTTTATTTACAGAATACGGAAGAATTTTACCGTTTTTATCGGAATAAGATGCTCTGTATGGACGCAAAGCCCAATGCGGCCCATAAGGCCCTGGCAAAGCTGGAGCAGGAGGGAAAGCTTCGGGCGGTTGTAACCCAGAATATCGACGGGCTTCATCAAAAAGCAGGAAGCCGTAAGGTATTGGAGCTTCACGGAAGCGTACACCGGAATTTTTGTCAAAAATGCGGAGCGCTGTATGATGCGGAATTCATTCTGGGTACGGAAGGGATTCCCCTTTGTGAAAGTTGCAGCGGCAAAATAAAGCCGGATGTTGTCCTCTACGAAGAAAGCCTGAATATGGATGTGATGAAGGAAGCGATTTCCCGTATCAGCCAGGCGGAGATTTTAATCATCGGAGGGACTTCCCTGGCGGTATATCCGGCAGCGGGCCTTATCGATTATTATGGAGGGGAGAAGCTGGTTTTGATCAACCGGGATGCCACGCCCATGGATCGACGGGCGGATCTGCTGATACAGGGCAATATCGGAGAAATCCTGGGCAGAATCTGCGGGACAGAATGAATCATGATTTTGAGGAGGAATCAATGGAATATCAGGTATCGGACGTTGTGAGATTGAAAAAAAAGCATCCCTGCGGCAGCTTTGAATGGGAGGTTTTGAGGGTTGGAGCGGATTTCCGGTTAAAATGTATGGGCTGCGGCCACCAGATTATGATTTCCCGTAAACTGGTGGAAAAAAACACGAAGGAAATCAAAAAAAGACTTGAAAAAGCCTGAAAAATATGGTAGCATGATGAATTGTGATATATTATAAATTCCTTGCTCCCTGCGGAACAGGGGGCCAGAGACCACAAGGAGGTACGATGAGCATGAACAAATATGAATTAGCACTTGTTGTTAATGCAAAAATCGAAGATGAAGTCAGAGCCGCTACCGTTGAGAAAGCGAAAGAGTATATTACTCGTTTCGGCGGCACCATTACCAATGTTGATGAATGGGGTAAGAAAAGACTTGCTTACGAGATTCAGAAAATGAGGGAAGGTTTTTATTACTTCATCCAGTTCGATGCGGATGCAGATTGTCCGGGACAGCTGGAAGAGCATATCCGAATTATGGACAATGTACTCCGTTTCTTATGCGTTAGACAGGATGAGGCGTAGATAGAGAAAAGGAGATCGTATGAACAAAGTAATACTTATGGGACGGTTGACCAGAGATCCTGAGGTACGTTATTCTCAGGGTGAAAATTCCTTGGCGATCGCCAGATATACGCTGGCGGTAGACCGGAGATTTAACAGACGTGACGGAGGGGACAACCAGCAGTCAGCTGATTTTATTTCCTGTGTGGCGTTTGGACGTTCCGGTGAATTTGCGGAGAAGTATTTCCGCAAGGGATTGAAGATTGTAGTAACCGGAAGGATTCAGACCGGCAGCTACACCAATCAGGAGGGCCAGAAGGTCTATACCACAGAAGTCGTGGTGGAAGACCAGGAATTCGCTGAAAGCAAGGCGGCCAGCGACAGCTACAGTCCGCAGGGCGGTGGATTTGCACCGATGGACAGGCCGGCGCCGAGTGCAGCGGTTGGGGACGGTTTCATGAATATTCCGGATGGCATTGACGAGGAACTGCCATTTAATTGATTGGATGTTCGGACGAAGGACTGCCATTTCATAAATTATAGGAGGTAATCAATCATGGCTTATAATAAAGGCGAGAAAAGCGATGCACCCATGAAGCGCAGGGGCGGCATGCGCAGAAGAAAAAAAGTTTGTGTATTCTGTGGAAAAGATAATGCAATTGACTACAAAGATACGAATAAATTAAAGAGATACGTTTCCGAGAGAGGAAAGATCCTTCCCAGAAGGATTACAGGAAACTGTGCAAAGCATCAGAGAGCCCTTACCGTTGCAATTAAGCGTGCAAGACATATTTCTTTGATGCCCTATGTAACGGAATAACAGATAAGGCTGACTGCCGATTTGGCAGTCGGCCTTTTTAATTGGACGGCAACCTTTTCCCGTATGCTTTACTTTTCAGCGATTTCGCGGTATAATAATGCAGTGGAGCATGGAGACGGCAACGGAATCCATTGCTTGATCGGAAATCGGAGGTATACAATGAAGACGAAGATTAGGCTGAAAGGGCAGCTGCGGAATTATATGTACTGGCCCTTGATTATGACAATTGTACTGGCCCTTCTAAATATTCCGGCTTATGTGATGAACCGGAAGCTTGGTCTGATATTCAGCGGGTTTGTCGTAATCTATTTTATCATTGTTCTTTGTGCTTACTTGTACAATAAACCGGTGATCTTGAATGAATTGATTCATTTTGCAACCCAGTACGGGACAGTGCAGAAGCGCCTTTTGGAAGAATTTGAAGTTCCTTATGCCCTGCTGGATTTTAACGGGAAGATCTTGTGGGTGAACCAGAAGTTTGCTGAGGTAACCGGGAAAAAACGGGATTATCACAAATCCATAACCGGGATCTTTCCAAGCCTGACCCGGGAAGTCCTTCAGAAGGAAGAAGAGAACGTGGAAGTGGAGCTATGCCTTCAGGGACAGTATTACCGGGGCAGTATGAATAAAATTTATTTTGACGCCGTAACGGACAACAATGCGGTGATTTCCGTAGAGGACAGCGATCAGTTTCTGACGGTGCTGTACTTATTTGATGAAACGAAGCTGCACCATTACATCACGGAGAATCAGGAACAGAAGCTGGTCTGCGGGCTGGTTTATATTGATAATTATGAAGAAGCCCTGGCCAGTATTGAGGAAGTAAAGCGTTCCCTGCTGGTAGCTTTGGTAGACCGGAAGGTCAATAAATACTTTGTGGAACGGGATTCCATTGTCAAGAAGCTGGAAAAGGACAAGTATTTTATCGTATTCAAACAGAAGTACCTGGAGGAGTTCGTAACGGACCGGTTCAGTATTATCGAAGATGCGAAGACCATTAAGGTTGGAAATGAAATGGCCGTTACCTTAAGTATCGGAATCGGGATCGGCGGAGGCAGCTATAACCGGAATTATGATTATGCCCGTATGGCCATGGATCTGGCCCTGGGACGGGGAGGCGACCAGGTAGTCGTAAAAGAAGGGGAAAAGATTTCCTATTATGGCGGAAAATCCAGGCAGGTGGAGAAGATGACCCGGGTGAAGGCACGGGTGAAGGCCCATGCCCTTCGGGAAATTATCGAGAGCAAGGACCGGGTGTTTATTATGGGCCACAGCATCAGCGATGCCGATGCGTTCGGGGCTGCAGTGGGTATTTTCTGTGCAGTCCGTGTATTGGAAAAGCGGGCTTATATTGTAATCAACGAAGTAACATCCTCCCTGCGCCCCATTAAGGAACAGTTCACGGAAGAGCGTGGATATCCCGGGGATATGTTTATCAGCAGTGAAATGGCGCTGGAAATGGTGGATAACAATGCGGCAGTGGTTGTGGTGGACGTCAACCGGGCCAGCTATACGGAATGCCCGGGGCTTTTGAAATGTACCAAGTCCATTGTGGTATTTGACCATCACCGCCAGAGCAGCGAGGTAATTGAAAATGCGGTCCTGTCCTACATTGAATCCTATGCATCCTCTACCTGTGAGATGGTAGCTGAGGTCCTGCAGTATTTTTCAGAGGATATCCATCTGGAAAGCCAGGAGGCAGACTGTATTTATGCCGGTATTTTGATTGATACGGATAATTTTAATACAAAAACGGGAGTACGGACCTTTGAAGCGGCGGCATATCTTAGACGATGCGGCGCGGAGGTGACACGGGTGAGAAAGCTTCTCAGGGATGATATGGATGCTTATAAGGCCCGGGCCGAGGTGGTGCGCAATGCCAGGGTTTATCACAAGGTATTTGCGATTTCCGTATGCCCCGGAAAAGGGATTGAAAGCCCTACCATTGTAGGGGCCCAGGCGGCTAACGAGCTGCTGAATATTGTGGGAATTAAGGCGTCCTTCGTTTTGACGGAATACAATGACAAAATCTTTATCAGCTCCCGGTCTATTGATGAGATCAACGTACAGCTGATTATGGAAAAAATGGGCGGCGGCGGCCACTTAAGCGTAGCCGGAGCCCAGCTGAAGGATTGTTCGGTGGACGAAGCGATTGCAATTGTTGAGAAGACTTTGGATCAGATGGTGAAAGAAGGAGAGATTGAATTATGAAAGTAATTTTATTGGAAGATGTGAAATCCCTTGGGAAAAAGGGAGAGATTGTAAATGTCAGCGACGGATATGCAAGAAATATGATTCTGCCCAAGAAATTAGGGGTGGAAGCCAACAAGAAGAACCTGAATGACTTAAAGCTCCAAAACCAGCACACGGAACGGGTCGCACTGGAGAATCTGGAAGCAGCCAAAAAGCTGGCTGAGGAGATTGGGGAAAAACAGGTACAGGTATCCATTAAGACCGGAGAGGGCGGACGGATTTTTGGTTCCGTTTCCACAAAGGAGATTGCGGCAGCGGCAAAGGAACAGCTGGATTTGGAGCTGGATAAGAAGAAAATGCAGCTGCCGGAGGGATTAAAGGCCCTGGGAATGCATGAGGTGCCCATTAAACTGCATCCCAAGGTAACAGCTACCCTGAGGGTAAAAGTGGTAGAAGAGTAGCAGGGAAACGGAAGGCAGCGAAAGCGTTTGGGCAGGGAAACGAAGGCAGCGAAAGCGTTTGGGCAGGGAAATGAAGGCAGCAGGAGGAAGCGTGAATGGAAGAAGCTCTGATTAAGAGAATTATGCCTCACAGCTTAGAGGCAGAGCAATCTGTCATCGGCTCTATGATTATGGACAAGGAAGCCATTGTAATTGCTTCCGAAACAGTGAATAAGGAAGATTTTTACCAGCAGTCCAACGGGATTCTCTTTGAATCCATGGTGGAGCTGTATAATGAGGGACAGCCGGTGGATGTGGTAACGCTCCAAAACCGCCTGAGGGAAAAGGACGTGCCGCCGGAGGTATGCAGCATGGAGTTTGTGGCCGGACTGATTGCGGCGGTGCCCACTTCTGCGAATGTGAAATATTATGCCAATATCGTAGCGGAGAAGGCAGTACTCCGCCGCCTGATTAAGGTCAACGAAGGGATTGCCAACCAGTGCTATCTGGGACAGGAGAGCCTGGAGGATATTTTGGCAGATACCGAGAAACAGATTTTTGCCGTGCTTCAGAATAAAAACGGCGGTGATTTTGTCCCGATTAAGCAGGTTGTGATTAATGCTTTGGAGAAAATCGAAATGGCGGCAAAGACCCAGGGAAATGTTACCGGAATTGCCACCGGATTTTTGGACCTGGATTATAAGACTTCGGGGCTGCAGCCTTCGGACCTGATCCTGGTAGCTGCCCGTCCTTCTATGGGAAAAACCGCTTTTGTTTTAAATATTGCCCAGCATGTGGCCTTTCACAGTAATTTGTGCACCGCGATTTTCAGTCTGGAAATGTCCAAGGAGCAGCTGGTGAACCGTTTGTTCTCCCTGGAATCCCGGGTGGACGCGCAGCTGCTTCGAACCGGAAACCTGGCGGATGCCGACTGGGAGAAGCTGATTGAAGGGGCCGGCATCATCGGCCGTTCCAATCTGATTATAGACGATACGCCCGGAATTTCCATTTCAGAGCTGCGTTCCAAATGCCGGAAATACAAACTGGAACACGATTTGAAATTAATTATCATAGATTATCTGCAGCTGATGAGCGGTTCCGGCCGATCTGATTCCAGGCAGCAG
This sequence comes from uncultured Lachnospiraceae bacterium, assembly GCA_910588885.1. GTDB lineage: Bacteria > Bacillota > Clostridia > Lachnospirales > Lachnospiraceae > 14-2. The sequence continues at coordinate 7,779 of CAJUSQ010000010.1, forward strand.
GAAATTTCCGATATTTCCCGTTCCTTAAAAGGGCTGGCCAGAGAGCTGCATGTACCGGTCATTGCCTTGTCCCAGCTAAGCCGTCAGGTGGAGCAGCGGCCGGACCATCGGCCCATGCTTTCGGATCTGCGGGAATCCGGAGCAATCGAACAGGATGCGGACGTGGTGATGTTTATTTACCGGGATGATTATTACAATAAGGACACGCCGGATAAGAATATCGCGGAAATCATTATTTCAAAACAGAGGAACGGCCCCATCGGGACGATCAATTTGGTATGGCTGCCCCAGTATACGAAATTTGCAAATATGGAGCGGAACTAAAAATGCTGTAGAATGGTACAGATACTTTTCGAGAAAGAAGAGTATCTGTTTTTTATTGTCATTATATCACGATGGAAAATGATTGTAAGATACTGGAAAAATGGTATAAAATAAGATAGTAGAGAGAACAGAAGGATTGGAGGTAATCGTGTGGAAAATGTTCGCTATATGATTTCAGACGCGGCAAATCTAGTCAAAGTCGAATCCCATGTTCTGCGATATTGGGAAGATGAACTGGATTTGAATATTCCCAGGAATGAACTGGGTCACCGTTATTATACAGAAGAGAATATCAAAGAGTTTTTTCAGATCAAAGAGTGGAAGGAGCAGGGATATCAATTAAAAGCAATCCGCATGTTGGTGCAGGAGGAAAGGATGAAGAAAATGGCAGCAAACAAGAATACCGGGACAACTCAGCCGGCCGCAGGAAGCAAAAACACCGTTGTTACCCAGCTGGCCCCCCAGGAACCCGTACATAACGAGGAAATGAAAAAATATTCCGCGCAGAATACCGTGAAGCTGGAACAATTTCAAAATATCATGACAAATATTGTCAGAAATGCCCTGGAAGAGAATAATCAGGCCCTGGGACGGGAAGTGGGATACCAGGTAGAAGAGAAAGTCATTAAGGAGATGAATTATCTGATGCGGGTACAGGATGAAGCAGAAGAGGAACGTTTCCGAAAACTGGACGCCGCCATCCGTACCTACCGCAAAGGAAAACGGGTCAAGGAGGAGAAACCGGAAAAAGCAGGACGTTTTTCAAGAAAAGAAAAGAAATTAAATCCAAATTTAAGTATTTGAACAGCATCTTGGGGACAAGCAGAATGGGAGGGATTGAGGAAAAAGCAATCCGGGCCCCCTTACTGCCTGTGGAAAGCGTAAAAAAAGAGGACACAGCAAACTGTGTCCTCTCCTCTTATGATGTTCTTATTCTGCAGCGATTGCGCCAACAGGACATGCGCCTGCGCAAGTTCCGCAATCAACACAGGTGTCTGCATTGATCTCGTATTTTCCGTCACCAGCAGAGATTGCTCCAACGGGGCATTCTCCTTCGCAGGTTCCGCAGCTTACACAAGAATCAGAAATTACATATGCCATATCAGTATCCTCCTTTAAATATAATCAGGTTTTCGAAGCTATGTATGTTAGCTTTAATACATATTCTAATACAAAAACAGCAGAATGACAAGTATATTTTCAAATACATTTTTGGTAATTATAAGTACGATGTCACGAAATTTTCCAGGCAGAAGGCCGGGGCCGGTCCGGATCACAGTTACTGTTTTGGGAATATTTCCGGCAAATCCGTTGCATAATAAAGGAAAAAGGATTATAATAAGTTGCACGAGACGGAAAATAAAGGAGGAAAATACAATGGCACAGGTAACAAAGGGCACAATGATTGGCGAGCTGCTTATGATTGATGAAAATGTAGCGCCGATTTTGCTTGAAATTGGAATGCATTGCTTAGGATGTCCCTCTTCCCAGATGGAAACCATCGAAGAGGCGGCAATGGTTCACGGCATTGACCCGGATGCACTGGTAGGAAAAATCAATGATTTTCTGGCATCAAGGGAACAATAAAAACCTCGCAGCAGGAAATGATAAAAAGCCGCAGCGCTGTTTTGGGACAGCCTGCGGCTTTTGTTCCTGGTATGCTGTTTGTCAAAAAAGCTGCCGTAAGCCGGAAAGGATACGGCTAAGAAAACTGCCGCTGTTTACAAATCAGCCAATGTCTGCAGGGCATTTTCTTTTAAAATCTTCTCGTAATGTTCCTCCAGATATGCCTGGGTGGAGCTGGAATACTTCTCCTGTCGTGCATATTCCGATAAGATATTGCAGACCTTATTGAATTCTTCCGGTGTATGCTGGCTCTTACTGATAATCAAATAGTACTTTCTGGTGGTAACGTTCTTATAAAGGACGTTGCAGCCGTTGTAGAATCCACGCAGGACCCGGGCAAGGCGGCTGACATCATCCAGCTGGTTGAATACAAAGAGCTTGGTAATGTCCACTACAACCTTCGGTTCCGGCTGCTGGGGCTGTTCTCTCTGAATCGCTTTCTCCAGAGGGATAAATTCGCTTTCCTTCTTGAGATTGGCTTCCGCCTTCTTGCGTTCCTCCTGAATCTTCCGGAAAAGATCCAGAATATCGTCGGCGCCCACCGTGTCAAAAGTGGAATCCCCTTCGGAAAATCTGGAACCGTCGGAAGCATAGCCGCTCTCCTCCGGCCCTCCCGGAGAAAACTGGGAAAAACGGGTATCCAGCTCATCGGGATATTCTACTTTCGTAATAATCAGTATGATAGTATCCGCAGAAAGCGGAATGGCTTCAATCATTAACGGGATATCTTCAGCTTCAAAGCCGAATTCGTAGGCAGCTTGCTGCATCATGTCCCGGAACAGCATCTTTGCCTTTTCCGTGCCATATGCCAGCTCGCTCAACTTCAGCTGCCGGTCGGCCAAATCTTCCCGTGTTAAGGTACAACGTATCTGGTTGTCACTGACCTTTTCAATTTTCATATGATCACTCCCTTTAACAAGGTCTAAAATCGCATTATGAATCTACCTTGAGTAACCAAAGTATATACAAAATATCAAGTTTCGTCAAGTAAATGGCCTATAAATTCATAAAAAATTTATGAAATATAATAATTTTTTCAAAAAACAGTTGCAAATCATACTGGTTTTGTGTTATAAAAGATGCTAAGAGATGCGTTCCGGACTGAAAGCCAAGAAAGGAGCGTCCTTTATTATCAATACGGTTTTGTTCCAAAAGTACCACGTTCTGTCTCTTCTCGGAAGCGGCGGCAGCAGCAGCGTGTATCTGGCGGAGCATTTGAAGTTAAAGCATCATCGGGCAATCAAGTGTATTCCCAAGACACAGGCCCGCACTGCTTCCCGGTATTTGGAAGCAGGTCTTTTAAAGAATCTGAGACATCCCGGAATTCCCGTGATTTATGACATAGAAGAAGATGAATCTCATGTTTATATCATAGAGGAATATATTCAGGGTGAATCCTTATCTGCCTATGTGCAGAATCATAACAATATTTCCCAGGAAACAATTGCTGCCTTTGGCATACAACTTTGCGGCATTATAGAGTATCTCCATAATCAGAAGCCATATCCCATTTTATATCTGGATTTAAAACCGGAACATATTATATTATGCGGAACACAATTAAAATTAATTGATTTTGGAATTTCTGCCGCTAAGGACGGAGAAATACATGCTTCTAACAGCTGGGGAACCCCAGGTTTTGCGGCACCGGAACAATTCACCGGCTGCGGCCTGGGCACGAAGACGGATGTGTTTGGAATCGGTGCGGTACTTTACTATATGCTGACGAGAGAAATATTACCACCACATTCCGGCATTCCCGGCTTCTTTCCGAAATATTGTTCCCATTCTTTCAAAAAAATAATAACAAAAGCAGCTGCACCGAGGCCGGAAAAGCGATACGATAACGTGAAACAGCTTCAGGAGGCGCTGCAGAAACTATCTTTGAGTCGAACCGGAACAGATCCGTCGGCGCATCTCTTAGAACAAATTACGGTGGTAGGAAGCCAGGCCCATATCGGTACCACCCATATTGCGGTCAGCCTTACCAGCTGGTTCAACCAGAGGGGAATGGAAGCCTGCTATGGGGCGAAGAACCGGGGAACGGAATTTTTTTCATCGCTGCAGTCTTACCAGGAAGGCTTGAACCAGGAGGGAGGAAGGATCTCCTATGGGAATTTTCAGGCTGTATTGTCTCCGAAAGACAGGACAGGAACAGGAAAACCGCACATTTTCGTGCAGGATTTTGGAAACGACACTGTATCCGCTGCTGAGGAGGAACAGGCCGGCCTTACGGTCCTGGTAATCGGAAGCCGACCATGGGAAATGGAGCATGGGATTTTGGCCTACAAGCAACTGGCCGGGGAAGAAAATCTTGTTTTAATTTGTAATTATCAAAATAAGAAATCAGCAGAAAAATATGCAAAAATTCTGCGTAAAAATGTATATTGTTTTCCCCTGGATCGGGATCCTTTTTCCGTAACGAAGGAAAAACACCGTTTGTTTCAAAAAATTCTAAGAGAAGGGAGGGGATAAGGATTCGGATAAAAAGCATAAAAGCGGTTCAGCCGAAAATCACGATTGGCGTATTGGGACAGTCGGCGGGGACAGGTGTGACCCATTTGTCCATTGCCCTTGCCAATTATGCCGCAAAATGGTTAAATGCCAAAACGGCGTTGATTGAATTGGAAGGCAGGGGTGCATTGGCCGCATTGTCGGCTGCAAAGGATGGGAACGAATTTTTTTATGAAGGCGTGACCTATTTTCCGGAAGTATCTGTGCAGGATTTGGGAATGATATACAGTATGGGGTTTGAATATCTCATCCTGGATTTGGGAACTGACAGCAGGGCGTCCCGGGCAGAACTGATGCGCTGCAATGGAAAACTGATTGTCGGCAGCTTGTGTCCCTGGAGGAAAGCCGGATATTATGATTATATGAAACGATTACAAGAAACAACAGGGTATCGGGACATGTTTACTTTTTTGGCGTTATTTGAAGATAAGATAGAAATAAAAAGATGTCGTCGTACTTTGAAGGCCCAGGTGCAGAGTGTTCCTTTTATTGCGGATCCGTTTCATGTAAAAGACAGAGAAGCAGATTTTTTACATACCTTAATCTGACCTGTATCTGCTGCTGATACAGGATATGGGATAAAAATATATCACGATTTAAGTACCTCCTTGTATTAGGAAGGAGAAGGAACATGATGGAGTTTACCAATGGGCCGGAAAAGCAGAGACTGTTGATTGAATTGGAGAATATCCGGAATCGCGGAATTATGATTTTTCTGGACGGAGTTCCAAGTACTCCGCTGACTGTGACGGATATCCTCTGCGTAAATGAGAACAATAACTTTATGCGGGATTATGTGACAGATGAAGAAGGAGTATGGAGGGAGCTTAGGTTTGACAGAATCAGAAGTCTGTAGTGCATAGGAACAGGCTTTTACGAAACCACATATGCATAAACATATTTGAGAATCAGATGCCCCTGTGTTGGGGAATGCGGGGGCATCATAATTCTTAGTATAGAAGGGAACGGCGGGAATGGGGGCATCGAAATTCTTTGCATGAAAAGGGACGGTGTGATATAATAGGAGCACGATTTTAGAATACACGTTAGGAGGACACCGGACATGAGAAAAAAGTTTATGCCCTTTTTGGTGGCAGCAGTCTTTATTATTGTGGTAGGTCTGATTGCAGCAGCTACTGTAGTGATACAGAAATATACGCCCAGTAAGGAACGGGCAGATTTACAGGAATACTTTCATTTGGCGGAAGAAGACGATATGGCAATCATCCTGAATTATCAGAAAATGGATGAGCTTTGTAAATATATGGACGGTCATGTGTATTTGTCTTATGGATTTGTGCATGATTGGCTGAACGGACGGTTTTATTGGGATGCAAACGAGAATATTTTAAGATATACGACGCCCACGGATGTGATTTCCGTAAATGCCGGAAGCAATGAATATTTTGTGACAAAAGAAAAGCAGACAGAGAATTATACGATTGTCCGGGTAAACGGGGAAATGGTATATTTGGCGGCAGATTTTGTCCAGAAATACACGAATCTGGATTTTTCGGTCCAGGAGGATCCCAGGAGGGTGCTGATTACCAGTGAATGGGGAGAAATCAAGGTGGCCTCCGTAAAGAAAGATACTCAGATCCGGGAAAAGGGCGGTATTAAGAGCCCGATTGTGGCAGATGTGAAGAAGGGGGATACCGTGACGGTGTTAGAAACCCTGGAGGAATGGAGCAAGGTCTATACGTCTGAGGGGCTGACCGGTTATCTGAAGAATAAGAGCCTGGGAGAGGTACAGATGCAGACAACCAGCAGGAGTTTCGAAGAACCTCAGTTCACCCATTTGCTGAAGGATCAGAAAATAAATATGGCCTGGCACCAGGTGACGACCCAGGAGGCAAACAACCAGGTGGCGGAGGTGCTGAAGGATACGAAGGGAATCAATGTGATTGCGCCTACCTGGTTTTATTTGAATGATAACAACGGGAATATTCAGTCCCTTGCCAGTAGTAGTTATGTAAACTATTGCCATCAGAACGGTGTGGAAGTCTGGGGATTGATTAGTAATTTGGAGAATAGGGAGGTAGATACCACGGCAGTGCTTACCCATACTTCGATCCGGGATTATCTGGTGAATCAAATTATTTCTGCTGCTATTGAATATGATTTGGACGGCATTAATCTGGATTTTGAAGAATTAAAGGGTGAAGTGGGAGATGCTTATATTCAGCTGATTCGGGAATTGTCTATTAAGTGTAAGAATAACGGAATTGTATTGTCTGTGGATAATTACGTACCTTCGGAATATACGGCCTTTTATAATCGGAAGGAACAGGCCGTATTTGCCGATTACGTGGTGGTAATGGGGTATGACGAGCATTGGGGGAATTCCGAGAACGGCGGGAATGTCGAAGGTTCTGTTGCATCCATCGGTTTTGTGACCGAGGGGGTGGAAAATACCTTGAAAGAAGTCCCGGCTTCCCAGATCATTCTGGGTATGCCGTTTTATACCAGAGTGTGGGAATGTGTTCCCAAAGGAGGAGACGTTTCCGAAGTGGAAGCAGCATCGGAAGATTATGTACCTTATACCGTAAACAGCAGTGCGGTAGGTATGAATGAAGCGGAAAACCGCGTAACGACTAACGGAGCGGAAAAAATATGGTCCGATGTGGACGGACAGTACTATGCGGAATATGTAAATAACGGAAATACCTACAAAATATGGATGGAGGATGAAGCTTCCCTGGAACTGCGTCTGCAGCTGCTGCGGGAAAAAGAGCTGGCAGGAGCGGCGTTCTGGAAGCTGGGCCTGGAGCGGAGCAGCGTTTGGGATACGGTCATTAAGTATATCAATTAGATCTGATTGGCTTAGATCTTAGATCCGGGAAACGGGATGAGGGCATATCCGGAAACCCCAAAGCATACAATGGAATAATGAAGTCTTTGTGGGAGAGTCTGTGAAGAAAAAAATAGAGATCCTGATGGCGGCAGTGCTGCTGCTGGCAGCCTGCTTGTTTGCAAAAGAAGGCGTGGTGATCGTAGAGAGCATCCGGGCGGATAAAGGAGAGAATCCCACCTGCATTGTAATAGATGCCGGGCATGGAGGAGCAGACCCGGGCAAAGTGGGGATAAACGGGGCGGAAGAAAAGACCATTAATCTCCAGATTGCGGAACGTCTGAAAAAGCTGCTGGAGTCGGAGGGAATCGAGGTAGTTTTGACCCGTACCGGGGACGACGGCCTGTATTCGGAAGGCTCCAGTAATAAAAAAGTAGAAGATATGCGTAAAAGATGTGAGATTATCAAAGAAGCCATGCCGGTTTTTACGGTCAGCATCCATCAGAACAGCTATCCGGAAGAGTATGTAAAGGGAGCCCAGACTTTTTATTATGGGAAATCCCAGGAGGGGAAAGAGCTGGCAGAAATGATCCAGGCCAGTATGATCGAACGGTTGGATAAGGAAAACCACCGAACGGCAAAGGATAATGAAAGCTATTATCTGCTGAAACGGACGCCTACCCCTACGGTAATCGTCGAATGCGGGTTTTTAAGTAATTCTCAGGAAGCCGGGCTTCTGATTACGGAGGAATATCAGGAAAAGGTTGCCTTTGCGGTACATATGGGAATTATGCAGTATTTAAATAAGAAGAAATAAATTAGGTGCAGGATTTCCTGCACCTAATTGTTTGTAGTGGGCCGGCAACGGATCTTTGTTTGGGAATCGGATGTTCCGGTTTTGGACAGGTAACAAAGCGGCCTGTGATTTCAGGATTCAATAAGTAATGCCGGCTCCTGTATGAGGGGAAACGGCTGCATAGGCCCCGTCTGCAATTAGTAAAAGCAGGAAAAGGATTCCCATGGCTTTGCGGATTCTTGCGGGGATTTTTTCATAAAACCGCTCGAACCAGGGAATCAGAAGATAGATCAAAAGCAGGGCGCCGGTTCCGAATGCCAGACCGCCGGAAACACAAATCCTTCCGTTGAGATTTCCAAAGGATCCGGAATAATCCCACCAGCGGACGCCCCATTGTTTTTCCAGAAACCAGCTGCAGAAATATTCCAGGCTTAAGCAGATCGTAATAGCCAGGAAAAAGAGTAGAAAGGGATGTTTTTTCAAGCGGTAAAGCAGAAAATACAGAAACAGTCCCCCTGCGCCGTAAATGGGGAGCCATGGCCCGAAAAGGATGCCCCGATTTACGAACTGGTGTTTGAAAATCAGAAACAGGGATGCTTCCCAAATCCATCCAAGGAAGGAAAGAAATAAAAACAGCCAGATATAGTAGAAAAAGGAAAAGCCGATGGTTCTGTGACGCAATCGGCTGTTTTTCGGAATGATCGTTCTTGTGTCCATACTGCCAACCCTTTCTAAAAGGAAAATACGTTGATATTCGGGTATGCTTGAAGCGTGCTTTGCAAAAATTTGTGAAAGATGTTTTAGCAGCAGTATGTCCAAAAGAAAGAAAAATATACTTTTTAAAAGGTTTCAAATTCATACCAGGTAGTTGTTGTAAAGGGCTCCCGGGCTTTCAGGATCACCGAGGGGAAATCCGGGTGATGCACCGCATCGGGAAAATGCTGTGTTTCCAGGCAGACACTGTTTCTCGGACAGAAGTCCTCTCCGTATTTGCCCTTGCAGTCCCCCAGGAAATTGGCCGTGTAGAGCTGCATTCCGGGCTGATCAGTGGAACAGGTCATGCGTATGCCGGAAAAAGGGGATTCCAAAATGGCGGCAGGACGAAATCCGGAGCCTTCCAGTATAAAATTATGGTCGTAGCCGGAGCCGTATGTAAGCTGTATATGTTCTTTTTCGATATCCTGTCCGATGGTTTTTTTCTGACGGAAATCAAAGGGGGTATCTTCCACCGGAAGGATCCGGCCGGTGGGGATACTTTCCGAATCGTTTTCCGTAATGGAGGAAGCGTTGATCCAAAGGATATGGTTCAGCACGGAGCGGCTTTCGTAGCCTTCCAGGTTAAAATAGGTGTGATTGGTTACGTTATATACCGTATCCTGGTCGGAAAGCGCTTCGTAAGTAATGGAAAGCCGGTTTGTTTCCGTCCATTCGTAGGTAAGCTTCATGGTAAGGGTGCCGGGAAAGCCGTCCTCTTTCTGGGAAAATGTCTGAGTAAAAACAAGGCTTCCGTCCTCGTATTGCGTATTCCAGATTCGAAATGCAAATCCGTTGCTTCCGCCATGTAGATGATTTTTCCCGTCGTTTTTCTCCAAAGGATATTCCCGGCCGTTCAAGGAAAAGGAAGCGCCGCCGATCCGGTTGGCATGGCGCCCGATGGCAGCCCCAAGGCCCGCTGAATCGGTTTCGTAATCAGAGATTTCCGGATAGCCCAGACATACGTCCCGGAGGACGCCGTTTCGATCCGGAACACAGATACTGCGGATCCGACAGCCATAGTCCGATACTTCCAGATATGCCCCGGAGGAATTTTCCAGTCGATAGAGGGAAACCGGCTCCTTTTTGGAGGTATAGCCAAATGTATTTTTATAAAATTGCATATGAAAGACCCCTTTCTGCCACAGGTTCGATTCTAAAATAATTTGAGTATCAAAACTTTGAAAATACTTGTTTGACGCTCAAATCATATTATCCCATAATTATATTTGTTGTACAATAGAGAAATGGATAAAAATGCAAAAAAATAAGTAAAAATATAGTCAGGACAAGGAAAAGAGCCATTTGCCGGTATTGACGCGGCTTTTTGATGTGGTATAATAGATGCATGAAAACGATAGTAGAAAAAATAGATGCAGCGAAGCTTGCAGACGAGATAGAAAAGCAGAAAATTGCAGCGGCGGCCCGACTGCTGAAAGAAGGAGGGGTGGTTGCGTTCCCGACGGAAACGGTGTATGGACTGGGGGCAGATGCCCAAAACCCGGAGGCTTCCCGGCGAATCTATGAAGCAAAAGGAAGACCGTCCGATAATCCGCTGATTGTGCATATTGCGGCCTTTTCTGATTTGGAGCTGATTACAAGAGAGCTTCCGAAGGCTGCCAAAGTGCTGGGGGAGCATTTTTGGCCGGGCCCATTGACTATGATTTTTCGAAAAAATGACAGAATTCCATTGGAAACCACCGGAGGGCTGGATACGGTAGCAGTCCGGATGCCCAATCATCCGGTTGCCCTGGCTTTGATCAAGGCCAGTACCGGATTTATTGCAGCGCCAAGCGCCAATGTCTCCGGGAAACCAAGCCCGACAACAGCAGAACATGTGTTTTGTGATATGGATGGAAGGATTCCCATGATTTTAGACGGCGGCCCGGTAGGAATCGGGATCGAGTCTACAATTGTGGATTTCAGCGAAGATACGCCTATGATTTTACGACCGGGATTTATTACGCAGGAAATGGTGCAGCAGGCGATCGGTTCGGTTTCGTTAGACAAGGGGCTGGAACCGGATGGGGCGACAGCACCCAAGGCGCCGGGCATGAAATATCGTCATTATGCGCCAAAGGCGGAGCTGGTTTTGGTAAAAGGGGAAATGTGCCGGGTAATTCCTGCCATTAACCGCTTGGTACAGGAAGCCGGGCAGCAGGGAAAGCGGGCCGGGGTGATTTGTACGGAAGAAACCTGCGGTTCCTATCAGGGCGGAATTGTGAAGAGTATTGGTTCCCGTAAGGAAAAGGCCGGCATTGCCCGGCACATGTATGGGGTTTTGCGGGAATTTGATGAGTTAGACGTGGATATCATATTTTCCGAGAGCTTTTCCGAAGAGGGGCTTGGACAGGCAATCATGAATCGGATGCAGAAAGCGGCGGGCCATCGGGTTATGGAGGTGTAGAGATGAGTGATTTAAGCCAGTATAAGAGAGTTATTTTTGTATGCAGCAGCGGCACCTGCCGTTCACCAATGGCAGAGGCGATTTTAAAAGAATATCGGCTGAAACGCCCCATGGAGATCGAAAGCCGGGGCCTGGTAGCACTTTTTCCGGAACCGGTGAATCAAAAGGCGGAAGCTGTTTTAATCAGCAACGGGATCAATCTTGCAAACCATATGTCCCGGCAGCTGGAAGAACAGGATTTTACGGCTGATACGCTGGTAATTGCCATGGAAGCGCAGCAGCAGAAGAAGATTTTAGATACTTTTGAGTCGGCAGATCCCGGACAAGTCCATGTTCTGACCCAGCTTGTAGGGGATGAACTGGAGATTATAAACCCTTATGGCGGGCCGCTGCAGTCTTATGGGCTTTGCTATGAAACATTAAACAAATCTATCCGGAAATTGGCGGATAGATTAAACGAAGACGAAGGAGAAGGTGAATAGGATATGTCAAATGTTTACATTATGGATCATCCGTTAATTCAGCATAAGATTGGCTGGATACGGAGAAAAGAAACGGGTTCTAAGGATTTTCGGACGTTAATCAGTGAGATTGCTATGCTGATGTGTTATGAAGCTACCAGGGATTTGAAGCTTGCGGATATTGAGATTGAAACGCCGATCTGCAAAACCATGGTAAAAGAACTGAAGGGGAAGAAAATGGCAGTGGTACCGATTCTTCGTGCGGGCCTTGGAATGGTAGATGGTATGCTTTCCATTATTCCTGCGGCAAAGGTAGGCCATATCGGATTGTACCGGGATCCCGAAACCCTTGAGCCGGTAGAATATTACTGCAAGCTGCCGGAGGATTCTTCGGAGCGGGAAATCTTTGTGGTAGATCCGATGCTGGCAACGGGGGGTTCCTCCGTGGCAGCGATTCAGATGTTAAAAGAAAAGGGTGTGAAAAACATTCATTTTATGTGCATTATTGCCGCTCCGGAGGGGTTAGAGCGAATGAAAGATGCGCATCCGGACGTAGATATTTATATCGGTGCGATGGATGAGCGTTTGAATGACCATGGCTATATCGTGCCGGGCCTGGGAGATGCGGGAGATCGGATATTCGGTACGAAATAGGAGAAGCAGGAGATCGGATATTCGGTACGAAATAGGAGAAGCGGGAGATCGGATATTCGGTACGAAATAGAAGAAGCAGAATTATAAAAAAAGAAAGCGGGGGATTTTTTGAACGGGAAAAGGCAGGATTATATTTCCTGGGATGAGTATTTTATGGGCGTGGCAATGTTAAGCGGAATGCGCTCTAAGGATCCGAATACCCAGGTGGGGGCTTGTATTGTCAGCAATGACAATAAGATTTTGTCTATGGGGTACAATGGGTTTCCCATAGGCTGTTCAGACGACGAATTTCCGTGGGAGCGGGAAGGAGATCCTCTGGAAACGAAATATTTTTATTCGACCCATAGTGAGCTGAATGCGATTCTGAACTACCGGGGAGGGAGTCTGGAGGGAGCGAAAATCTATGTTTCCCTGTTCCCCTGCAACGAATGTGCAAAAGCGATTATCCAGGCCGGAATTCGAACGGTTGTGTATGATTGTGATAAATATGACCACACACCGTCTGTGATAGCTTCTAAACATATGTTCGATTCATCGGGTGTGAAGTATTATAAGTATCATCGGACCAATCGGGAGATTGTATTGAAAGTATAATGGATGTAGTAATGAACGAAAGAAAAATAAATGAATTGCTGTATCTTCTGCGAATTGATAAGAAGGTAAAGCAGAAAAAGCTATGTTGGGGGCTGTGTTCCCAGGGAACCTATTGCAGGTATGAGTACGGGGAACGGATGCCGGACAGCTTGCTGCTGAATGCAATCATGCAACGTATGGGGAAATCGACGGATAAGCTGACGACCATTCTATCCATTGGAGAATATCGGTATTATTTATGGAAACGAAATGCCCTGGCGGCAGTGAGCCAGGAAGATATGGATGAATTAGACCGCCTGCTAAAGGAGCCGATTGCTTCAAAGCTCACGATTAACAAAGTGCTGCAGAAGCAGTTTTTGTACCGGATGCAGGCATTGGTGGCTTACTATAAGGATGCGGATATTTCCAGAGGTATTTCATTGTTGGAGAAGGCCATAGATTTAACGATTCCAAATATGCAGTATCATAGTTTGGATTGGTTTCAAATCAGTATTGATGAAATGCACATTATGCTGGAGCTTGCTAATTTCCGTATCAAAGGAAACCGTTCCGAAGAAAGTAAAACCATGCTTTTGCAGATCGTAGAATATACAGAGAAAAATTATGATGATTATGAAGCAAAAGTGAAAGTACTTCCAAGGGCAGTTAAGCTGCTGTACCCGCTTCTGATGGAAGAGGAGAAGTACGAGGAAGCCATGAAGCTCTGTAAAAAGGCTGTAGATTTACTGCTTTGGCAGGGCGTCTTATATGACCTGGCGGAGTTGTTGGCCGGATATCTTCAAAGCGCGTCACTGAATCCCGAAATCGCGGATACCGTAAAATACGAACGTCAGCTTCAGGCGCTACTGGAGGTTTATGAGGAATACGGCGCGGACCTGTATTTACAGGAAGATACCAGGCTGATGTATCAGGATCAGGAGCTTTATCTGGTGGATGAAATGATTCTAAGATATCGTATACGGATGGGGATTTCCCAGGAGGAGTTAAGTGAGGATATCTGTACACCGGAAACTATTTCCAGAATTGAAAGCTGCAGACGCGGGCCGAATCCGAATAATTTCATTGCATTGATGCGAAAGCTTGGAACGGAACATGACTATTATAATGGAAAGCTGGAAACCAATAACTATTTGTTATTGGAGAAAATGAAAGAGATGGAACGGGCCATGTCTTTGAAGAATTGGGAGGAAGCGCAAAAGATCTTGGATTTCCTGAAACCACAGGTGGATATGAATTTTACGCAGAATAAATATTCCTTATATGCCGCGGAGAATTGCATTCAGTTTTTCACCGGAAAAATGACACCGGAGGAATTTGTGAAAAGAACGGAAGCGGTATTAGGCTGTGAAAATGAAGGCTGGCGTAAGGATGAGTTCTGGGAGCTGACGTTCTTTACTGGCAGTCGGATTACGTTGCTGAATCATATTGCGATTGGGTATGAGTATATGCATCAATTGGAGAAGAGTATTTTTATTCTGGAACATTTGATGAAAGAGCTAGAAAACAGCAAGGTGTGCTTAGAAGATAGATACGAATCAAGTATGAGCGTAGTGGGAAATCTTTCAGGGTATTATGGCGAAGTAGGACGTTTAGAGGAATGTCTTGAGATGTGTGAAAAGGGTATTAGATTGTGCTTTAAATGTGGAAGAGGTGTCAGATTAGCGAATTTCCTAGGAAATAAGGCAGAGGCTATGGATTTAATTAATAATAAGATCTCTCCGGAAAGTGAAAGAAATATGCGACATGCATACTATCTTAGTGAATTAATGTCAGACCATAGCGCAACTGCCTGTGCGGATAAATACTATCGAAGTTACTATAAATCAGATATAATATGGTATTAGGAATTATATGGATTTGAAGGCATGAAACAAACCTGAACCCCATCATCCGTTCCAGCTACTTGAGCCTGTGCGCCAGTCTGCATCAGTGTGCAGGCCATAAATAAAAAGAGTGCGCAAATTACAGTTGCAATTGATAATTTTTTTGCTTTCATAATGATACCTCCTGAAAAATTTGTCTTTTGTAATCGTGTAATTAATATACCTTGCTACTCATTGAAAGAACATGATATTTAAAAAAAGTAATAATTTCCTGGAATGTGTTTGAAAATTGCTTTCTGGCAGATGTGTGCCCACTTAGTGGGAGATTTGTGTGGAATAAGGGAGGCGTAGCAGGCTACGTTGATCCAATTCCGTGCAAATATCATGTTAAATGGGGCTACAGATGGCGGCAATTTAATGCAGTAACTGGGAAAATCAGGCAAGTGTATAGCTAGTACAGCATTGCGCAAATAATGGTGCATACAATGCCGATGTTTGCGCCAGTACCGCTTTTCATTGTTATCTATGATTTGTCATACTATAAAAATGCAAATGAAGTAAAAAAGAATTTTCACAGCAAAAAAGCTTTGGATTGCGAAAAGATTTTATTGGATTAGGAATTGTGAAAATATATAAAAGCATGTGGCAGCTGTGAACGGGAAGTCCTGAATCGTCGGAGCCGGAGCACAACCCATATGCTTTTGTGCATTGAAGGTAAGGTTCAAGGACTGGAAATGTCTTCCGCTGTTTTTATGAGCTTAAGTGAAAAGGGAAAGGGAAAGCTAAAGCGGAATGGAACGGAAGGATCACAAAACAGATGCCTTGCAGGAAAATGCAGGGTATTTTTCTTGCTATACGGAGAAAAAATGTCAACGACGTTTACGGAATAAAATAATTTCCAATAACGTCAAGTGGAAGGCGGGATTTCAGCCAGCGGGTTTGTGCCGATGCCGGGAGGGTACTAAAATGACGTATCAACGCATTCAATATTTTTTAAAAGCAGCGGAGACCGGGAGCCTGAAAAAAGCGGCGGAGCAGATGTATGTATCTGCCCAGGCGCTGACGAAACAGGTAGGATTCCTGGAAGAAGAGCTGGGTGGAAAGCTTTTTGAACGCTCTGCGAAAGGCGTCCGCCTGACCTGGCTGGGAGAGGCTGCCCAACAAAAGCTGGGAAAGCTGGACAAGGAGCTCCAATACGAACTGGAAGAGCTGAAACGGTTGGCCCGGGGCGGAAAAGAACGTCTGCGGATCGGGATTTTTTCCGCGCTGCCTCAGGATACAATGATAACGCCGCTGGTTTCCTTTTTACTGACGGCGTTTCCCCAATACCAGATTGGACTGGAATTGATTGGGCTGGACGAGGGGCGAAAGCTTTTGATGAACGGGGAGCTTGATATTTTTTTAACAAATACCCACGACGAGGACGACTGGGGAACCTACCGCTGCCTGTCTTTTGGGGAATACAGGACAAAGGTGATTGTCTCCCTAAATCATCCCTGGGCTGTGAAGGACAGGATTACCTTGGAGGATTTGAAGCAGGGCACCTTTTTAAAGATGAAAATGGAGAACAGCCGGTATAAAATACCCTTGGAAGATAGCTTTTACGGGCAGATTCCCTGCAAAAAGATCCAATATGTGGTAAATTTTGACACCATGTACGCCTTGCTCCAGCAGGGGGAGGCTTTTGCCGTATTTCCCATGGCTTTCCTTTATATGGATGTGGCCAGGATCAAAGCCTTTGATTATCCGGGAAAGGAGCTGATCTATCACAGCGTACTGGTATATAATCCGGAAAGCATTCTTCCGGGGTTTGCAGACATGATTCAGGAAATTCAGGAGGAATTTGATTTGAAACGGCTTTGAATGCTGCAACTTTAAGTTGTATCCTTACAGTTATTAAGTGCTTTTTGCGGGGTGCTGAAACATGGTACACTAAAGCTATCAAAAGCAGGAAATCATAAGTGAAGGAGGAGACTTGTATGCAGACAAACAAAGAAGCGTTACTGGCTTTATACCGGGGCGAAAAAGCTGATTTTATTCCGGAAGTATATTCCACTCAGAAGGACGTGGTATTTCCCGGTGACCGCTATATTGAATTGGGGGATAAATTTGATCCCTACGGAACCGGGCCGGATGCCTGGGGTGTGCTTTGGACGAACCAGGGGCCGAATCCCATGGTGGACGGGAATACCGTAGCCAAGGATTTCCGGCTGTTCCAGGAAATGGACGAATGGAAGGATAAAGTAAAATTCCCGCCGCTGGATTTTATGCCGATAGAACAGATTTTTCAGGGGATGTGCGCCGGTATGCATGTAAATCCCGAAACGGATGTGGTATCCTGCCTGATCCTGTCCGGCCAGTTTGAGCGGATGAACCAGATGATCGGGATGGAAAACGCGCTCTGCGCTTTTTATGAATATCCCGAAGAGGTACATGAATTTTTTGAAGCGATGTGCCAGTATAAATTAAAGTGTATTGATTTGGCATATAAGTATCTGAAGCCGGATGTGATCCATATGCACGACGACTGGGGTACCAACAACAATATGTTTTTTTCACCGGAGCTTTGGCGGGAATTTGTGAAACCTCTGGAAAAACGGTACGCGGATCGCATTCATGAGCTAGGGATGATTTACCAGCATCATTCCTGCGGCTATATCACCCAGATTGTTCCGGATTTGGTGGAAATCGGCGTGGATGTGATTGAGCCGATGAGCATCAGCAACGATCTGGATCTGATTTTGGAAAAATACGGCGACAAAATTACAATATGCGGCGGCATTGACAATCAGCTGATTGATCATGAGGATACTACCGAGGAACAAATCCAGGCAGAGGTTCACCGCGCTATGGATGCCTACGCAAAGAAAGGCAGATATGTTCCTTATTATATTCCGGCAATGGAACAGAAGCTGGGTATTTATATAGAAGAAGTCAATCGGTATGGAAGAACGATTTTTGAAAAATAACGGAAAACGCAGGGCTTGGCCTTGCTGAAATCGGAACCGGAAAACAGATGAAATGGTTCCGGAAACAGAGATGTCCGGTATCTCCTGGCAGTTTGCAGAGGAGATACCGTTTTTTATGAAACATTTGATTCCTCTTGACAAATAATCGAAATGATATTAAAATGATATCAATAAGATATAGGAGGTATTAAGTGATGGAAGAGAAGAAAGGATTGGAATCGAGGTCGGTGATGGTCGAAAAGGAGCTGAAGGCGAAAGGGGGTATGGGGGTACTGATTCTGTCGATCGTTTTGTACCTGGCGTCCATTGCGGTGGTCGTAATCGGAGGCAGCCTGGTATCCAGTATGTTGCCGTTGGGTGTTGTCTGCATTGTGGCAGGTGCGGTCTGGTTTGCCATCGGCTGGATTCCCTTCTGTGGTCTGAAGGTTTTGAAGCCTCAGGAAGCCCTGGTATTTACGTTATTCGGGAAATACATCGGCACCTTGAAGGGAGCGGGTTTTTACTTCGTGAATCCCTTTGTTACGGCGGTAAACCCGGCAGCAAAGACTTCGCTGCGGCAAAGCGGCGATGTAGATACCGGTTCCGGGAATGCGGCCCAGATTACCCTGGGGCCCTCCGGTGTGAACGGCAATATCCAGATGGCCAATAAGAAGATTTCCCTGAAAGTGATGACTTTGAATAACAACAAGCAGAAAATCAATGACTGTCTGGGAAATCCGGTGGAAATCGGGATCGCGGTGATCTGGTGTATTACGGATACGGCCAAAGCAGTCTTTCATGTGGATAACTATAAGGAATTTTTATCCATTCAGTGCGACGCGGCCTTAAGGAATATCGTTAGAATCTATCCCTATGACGTAGCCCAGAATGTGGATACCACCGGAGACGGCGAGCCGGACGAAGGCTCCCTGCGGGGGTCCAGTGAAATTGTGGCGGAGCGGATCCGCAACGAGATTCAGTCCCGGGTGGAAACGGCGGGCCTTCAGATTCTGGAAGCCCGGATTACGTATCTGGCTTATGCGCCGGAAATTGCAGCGGTTATGCTCCAGCGGCAGCAGGCATCTGCCATTGTGGACGCCCGGAAAATGATTGTAGACGGCGCCGTAGGGATGGTGGACATGGCTTTGACCAAGCTCAACGAAAGCCACATAGTAGATTTGGACGAGGAACGGAAAGCGGCCATGGTTTCCAACCTTCTGGTTGTGCTCTGCGGCAATAAGGATGCACAGCCTGTGGTGAATTCCGGCAGCCTGTATTAACCGATGGCCGAGGAAAAGAAGCAGGTCCCTCTTCGAATTTCCGCCAAGCTTTACGCCCAGCTTGCCGCCTGGGCGGAGGATGATTTCCGTTCGATAAACGGGCAGATTGAATATCTGCTGACGGAATGCGTAAGACAGAGGAAGAAAAACGGAAAATATGTTTCGGAAACGTTGGATGAAAGAATTGAGTTGGATCTTTCGTAAAATATTCTTATTTTTTGCTGCTTTTCGATGAGGAACAAATGTTCTTTCAGCGGAAAGCAGTTTTTCCTATGGACATTTTTTCTAAAAATGGTATAATGATTCTATGTATTGAAAAAAATGCAAGAGAAGGAGGTACTGCATGTGGGAAAACAGGGCGTATTCCGGATGCTGGTTTTGGTGACGCAGTTTGGGATTAACATGCTGGTGCCGATTTTATTATGTACGCTTCTGGGGGCGTATTTGGGCGAGAAGTTTTCCATGCCGATCCTGGCGGTGCCTTTTTTTCTGATGGGTGCGCTGGCCGGCTTTCGTAATGTCTGGGTTTTGGCCCAAAAGACCTATAACAGGAAGGATGGGGACAATGCTAAAAAGGCTGAATGACATACTTCCGGAACTGATATTGGAGATTTTTCTATATGGACTGCTGGTACAGCTTACGGGCGTCTGGTTCGTGGAAGAGAAGCTTTTGTATTCCACAGGATTGTGGATCGGGATTGGGACGGCTATGGGGATGGCGATCCATATGGCAGTAGTAATTATGGATACCGTGGATCTGGTGATCGAACGGAAAGCAAAGATGCGTACGACGATTTTTTCCGTTTTGCGTTATATTGTGGTAGTAGCAGTTTTTGCAGTGGTGATTTATTTCGGTCTGGGTAATGTCATTACCATGTTCATCGGTGTAATGGGTTTGAAGGCAGCAGCCTATTTTCAGCCCTTTATGCATAGAATTATTAAGAAAATAAAAGAGAGGGGATGTGATGTATCTACGGAATTGGTAGATGACTGCAAATAATTTTAATAAGGAGGTGAAACCGTGGAAAATGCAATCCTGATGTCTTCCGGTTCGGATGTGGACTTTATGATACACGGGCTGTTTTCCTATGAGCTGTTCGGACAGACGGTGTGGATTACCAACAGCCATGTGTGCATCTTGATCGTCATGCTGATTCTGGTGGGCTTTGCCCTGGCAGTAAATATTAAGATGAAGCATGCAACAGAAGTACCCGGAACACTTCAAAATATTGCGGAGCTGATTGTAGAGAAATTAGACGGCATGGTATACGGAACTATGGGAGTGCGGGGACGTGGCTTTGCCAACTATATCAGTACAATCTTTATTTTTATTTTGGTTTCCAATATTTCCGGTATTTTCGGCCTTCGGCCGCCGACCGCAGATTACGGTACCACGTTACCGCTGGGTCTTATCACATTTTTCTTAATCCATATCACACAGTTTCGTTATCAGAAGCCCAAGGATATATGGAAGGATATGTGTTCTCCGCTGCCGCCATGGCTCCCGATCTGGTTTCCGATTAACGTGATCAGCGAGATCGCAGTACCCATATCGCTGTCGCTGCGTTTGTTTGCCAACGTGCTGTCCGGAACCGTTATCATGGCATTGGTCTATGCGTTGCTTTCAAAGATCGCAATTGCATGGCCGGCATTTTTACACGTATACTTTGACTTGTTCTCAGGAGCAATTCAGACGTATGTATTCTGTATGCTGACAATGACTTATATCAGCAATGCAATGGGAGACGAAGCTTAAGAAATCAGTGCGTATCATATCATGCGGCCGCAGAGGTGCAGGACCGTGTGACACCACAGGGTACAAGGAATTTGTATCTAAAAATGAAACCCAAGGAGGAATTCAGAATGGAAAACATTACAGGAACAGAATTAATCTTAGCATGTTCAGCAATCGGTGCAGGTTTGGCAGTTATCGCAGGTATCGGTCCTGGTATTGGTCAGGGTATTGCAGCAGGCCATGCGGCAGCAGCCGTAGGACGGAACCCGGGTGCAAAGGGTGATATCATGTCTACGATGCTTTTAGGCCAGGCCGTAGCAGAGACCACCGGTTTGTATGGTTTGTTGGTTGCTTTGCTCTTACTTTTCGTAAAACCGTTGGTACCGTAAGGGTATTCACAACTATTATGGAAAGGAGGCCAAGCCTTGGAGAGATTAGTTGATTTGGATCCCCAGCTGCTCCATGACGCGATATTACTGGCAATTGCCGTTTTCGTATTATTCCTGCTGATGTCCTATCTTTTGTTCAATCCGGTCCGCAAGATGCTGGAAGACCGGAAGAATAAGATTAAGGGCGATATCGACTCTGCGATTGCAGATAAAAAGGATGCCGCAGCCATTAAGGCTGAGTACGAAGAGAAATTAAAGGACGTAGACAAGGAAGCAGAGGAGATCTTAAGTGAAGCCCGCAAAAAGGCATTGAATAATGAAGCCCGGATTGTGGAACAAGCCAGGGAAGAGGCTGCTCGCATCATCCAGCATGCCAACGAGGAAGCAGAGTTGGAGAAGAAACGTGTACTGGATGAGATGAAACAGGAAATGATTTCGATTGCATCCATGATGGCAGGCAAGGTCGTTGCCGCATCCATTGATACAACGATTCAGGATACGCTGGTAGAAGAGACATTGAAGGAAATAGGTGATCGTACATGGCAAAGCTAGTATCCAAAACATATGGGGATGCATTGTTTGCGCTTGCCGTGGAATCTGGTCAGATGGATGAATTACTGTCAGAGGTTAAGGGAGTATGTGAAATCCTTAACGAATACGGTGAATTAACCAAACTGATGAATCACCCGAAAATCGTCAAAGAAGAGAAGATTGAGATATTGGAAAGTATCTTTAAGGGCCGCATCAGCAACGAGCTGCTGGGGCTTATGCGGATGCTGGTTTCCAAGAATCATTACGGCGAAATGGAATCTGTGTTTGCATATTTCATTGACCAGGTAAAAGAATATAAGAACATTGGTACTGCTTATGTGACATCCGCCCTTCCGCTGAGCGATGCACAAAAGGGGCAGATTGAAGCAAAGCTTTTGGAAACGACGAAATATGTGTCCTTTGAGATGCATTATGACGTAGACCAGGACTTAATCGGCGGAATGGTAATTCGGATTGGGGACAGGGTTGTGGACAGCAGCATTCGTACAAAGCTGTTAAGCCTAAGCCGGGAATTATCGAAAATACAGTTGAAAGTAGGTGAATGCGCTCCATGAATTTAAGACCAGAAGAAATAAGTTCCGTAATCAAAGAACAGATTAAGCGGTATGCATCCGAGCTGGAAGTGTCCGACGTTGGCACGGTAATTCAGGTAGCGGATGGAATTGCCCGTATCCATGGCCTGGAAAACGCTATGCAGGGCGAGCTGCTGGAATTCCCCGGTGAAGTTTATGGAATGGTATTGAACTTAGAGGAAGACAATGTGGGCGCCGTATTATTAGGCAGTCACAGGAATATCAACGAAGGCGATACCGTGAAGACCACCGGCAGGGTGGTAGAGGTTCCCGTAGGGGATGCCATGATGGGACGTGTCGTGAACGCATTGGGGCAGCCCATTGACGGAAAAGGGCCCATTGAAACCAATAAATACAGGCAGATTGAACGTGTGGCTTCCGGTGTTATTTCCCGGAAATCCGTGGATACACCGCTGCAGACCGGTATCAAGGCAATTGACTCCATGATCCCCATCGGAAGGGGCCAGCGTGAGTTGATTATCGGCGACAGACAGACCGGTAAGACGGCAATTGCCATTGATACGATTATAAATCAGAAGGGCCAGGGCGTAAAATGTATCTATGTAGCCATCGGTCAGAAAGCTTCTACCGTGGCAACGATTGTAAAGACATTGGAAGAATTCGGCGCCATGGCTTATACTACGGTAGTGGCATCTACTGCCAGCGAGCTTGCACCGCTGCAGTATATTGCTCCTTATGCAGGCTGTGCCATCGGAGAAGAATGGATGGAGAACGGCGAGGACGTGTTGGTGGTATACGACGACCTGAGCAAGCATGCGACGGCTTACCGTACCCTTTCCTTGCTGCTGCGCCGTCCGCCAGGGCGTGAAGCTTACCCCGGTGACGTTTTCTACCTGCATTCCAGGCTGCTGGAACGTGCAGCCCGGCTTTCCGATGCATTGGGCGGCGGCTCTTTGACGGCCTTGCCGATTATCGAAACCCAGGCAGGCGACGTTTCCGCATACATCCCGACCAATGTAATTTCCATTACCGACGGTCAGATTTATCTGGAAACCGAGATGTTTAATGCAGGTTTCCGTCCGGCGATCAATGCGGGCCTTTCCGTATCCCGGGTAGGCGGTTCCGCCCAGATTAAGGCTATGAAGAAGATTGCGGGCCCCATTCGTGTGGAATTGGCCCAGTACCGTGAGCTGGCGGCTTTTGCCCAGTTCGGTTCCGAACTGGATGCGGATACCAGTGAGCGTCTGGCCCAGGGGGAACGGATTCGTGAGATGTTAAAACAGCCTCAGTATCAGCCCATGCCCGTAGAATATCAGGTTATCATGATCTATGCGGCTACCAGGAAATACCTGCTGGAGATTCCGGTAGCGGATGTCCTGCGCTTTGAACAGGAGCTGTTTGAATTTATTGATACCAAATATCCGGAGATCCCGGAAGCAATCCGTACGGACAAAGAGATTAAGGAAGAGACGGAAACGAAGCTGATTAAGGCCATTGAGGAGTGCAAATCATCTTTTCAGTAGAAAATAAGTGAGGCGGTGAAACATTATGGCTTCTTTACGAGACATAAAACAAAGAAAAAGCAGCATACAGAGTACGCAGCAAATCACCAAAGCCATGAAGCTTGTTTCTACAGTAAAACTGCAGAAGGCGAGAGGTCATGCAGAATCGGCGAATCCGTATTTCAACCATATGTACCAGACCGTGACTTCCATGTTGGCCAAATCCGGAAATCTGGAACATCCTTATCTGAAGGCAGGAGGTTCCAAGAAGAAGGCGGTAGTGGTCATTTCCTCAAACCGGGGGCTTGCCGGAGGTTATAACTCCAATATTGTTAAGCTTTTAACAGGCAGTGAGCTGCCCAAGGAGGATGTGAAGGTGTATGCCATCGGCCGTAAGGCCATGGACGGATTGGAGCGGAAGGGTTATGAGATTACGGCGGATTATTCCGATGTGATGGACGGCCCTGTCTATGCGGATGCCATGGCAGTCTGTAAGGAGGTCCTGGGTGCGTTTACCAGAGGGGAGATCGGGGAAATTTACCTGGCTTATACTCATTTTAAAAATACAGTGAGCCATGTACCGACCCTGATGAAGCTCCTTCCGGTGGAATTTGACGAGGCGGAAATTGCGAAAGCGGATGTCAGCATCCCCATGAATTATGAGCCCAACGAGGAAGAGGCGCTGAACCGGATTATTCCGAAGTATGTGACGAGCTTGTTTTACGGGGCATTGGTGGAAGCAGTGGCCAGTGAAAACGGCGCCAGGATGCAGGCGATGGATTCCGCTACCAGTAACGCGGAAGAGATGATAGGTGATTTGACATTGAAATATAACAGAGCGCGTCAGAGCAGCATAACCCAGGAATTGACGGAAATTATTGCGGGCGCTGAAGCGATATCCTAAGCTGTTTGCTTGGGATGAAACGATAGAAGGAGTGAAAATATGGCAGAAAAGAATATGGGTAAAATCACCCAGATTATCGGTGCCGTACTTGATATCAAGTTTACCGGTAATCAGCTGCCGGAAATCAACGAAGCCATTGATATTCCCTTAAAAGACGGGAAAAAGCTGGTGGTCGAGGTTTCCCAGCATCTGGGTGATGATACGGTAAGATGTATTGCCATGGGTTCCACAGACGGATTGGTACGGGGGATGGATGCGGAAGCCACCGGAGCGCCGATTACGATTCCGGTAGGTGAAAAAACACTGGGCCGTATGTTCAACGTACTGGGTGACCCAATTGATGAAATAGCTCCGCCCACAGAGGTGGAATATTTACCGATTCATAGAAAGGCTCCGTCCTTCGAGGAGCAGGCGACTGCGACTGAAATGCTGGAAACAGGCATCAAGGTAGTAGATTTGCTTTGTCCTTATCAGAAGGGTGGTAAGATCGGTCTGTTTGGCGGTGCCGGCGTAGGAAAGACGGTACTGATCCAGGAGCTGATCCACAACATTGCAACGGAGCACGGCGGCTATTCCGTATTTACCGGTGTAGGGGAGCGTACCCGTGAGGGAAATGACCTTTACTATGAAATGAAGGAATCCGGCGTTATAGATAAGACTTGTATGGTATTCGGACAGATGAATGAGCCCCCCGGGGCACGTATGCGTGTAGGTCTGACCGGACTGACCATGGCAGAATATTTCCGTGACAAGGGCGGAAAGGACGTATTGCTCTTTATCGACAATATTTTCCGTTTTACCCAGGCGGGTTCTGAAGTATCCGCGTTGCTGGGCCGTATGCCCTCCGCCGTAGGTTACCAGCCCACGCTGCAGACGGAAATGGGTACGCTGCAGGAGCGTATTACATCTACCAAGAGCGGCTCTATTACTTCCGTACAGGCAGTTTATGTGCCGGCGGATGACTTGACGGATCCTGCTCCGGCAACAACCTTTGCCCACCTGGATGCCACCACCGTATTGGCCCGTTCCATTGCAGAGCTGGGTATTTATCCGGCGGTAGATCCCTTAGAGTCCACTTCCCGGATTCTGGATCCCCGTGTAGTAGGCCAGGAGCATTTTGAAGTAGCTCGTGGGGTACAGGAAATCCTTCAGAGATATAAGGAATTACAGGATATTATTGCAATCCTTGGTATGGATGAGCTTTCCGAGGATGATAAGCTGGTGGTAAGCCGCGCCCGGAAGGTGCAGAGATTCCTGTCCCAGCCCTTCTTTGTTGCAACTCAGTTCACCGGACTGGAAGGAAAATACGTGCCGATCTCCGAAACCCTCCGGGGATTCCGGGAAATTTTGGATGGTAAGCACGATGATGTTCCGGAAGGCCATTTCTTGAATGCAGGAAGTATTGATGAAGTACGCGCCCGCATGAAGTAAGGGGTGATACATTTGGCAGAAGGGAACAACTTATTTCAATTGGAGATTATTACACCGGATCGCATCTTCTACCAGGGAGAAGCTTATATGGTGGAGTTCACGGCGGAAGACGGGGATATCGGTGTCTATAAGAACCATATCCCGCTGACTACGGTTATTGCGCCGGGTATTTTGAATATCAAAGAAGCCCAGGGCGAGAAGAAAGCAGCGCTTCATTCCGGTTTTGTACAAATCTTGCCGGAAAAGGTAACGATTCTTGCGGAAGTGATTGAATGGCCGGATGAGATTGACGAAAACCGGGCCGAAGAAGCAAGAAAGCGGGCGGAAGAGCGTCTGCACAGCCATACGGCGGATATTGATACGACCAGGGCCGAGATCGCTTTAAAGAAAGCATTGGTGCGGCTGAATTTTCGAAAAACAGGTATGTAAATTTTGAAAGCGGCAAAATTCTATGTTTTGCCGCTTTCTGTAGAACTGTTATTTTGGCTGATTAGCCGGAAGGACAGTTCTATTTTTATAGGGAAATCGGATAAGAGATTTTGAATTTCTGGCTGGATATAAAAGGAATCCGAATGAATTTTTCTATTTCAGGAAAACTAAGGAATGAATATAATTCGTAAAAAGGTTTATTTTGATCATCAGAAGAAATAGAAATATATTTTTATCAATATTTAATATGGTATTACTTTAAAAATAAAAATAGGAGGCTATATTGTGGAAAAAATGATTTTGATCAAACAAGGTATGATAAATGATGCGGTTCATGAAGAAGCGTATCAGGCGGACATTTTGATTGCAGACGGAAAAATAAAAAAGATTGCCCCGGTTCTGGACGGAAAGATAGTAAACGATGCATTGGTCATAGATGCTTCGGGGAAACAGGTTTATCCGGGATTTGTAGAAGCACATTGTCATTTGGGGCTGGACGGCTATGGCGTAGGCTTTGAAGGGCAGGATTACAATGAAGCTACGGATTCGTTAACGCCGCAGCTGTCCGCGATCGACGGAATTAACCCTCAGGATCCGACCTTTTCCATGGCTCTGAAAGCCGGAGTAACCTGTGTCGCAACAGGGCCGGGCAGTTCCAACGTTCTGGGCGGGACTTTTTGCGCCATCAAGACCGTGGGGAAGCGGGTGGACGATATGGTAGTCAAAAAAGCCGTTGCCATGAAGTGTGCTTTCGGAGAAAATCCAAAGCGGTGCTATAAGGACAAGGATAACTATTCCCGTATGACAACCGCTTCCAAGCTTCGGATTATGGTGGAGAAGGCAAAGGAATACTTACAGAAAAAAGAAGCTGCCGGAGACGATATTTTAAAAATCCCATCCTATGACCCTAAGCTGGAAGCAATGATCCCGGTGATTCAGGGAGAACTGCCTTTAAAAGCCCATGCCCATCGGGCAGACGATATTTTTACGGCAATTCGGATTGCCAGGGAATACGGCCTGGGTCTGACAATTGATCATTGTACCGAAGGGGCGCTGATTGCGGAAGAGCTGGCAGCGGAAGGTTTTCCTGTGGCGATCGGGCCGACCTTTGGCCATGCCGGGAAGGTGGAATTGCGGAATAAAAGCTTTGAAACGCCGGGAATTCTTGCAAAGGCAGGCTGCCAGGTTTCCATTATTACGGATTCCCCGGTGATTCAGCAGCAGTATCTGCCGCTCTGTGCAGGACTGGCCGTAAAGCATGGAATGGATCCCTTCCAGGCACTGCAGGCGATTACCATTCATGCAGCAGCGCATATCGGCCTGGAAGCACGTGTTGGAAGCCTGGAAGAAGGGAAGGATGCAGATATTGTGATTGCAGACGGGGATCCGCTGATTTCCGATACGGTTGTGGAAAAAGTGCTGGTGGACGGCGTACTTGTGGTGGGAGAAGTTTAAAAAGTGAAAGCTGTAAGGAACAACCAATAATGAAAAAATAGAAATCTGGTTTCAGGGAAAAATTGGACAGGATGCATAATTTTCTTCAACTCCAAAAAAACGATTTTTGTAGCGATGTTAGAAAAAGGAAAGAAAGGTAGACTTTCCTCTTTTCGTGTGTTAGTATTGTTACAACATATTGAGAGTCATAGGAAGGGGAAGGTAATATGACAGACAGCGCTAAATTAGACTTGATCTTATCAACCGTTCAAGGCGTGGAAATTCGCATGGAGCGAGTGGAAGACCGCATGCAGGGATTGGAAGATCGTATGGATCATCTGGAAGATCGCATGCAGGGATTGGAAGATCGTATGGAGCGAGTGGAAAATCGTATACAGGGATTGGAAGATCGAGTACAGGGGTTGGAAGACCGCATACAGGTGATAGAGCATAAGGTGGAATTCATAGAAGAAGACCTCCATCAAGTAAAGGACAAGGTAGACACCATAGAGGAAGACCTTCGCCAGGTAAAGGGCAAGGTAGACACCATAGAGGAAGACCTTCGCCAGGTAAAAGGCAAAGTAGATACCATGGAAGAAGACCTTCGCCAGGTAAAAGGCAAAGTAGATACCATGGAAGAAGACCTTCGCCAGGTAAAGGGCAAGGTAGACACCATAGAGGAAGACCTCCACCAGGTAAAGGGCAAGGTAGACTTCATAGAAGTAGATCTCCATGAAACAAAGAGCAAGGTGGAATTTATGGAAGAAGATCTCCATGAAGTAAAGCAAAATGTGATTCGAATCAATTTAACAGTGGAGAATGATCTTAGTGTAAATATCCAGCGGGTTGCAGAAGGGCATCTGGATTTGTCCAGAAATCTGCATGAAGCGATGAAGCCGAATTTGGAAATGGAGATGTTGTCCATTAAAGTCAGGCAATTAGAATCGGAAGTACGCAGAATTAAGATGAACCTGGAATTGGCGTAAGCCGCAGAGTGTCCGCTAAAGACGGACACTCTGTTTGGGAAAAGTTGGAATCAGTGGATTGCTCCGGTTTATCATTTGGCTTATAATAGTTTGGAATGCACTGAAGCATATGTGGATGTATTATTATTTTATTATTAAAAAATCTTCTCGGCACAAAAACGGTCCATCAATAATTCTGTCAAAGGATGGCCGTGCTTCCAGGCTGCAATTATCCAGGTTCCGAATGTATGGTCCAGAACATACTTATGCAGCTTTGGGTGATGTAAAGTCACTTCTTCCGTCAGAATAGAGTAGTCATGTCCCAACTCCAAAGTAGCAAAAAGAGTGGCGAAATTTTCGGTTTCCAGAATCTGTGGCTCGGGAATCCCCAATTTCCTCAAATTTTCAATGGCATTCTGGTGAATGCCGGGGGCTGTCTGCCGGTTTAATACAAGAAGCGGTTCTAATGCAAAATCCGGAAGAGTCAGGGGATTCTTTTGGGCCAGAGGGGATTTTTCCGAGTAGATAAGGGCACCTCTTCGTTTCAGAATCTTCTGGATCTGGTAAGTTTCATCAAAAGGCAGGTCCAGATCCAGTGTAAAAAGTAAATCAATCTCTCCCTTTTCCAGGGCTTTTCGGTTTTCGGAAAAATTTCCGCGAAACAAGGAAATCTGAATATTGGAATCAAAATCCTGAATATACTGATAGACTGCCGGAAGGAAATCTTCCATAATGGCACCGTCAAAGCATCCGATGCGGATCGTCAGTTTTTCGGTTTTGCCAATTCGCATGGCATTGGATTTGGCCTGCTCTAACTGCTGCCGGATCTCTTTTAAATCCTGTTCAAATTGTATTCCGGCGGCCGTTAAAACTACATTCCGGCTGTTTCTTAGAAAAAGCTTTGTGTCCAGCTCTTCTTCCAGTAATGCAATCTGTTTGCTTAAGGCCGGCTGAGAAATATAGAGTGATTTGGCAGCTGCTGTAAAATTCAGTTCTTCTGCAACAGCTAAAAAGTATTCCATTTGTGAAAATTTCATCAAAGTCCCCCCTCTTTTGTAAAGTTCCGGGAAAAATCCTGATAAAATTATACAATAAAAGACGAAAAGGGACAAGTATCACAACTTGTCCCTTTTGGAAAATCATAGTGGTTTAGTTTGAGTCCTTGGCAAAACCGCACTCTAATTGGATGTTTTGTAAGTACGATAAGAGAACAGGGCTTCATGTCCGGTAAAGTTTGCGTTACGGATGGCGCTTAACTCAAAGGTTACCTTGTCGTTTGCCATATCATATTCTGTGAATATGGGACGGCTGCCTGCCCGCAGGTCCTCATATCCCTGGTCGGAAATGGTTCCTTCCGGAGCCATGGCGCCGATATTGTCAATGACGCCGTGAAGCCCCCATCCGGTAAGGACGGAATTTTCATTGAAATAATCCACACTGCCGCAATGACTGGCAATATGATACTGTTCCGTTTTTTGGTTCATATCCGTTCCGTTGATGACATCGGAAATGGCTGCGGTCTTGGCCTCTTCATTAATGTCCGCTTTAAAGGTCCTGGTTAAAGTAGGTACCGGAAGGGCTGTGAGGAAGGGGGCGTCCCCGGTCTGGTTATCAAACAGGCTGATCTGGGGATTTCCGCTGATAGTTCCGTCTTCGGCCTTGTTGATATAACGGGCATAATGCTGTCCAAAAGTCAAAGCCGAAAATTCATTGCCCTTTTCATCCTTGCGAGTGGAGGTAAATTCATCATATCCGGTTAAGGTGCTGGCTTTTCCGCCTAGAATCCAGTCAATTCCGCCGGTTGTAATATCGAACTGATATACGGCACTCTGGTCACGCATGGAAACCAGCAGCTTGTCGGTTTCCCCGTTTTCATCCAACGTATAATCCAGGCTGTTGGGATGTACATAATCCATCCAGCCGTCTGCCGGTGAGGGAATGGGATTATTGTTGACCATAACTTCCACACCCTGGTCGGTGCTGTTTTCATAGTCCATTTTTTCTACGGAAGATTCATAAAGCAGCGGGTAGTCGGTAGTATTGATTTCATGGAGTACGGCGCCGTCTTTGATTTCCTGGAATACACCGGCCCATACGTAAGCGGTGCTGCCGCCGTCAATGCCTTTTACCGTTTCCGGCAGATTGGATACCAGCTCCGGCGTATAGCTTAAGGTCAGATAATGCTGATTGCCCAGCATCAGGAATTCATGCTGATCCAGATACCCTTCTCCATGGGTGTGGTTTTCTTCCGTGTTGGGAAGTAAAGTCACATAATCAATTTCCTTATAATTTTCATCCATTACTACATACATACCGCTGGAATAGCCGCCGTTGGTATTCCGGTATTCCTGATGCAGCTCTGCAAAATAGGTATAGAAATTACCGTCCCCGGTAATCTGCTTCTGGAAATTTTCCGCCATTAATTCGCCTACGGAATTTAAATTCCGATAGTACACCAGTTCTCCTTCCGTGTTGACACGCAACAGGAATTTGTCAATGGCAAAGTCATAGATTCCGGCATTTGCCGCATCTACCCCTTCTCCGGTAATCACCATTCCCGGAAGGGATTCGTTTAAGGTGTGTATCTGGTAAGTTGTGCCGTCACCCATGGTAAAGGTAATGATTTCGTCTACGGGTTCGGCTGCTTGAATGGGAGCGGGAACAAAAGCAACGCTTCCGTCCTTTACCTCCAAATCTCCGGCAATGCTGCTGCTTGCGGCGGTAATTTCCGAACCCTCTGCGGCGGTGAACACCAGTTCATTTCCGGCCACCAGGGCATTCATATAATAATCCGTGGTATTTCCTTCTTCCAGGGAAGCTGCCAGCTGTACGCCGGTTGCGCCTTTGGCATCTGCAGCGGAAAGGGGAATTTCACAAAGATCCGGAACCAGCTTCAGGGCCTCCCGTTCTGCAGCGATCTGCTGGGCAAAATCAAAGTTTACATTGGAATAATTCAGCTCAGCCACGCTGACCAGTTCTTTTTCTTCCTCTTTTTCAGCAGTGTCCTTGTCGGCATCTTCATTCGTATCGGTATCTTCCTTGGCTTCCTCGTCCTGCTTATCCTCTTCCGATGCTGCATTGTCCTCCTGCTGTTTCGGAGTATCGGCGTCGGTGTCGCTTGTCCCGTTTCCGCAGCCAACGGCAAACATCGTCAGAGTCATGGCCAGGGCAATCAGCCGCAACATTCTTTTTTTCATGGTGCTTCCTCCCAATTTTTTTACGTTTCGAATTAAAGTGAATATAAAGGTAAACATTACTTTTCTCATTACACATTTCCCCGGTGAAATCTGTAACTTTATTATAAACAGGGACGGAAGGAAACACAAATATTGAAAAGCTATTGCTGGATAAGCATTAGTTATTGGTTCGAAAAAGCGGAGAATTCCTCTCCGGAAAAAGGTGTGATTTCCAAAAGTACGGCACTGTGGGGCTGCAATATCGTATCAAATAAAAGATGTCCCTTGGATTCTTGTATACTGTATGAAATATCCGGGCAATTCCGTTGTTTTAAATAGGAAATCATATCCGATTCCAGTTCTTCCGGTGCGCCCATTTCTAGCCAGGCATCATAGGCAGAGCCATGCTGGCGGTTGATGCGGGTCTGCTTGATCCGGTAGGGGCCCTTCGGTACCTGCAGCAGAGAATGGACAACCAGCTCTTCCGAGGATTCATAGATGTTGTAACGCTGTCGATAAGACAGACTGGAGTGATCGTCCAGGGCGTACAGGGAATCGTAATATACATAGTGAAAAAGCAGAAGCTGGCAGCCCCGGTCGGATTTCGTCAGCAGGAAATGATCTCCGGCGTCTAAAAGTACCGGACCCATTTTCTGCAGGAAAGAAAGCGCGTACCAGGAGGATTTTTTCAGGCCGTTGAAATCCATCAGGCCGGGGCCGCCCCGGAAAGGCTTGCGGTCGATGAAGAAATCTTCATTGATATCGCTTAGGGACCGGAAACACAAAAGCTCTGCCATATTCCGGGTCTGAATACTGGTATAGCATATGTAAGGAGCCATAAAACCGGTGTCCCGTACCAGATCCCGGGGGAAAAACGAAATATTCCAATCGGATACCACAATGTGCCGATCCTGCCACTGGTGCTGTTCCATTAACTGATGCAGCTGGGTGATATGTTCCAGGGAGGTATCCTTTGTGGTGCTAAGAAGCTCCAGATTGTCCCAGGAGTTGGAAAACCGGGTAAAATTTTTGGCCTGGGAGGTAATTTGATCCGGGCAATTGTACAAATGGGTGGAAACGTAGGCGGGTTCCATGCCGTACTCCCTGCAATAGGTGAAAAAATCCTCATACCAGTCCAGCCCCGAGGGCAGGGAAAAGTCAGGAGAGCCCAGCTGAATGCCGGCATCTACATTTTTGACAGAAAAATAAGTGACCCGGTAGAACAGGAAAAAATCCTCCTTGCTTTCGTTCCAATAACTGTCTTTAAACTGCAGGTTTGCCGTAGTCCAAAAGTCAAATTTCCAGGTAAGGACTTCTGCCCGCCCATAGCGGCTGATGAGATGGGACAGAAAGCTGGTAACCAGGGTGGACCATTTTTTAAAGGACTTCGGGATACTGACGTTGGGACGGTACAGCCATCCGGCATATTGCTTCTTGGAAGCCAGATCCCGGGGCATGAATCCGATTTCAGGGAAAGGCTTTATGCCCAGTTCCAGCAAAAAATCAAATATAATGTCGATGTATTTCCAATTGATAACCGGCTGCTTTTCCTCATTTTCATAATATACAAACAGGTCGTCGGAAAAGATATCCCGGATGCGGAGAACCGAAATAGAAAGCTCCTTCTTGGCCTCCCGGATCTGCTGCTGGATATCGCTGCGGAGAATCGAATAGGCCCGTCCCAGGGAAATGCAGTGCTTTTTCGGAAAGCATTCCAGGGCAGACTGTTTCGGCTCTAAGTCCATGCTTAACGTAATATGATTTTGAATCGAACGTATATTCTTTTTCGTGGAGCTGTCGGGCTGCCAGTATTTTTGGAAAAAGGAAAAATAGTCTGGATTCTGGCGCCCGGTCTGTATGCTTTGATGCTGCAGAAGATGTTCCTTCCGGTAATCACTGGGAGTCATGCCATGAAGCTTCCGGAACGCCGCGCTGTAGGTCTTATGACTGGAAAACCCGTGGCTGACGGCAATATCGGTAATGGTGGAATCCGTATTGGCCAAAGGGGAAAGGGTTTTATTGACCCGGAGCATGGTCAGGTACTCAATAAAGGTCATATGGAAATGCTTCTTAAAAAACGTGGAAAAATACTGAGGATGAAAACCCAGGACCTTGGCCGCAGAGGACAGGGTCACCGGTTCCTGGTAGGAAACATTCAGGTATTCCAATAAAGAAGCGATTTGCTGCTGAAGATAGGAAGAGCCGGGAGCTTCATTCAGCTGTTTGGAGCCGTAGGCATCCAGTAGGCAGGTAAGGATCGCAGAAATTGCCGAAAGCAGCTTAAGCTGGGTGGTGGATCCCTTTTTTAAGGTGTGAAGAATAATATCGGCCAAAGCAGAACATATATTCGAATAAACGGAATCGGACTGGCTGGAGCGGATGTGGTGCTTTTCGAAATAGATATCCCGGATATCCGGACAGAGGAAGTTCAGGTAGCTTTTTTCCAAAAACAAGGCCAGCACATGAATATTCCCGGAGGTATCCAGGACGGAATGAAGTTCCCCGGGTTTCAGGAAAAAAATATCGTGTTCCCATAGGGAAAAGGTTTTCTCATAGAGCTGGATGCGCATAGAACCTTCTAATAGGAAGAAAAAGATAAATTCCTCCCGGATTTGTATTTCATTACTGAAGCTGCGGATTAAGACTTGTTCATAAGGAAGCTCCCGGAATTCCGGGAATTGGGTTTTCTGGGACATAAGATTCCTCCTGAAGATGGTGCTTTCACGATCCTGTCGGATTTGGGACATCCGGCGTGGATTCTGGGATAAAAAGTAGGGGTTTATGATATTTGGTTTATTATATCTTAAATTATAAGATTTGAATAGTATTTTTATCTTAAATTTTAATGTAAAAAATGAATTCTACGAAAATACAGGAAAAATAGAGAGGAAAAAGCCGGAAATATCGTATAAAACGGGAAGAAAAAGAAGGTTTTTTCCGGTACACTAAGAGATAGAAAGAGGTGAAGCCCATGGCACAGGAACGGGAATTGCTGTTTGAAGCAAGAAAACTGACAAAGCATTTTGGCCCCACCGTGGCGTTGAACGGTGTGGACTTTCAGGTATACCGGGGCCAGATCACAGGTTTGATCGGAGAAAACGGATCCGGAAAATCTACGATTACATCCATTGCTGCAGGTATGCAGCCGGCCACCAGCGGGGAAATGTTTCTGAGAGGAAAGCCCCATAAGCCCGCAACCATGATTGAAGGGGCGGAATGCGGCATCGGGATGATTGTACAGGAACAGGGGACGGTAAGCGGAATTACCGTGGCGGAAAATATTTTTGCCGGAGAAGAGAAGAAATTCCGCAGCGGGCCCTTTATCAGCAAACGGCTGATGAACCGGGAAGCGAAAAAGGCCCTGGAAGAAATCGGATTTACCGGTGTGGACCCGGCCGCTTATATTGATACTTTGGATATGCAGGACCGGAAGCTGGTAGAGATTGCAAAGGTTATGTATAACCAGCCGGAGATGCTGGTGGTGGACGAGACGACAACAGCCTTGTCCCAGAAGGGCCGGGATATTATTTACGGCATTATGAAAAAGATGAAAGAAGCCAACAAAGCGGTGGTATTTATTTCCCACGACCTGCAGGAGCTGATGGATACCTGCGATACGCTGACGGTACTGCGGGACGGGGACTTGATTACAACCCTGGACAAAAGCCAGATGGATGAAGCCACCATTAAGAAATATATGGTGGGCCGTGAAATGAAGGGGGATTATTACCGGGCGGATTATGGTACACCCATAGACAGAACTGTTGTTCTGGATGTGGACCATGTAACCAGCGGAACGGGGCTTTTGATGAATTTTTCCATGCAGGTACATAAGGGCGAGATCCTGGGCATCGGCGGTTTGTCCCATTGCGGGATGCATGAGCTGGGCCGGGTCTTGTTTGGGGAGGAAAAACTTCTGACCGGTTCCGTAACCCACACGGCCAGCGGGACAAAGATTACGTCCCCCATGAGCGCTATGAAATGCGGCATGGGTTATGTTTCCAAAAACAGGGATACGGAATCCCTGGTGCTGACGGCCAGCATCCGGGACAATATTATTTCTGCAAGTTATGATAAGCTGGCGCCCAAAGCATTCCTTTCTCCCGGCGGGGTAAAGAAGTTTGTGGATAAGCAGGTGGAAAGCCTGACAATCAAATGCGCTTCGGTGGGCCAGGACGTACAGTATTTGTCCGGCGGTAATAAACAGAAGGTGGTATTCGGAAAATGGATCGGCCGGGACTGCGAGATCCTGGTACTGGACTGCCCCACCCGGGGTGTGGATATCGGGGTAAAAGCGGCCATGTACCAGCTGATCTACCAGATGAAGAAAGCAGGCAAGACCATTATTATGATATCCGAGGAGCTGCCGGAATTGCTGGGTATGAGCGACCGTCTGCTGATTTTAAAGGACGGCGTTGCCTCCGGGGAATTCTCCCGCAGTGAGGATTTGGACGAAAACACCATTATTGAAGTGATGATTTAAAAAGGCGGTGAAGAAATGAGCGAAGCAAAAGCAAAGAATCCACAGAAAAAGAATCTTGGCGGAATCGGAAGATACGCCCCAATCATCGGTTTGGCGCTGGTTGTCATCATTTTCACGGCCCTGACAGGCGGAAGCCTGCTAAGTGTGACAAATTTGCAGAATATGGCAAACCAGGTAATTGTAACCGCGCTGGTTGCAATCGGAGCCGTGTTCGTATATGGAGTAGGAAACTTTGATATGTCCCTGGGCGGTGCGGTGCTGTTTTCTGCCGTACTGGGAGCCATGGCAGCGGTAAAAACCGGAAGCCTGCTGGTGTGCTTTTTGGTGTGTATCCTGGTATCCCTGGCAATTGCAGTTATCAAAGGCGTATTTTCCGCTTACATAGAAGTGCCCTTTTTCATTTTTACGATTGTGCTGGGTTCGGTAATCTCCTCTATTGTACTGGTGATTATGGGCAGTGAAACCACGGTGTATTTAAAGGATGCGGTCAGGGAAATTCCAACCTTTGGCTTTGCCCAGATGTCCGTAATCAATGTAATCTGCCTTTTGGCTTACTTTGCGGTCTGCCTTCTGCTGTTCAACTACACGCCCATCGGGAGCAAGGTGAAAATGATGGGCGGAAACCGGATATCGGCCCATCAATCCGGCATTGATTTAAAGAAAATGCAGATTGCAACCTTTCTGATTGGAAGCATCGGCATTGCGTTGGCCGCTTTTATCCTGATTATCCGGACCCGGACCATCGGCAGCGCTACGGCAGGAAGCACGGGAACCGACGTAATGATTGCACTGGTGGTAGGCGGGATGCCCATTTCCGGCGGGCCAAAATCCAAAATCAGCGCAGGGCTTGTAGGGGCTTTGATTGTAACGGTGCTGAACAGCGGGTTGACCATGATGGGATTGTCTACCGGATTGATCCAGATTGTCCGGGGGATTGTCTTTATCGTAGTGGTTCTGGTGGCCAGCTTCAGTTATCGAGGCAAGCTGCTGCCCAGATAAGAAACTCTGTGAACTCTTTTGAAATCTTCTCCGGTCTTTGAATAGGGATTTTGTGAAGGAAATAAAAATATAGTTTATCAATGAAAAAATAAGACAGAAAGGTTCTTATATATAAATCAAAAAGGAGCTTCCTGTATAATTCAAGTATAGGGAATTCCAAGAAAGAAGGTT
>CAJUSQ010000011.1 GCA_910588885.1 uncultured Lachnospiraceae bacterium
CGCAAAGAGCTGGAGTAATTTTATATCTGACCGCGTTATTATTTGGCGCTTACGAAAGTAGAATAAATATTGATTTTCGGTAATACCTAAAGTATAATATAGGTAGATGTGAGGGAGGCATAGAGATGGCAAGAACAGGAAGGCCCAAAGTGGAAAAACCGATCAACCGGGTGGTTACGGTGAAATTCAGAGAAGAGGAATACCAGCTCATGTTTGAATATGCTGAAAATCATAATCTGTCCATATCGCAAATGATACGGCTGGGGATTGAGATGCAGTTGTTAAACAAGCCAGACCAGACGTAGCACAGGCTCTTTTCTTCGGGAAGGCAAGGAAGATGGCTTGTAGGAAAGATAGCGAAGGCAGAGCATTGATAAGAGGTGAGACATACAGTTGGATGATAAAAATTGTAAATGGAGGTGATAATGGAAATGGGAGAATCGAATAAGGCAGCGATACAAGGACAGGAGTTTGAGAACCTAAGGGTTAAATGGGCGGCGAAAGATTCCGTGTTTTGTGACCTGTTTGAAAAACGGAAATATGCCTTGCAGCTATATCAGACTGTTCATCCGGAGGATACGGATGTAACAGAAGATGATATCGGGAATGTGACAATAAACAATGTATTTACCGATCAGGAGTATAATGACCTGGGCATGACAGTCCGCGGGAAACTGCTTTTGATGCTGGAGTGCCAGTCCAGTTGGTCGATGAACATTATTATACGGCTTTTTCTCTATCTGGCACATACATGGAATGAGCATATAGAAGCGACAAGGCAAAATCGGTATGGGAGCAAAAAACTTGATATTCCAAGGCCAGAGTTATATATGATATTTATTGGCGACAGAAAGAAACGGCCAGAATGGATTAATCTGTCGGATGAATTTTTTGAAGGAAACCATGAATTTCTGGAAATGAAGGTTCGAGTGCTCTATGGAGAACAAGGAAAGAAGGATATTGTCAGCCAGTACGTGGATTTTACGAAAGTGTATCACGAGCAGGTGAAACGGTATGGTAGAACGCGGGAAGCAGTATTGGAAACGATACGGGTTTGCAAGAATCAGGATGTGTTACGTGAATACCTGGCTGAACGTGAAAAGGAGGTTATTAGTATTATGATGGCATTATTTGACCAGCAAAGGGCAGTAGAGCAGTTTGGATATGATAAAAAAGAGGAAGGAAAAATAGAGGGGAAAATAGAAGGAAAAATAGAAGGAAAAATGGAAACAAAGAAAGAGACAGCTTTGACACTTTCGGAGATGGGGATGCCGATAGATAATATTGCTAAGGTAGTTAAGGAAGGAGTGGATACGGTTCAGCAGTGGCTGTCCGGAATGGTGACAGTAAAGCCGTAAAAGGAAAAGGTATTTTTGTTGTCTGGAAAAGAAAACTACTATTAAAAAGTGAAATCTTGATCTTTAAAAGTCTCCAAAACCCACATTCATGTTGACAATCCCGCATCTTGTATGGCACAATTAGTTTACAGAATAAACTAATGGAGGTCATAAAAATGGAACAGGTAATCAAGAATCCGATTCTTCCGGGCTTTTATCCGGACCCGTCCATCTGCCGGGTAGGGGAAGATTTTTATATGGTATGCTCCAGCTTTGAAGCATATCCGGGAATTCCGGTATTTCACAGCCGGGATCTGGCAAACTGGGAGCAGATTGGCTATGCCATGACAAAGGAAAACGGGTTCCATGTAGATGTCAATACTTACGCGGGAGGAGTGATGGCGCCGACGATTCGCTATCATCAGGGAACCTTTTACATTATTAACTGTAACTTTGCGGATCAGGGGAATTTTATTATAACGGCTCAAAACCCGGCGGGGCCCTGGTCTATGCCCCATTGGCTTTCCGATGTGCCTTGTATTGATGCTTCTTTCTTTTTCGATGAAGACGGGAAATGCTATATGATGGGAACCGGGGATGTCATCAAGCATCCGGACGGCAGTACGGAACGGGGGATTTGGGCGGCGGAATATGATATTACGGAGTTTCGGATGATCGGAGAACCTGTGGCAATCTGGGACAGCGCTTTGCGGGGCGCAGCTTCGCCGGAAGCACCCCACATTTACAAAATCGGAGCATATTATTATCTGATGATCGCGGAAGGCGGGACGGAGCATTACCACGCGGTAACGATTGCCCGCAGCAAGACGGTCCTGGGCTGGTATGAAGGGAATCCGGCCAATCCCGTAATGACCCATCGCCAGTTCGGATTTGATTATCCCATTGCAAATGCAGGCCATGCGGACTTTGTGGACACGCCGGAAGGCAGCTGGTACGCAGTAATGCTGGCATCCCGTACACTTGAGGGAATTCACAAAAATCTGGGCCGTGAAACCTTTCTCTGCTCCGTGCTTTGGGAACGGGACTGGCCGATATTCAGCCCCCGGACCGGAAAGCTGGAATGGGAATATCCGGCAGACCCGCATCTGCCCTGGACGGAATATCCCCGGGAAGTGGAGCGGGACGAATTTCGGAAACCGGAACTTGCCATGTACTGGACTTTTTGGGGGACGCCCTATGATGATTTCTGGCGGATTGGGGACAGTCATTTGTATCTGAAATGCCTGCCTCATGGAATGGCCGAGGATTTGAAAGGCTTTGGATACCCGAAAAAAGTAGGGGACTGCGTTTCATTCCTGGGGCGCCGGCAGCGCCAGTTTCATTTTAACGTATCCCTTTCCATGCGTTTTATGCCGAAGGGAGCAGAGTCGGCGGGATTTGTAGTACTGCAGGCCAGCAACCACCAGTACCGGGTAGAACGGGCGGTAGCCGGAGAAGCGAGCTTGCGGCCAGATACGGTATGGGAGTGTGAAAAGCAGCCAAAGGGAACACAAGTTCTGCGCCTGGTGCTTTCTACCTGCGATTTTGATCTCATGCCATATATGCCGGATTTTACCAGTAAGACCAATACCACAGTGCTGGCAGAGGTGCCCTGGGATAAGGAAGTGACGGTGATCCGCTTACGTGCCATCGGGGAACGTTATCTGTTCTCGTATGGGGAAAATGAAGTGCGGGAATACCCTCTGGGAAAAGAAGCCGACGGTAAGTTGATTAATCCGGAAAAGGTGGGCGGCATGGTGGGAACCCTTCTCGGCATGTTTGCCAGCAGCAACCGGACGGAAAGTGAAAACGAGGCGGCCTTTGACTGGTTCTGGTATGAGGAAAAGAAGTAAAATGTAACGGAATTCGGGTTATCTTTTCCGGGAGAACTGGCGTGGCGTCATATGCTCATATTTTTTAAATACGGAACAAAAATAACTGGGGGAATCGAATCCGCACAGGCGGGCGATTTCCCCGATTGTTTTTTCCGGGTGAGCCAGCAGCAGTACCTTGGCTTCCGACAGCCGGGTTCCGGTTAAATACTCCAGCAGGGTGGCTCCGGTATGCTTTTTAAAAATCTGACAGAGATATTCCCGGGACAATCCTGCCGATTCGGCAATTTCGGGCAGGCCGATGGCTTCCTGGAAATGCTCCTGAATGAAACAAACGGCGGCATGAAGTTTTTCGTTTTGAGGCAGAGGCTGTCCGGCATGGGACATGGAAAGATCCTGGGACAAATCAATCAAAAGCGCATAGAGCAGCCTGGACAGTACCAGGGGGCAATCCATTTCATTTTTGAGATATATCTCTGCGATTTCGTCTTCGTATTGTAAAATACGTTCCGGGTGGGACAGCTGATAAGCGCCGGGCGTATGGAGGTTTAGCTGTCTGGTAATTTCCTCCACCAGAGAGCCGCCGCAGCAGAGGAAGTTCACGTACCAGCCGCTGCCGTTTCCCTGGTATCTATGGGCAAGTCCCGGAGGAATCAGCATCCCGCAGCCAGGGAAAACCGCATAGGGGTTGTCTTCGATAACCAGAGTGCCGCTGCCTTTGATACATTGAATCCATTGCCAGAAATCCATGCCGGCGGGCCGGTCGATGGGTTCCTGCAGATGATGAAGACCGAAACCGTCCAGGGAGAGGGGCAGGTTGGGGTATTTTTTGGAGTGGCCCGCAAAGTGCAGACATTCTTCAGAGGGAAAACGATTCATAAGTTCACCTTAAAATTTTGATATACTAGATTAAAATCCAACAATTTACAAGGAAATTTAATGCTGTTATGATATTAATATATTAAAATAAATCCAGAAAAAAGGCAAGGAGGAAGCGTAAAATGATATCAAAAGAACAGGAACAGAGCATCCGGGAATTATTGGAAAAAATGACGGTGGAAGAAAAGGTGGGCCAGATGCATCAGTTAGCCCCCTCGATTGTGGGCGGATTTGACGTATCCTTTGAAGAACTGATTGAAATGGTAACGGACGGACGGATTTCCAATGAGGAATTCGGAAAGATTATGTCAACCGCAGAACGGGATTTTCATGAGGAAGATATCCGGGCCGGAAGAGTAGGCTCCTACCTTTTGAATGATCCGAAAAAGGCCAATGAGCTGCAGCGGATTGCAGTAGAGGAATCCCGTTTGGGAATCCCCCTTCTCTACGGGTTTGACGTGATTCACGGGTTCCGGACGACCTTTCCGATTCCTCTGGCGGAGACCTGTACCTGGAATGAGAAGCTGTTTGAAGCTTCTGCAGAGATTGCGGCCCGGGAAGCTTCTGCCTATGGGATCAAATGGACCTTTGCGCCCATGGTGGATATTGCAAGAGATGCCCGCTGGGGCCGGATCAGCGAGTCGGCAGGAGAAGACCCTTATTTGGGAAGCCTATTTGCCAGAGCCAAGGTACGGGGCTTTCAGGGGAAAAATCCGGCAGACCGGGAGCGGATTGGGGCTACCTTAAAGCACTTTGTGGCATATGGGGCTGTGGAGGGAGGACAGGATTATAATACTGTATCAATGTCAAAATCCATGCTTCACAACGGCTTTCTTCCTCCGGTGAAAGCAGCCGTAGAGGAGGGGGCCATGACCGTTATGGCGGCCTTTAACGACTACAACGGAGTTCCCTGTACCGTCAATCCCTATCTGCTGCGCACCGTATTAAAGGAAAGCTACGGCTTTCAGGGATTTGTAGTCAGCGACGCCAACGCCATTCGGGAATGTGTCAGCCACGGCATTGCGGAAGACCTGGCAGACGCTTCCCGTCAGGCGGTGAAGGCCGGAATGGATATGGATATGGGGTCTAATGTGTATCACGACCATCTGGTTTCACAGATGGAGCAGGGGGAAGTATCCATGGAAGTACTGGATGAAGCCGTCCGCCGGATATTGACGGTAAAAATGGCTCTGGGACTGTTTGAACATCCTTATGTGGAAGAAGAGCGGATGGAGCAGTACGACAGTGGGTTGAAGGAGGAGCATTTGGAAGCCGCAAGGGATACTGCAAAACGTTCCATTGTCCTGTTAAAAAACGAAGGGGTCCTGCCGTTAAAAAAAGAGCAGAAGATTGCGCTGGTAGGCGCCTTGGCCGACGACGGAGAAAACTGTCTGGGCGCTTGGTTCGCCAACGGCCGGGGCAGCGAATGTGTGACCGTAAAGGCCGGATTGGAACGGGCCGGGGCAAAGGTTTCCTATGGGGAATGCTGCGGCGTGGAATCGGAATTGGATCGGGAAGCCCTGGAATCGGTTTGTAAGGAGGCGGATGTGGTTGTGGCCGTAGTGGGGGAACCCAATGCCATGAGCGGGGAAGCTTCTTCCCGGGCGGATATTACGTTGCCGGGCCATCAGCGGGAATTGCTGGAAGCGGCTTTGGAAACAGGAAAACCGGTTGTAGCGGTGTTGATGAACGGACGTCCCCTGGCTCTTTTCTGGGAGCAGGAGCATGTGCCGGCGATTCTGGAAAGCTGGCAGCTGGGTGTGGCCCACGGGGATGCCGTGGCTGCGGTGCTTTTTGGAGAATATAATCCCAGCGGAAAGCTTTGCGCTACGTTCCCGGCCATGACCGGACAGTGTCCCCGTTACTACAACCACCCCAATACCGGACGTCCCGGCGGAAGGAGCAAATTTACATCCCGTTACCTGGATGCTCCGGTGGAACCCCTGTATCCCTTTGGCTACGGTTTGAGCTACACGGAATTTTCCTATGAAAATATGCGGATTAAGGAAGACGCCCGGTGCTTTTCGGTTACGGTTCAGGTAAAAAATACCGGGGCCTGTCCGGGGGAAGAGACGGCGCAGCTGTATCTGCGGGATGTGACGGCTTCTATTGTCCGTCCGGTAAAGGAACTGAAAGCTTTTGAAAAAGTCTTGCTGGCGCCGGGAGAAGCAAAGGATGTGACATTTGTCATAGACAAAAAAGAGATGGGATTTTATAATGAGGACATGAATTATTGTTTAGAGGACGGCAAATTCATTTTCTATGCAGGCGGAAACAGCAGGGATTGCCTGGAGCAGGAGAGGATGGTTGCTTTTTCGTAATCGTGTAAGGAGGTTTTCATGGAACAGAATTATATTCTGCCCTTTCTTTGGATGAAAGGGGAATCCCGGGAAGTCATTCAGGAGGAGCTTGAGAAAATTGCAGAATGCGGCATTGGGGCTGTTTGCCTGGAATCCAGGCCCCATCCGGATTTTATGGGGCCGAAATGGTGGGAAGACGTGGCGTTTATCATAGAAGAGTGTAAACGGCGGAACATGAAGCTGTGGATTCTGGATGATGCTCATTTTCCTACCGGATATGCCAACGGCCTGATTAAAAATAAGTATCCGGAGCGGAAAAAACATTATCTGAATTATAATGTGGTGAATGTCTGGGGAAAGCAGGGGAAGGTTTCGGTACAGGTAAAGGAGATGACGAAGCCGCTGGTCAGCTTTCTGGATATCGGAAAACCCATGGATTTTGCGGAGCGGGAAAAAAATAAGCTGGTGGCAGTTACGGC
The DNA here is from genome assembly GCA_910588885.1 of uncultured Lachnospiraceae bacterium. GTDB lineage: Bacteria > Bacillota > Clostridia > Lachnospirales > Lachnospiraceae > 14-2. The sequence goes on from CAJUSQ010000011.1 coordinate 6,828, forward strand.
TTATCCCCTTAGGGACGGGAAAAAGCTGGAGGAAGAAGGCGCCCTGGATTTGACGGATTTTGTGCAGGGAGATTATCTGGACTATGAATTCCCCAAAGACAATTACCGGATTTTTGTCGTCTATGATACCTGTACCGACGGCGGTAATCCGGACTATATCAATATGATGGACTACGAATCGGTCAGTACTCAGATAGAAGCTGTCTATGCTCCTCATTATGAGCATTTTAAGGAAGAGTTCGGAAAAACCATAGCCGGGTTCTTTTCGGATGAACCGCCCATCGGCAATTTGAACAGCTTTTCCGGTGATAATCAGATTGGGAATCCGAAGATGCCGTTGCCCTGGAGCGAAGAACTGAAAAAACGGTTTATGGAAAGGTTCGGGGACGGCTGGCGGACAAAACTGGCTTATCTATGGAACGAAACCGTTCAGATGGAGGAATGCCCCCAGGTGCGCTATGGCTTCATGGATCTGGTGACATGCTTGTACCGGGAAAATTTCAGCCTGCAGCTGGGAAATTGGTGTTCGGATCATGGGGTGGAATATATCGGGCACATTGTAGAGGATGAGAATCTCCATCAGCGTCTGGGCAGCGGAATCGGCCATTATTTCCGGGCGATGAAAGGACAGCATATGGCTGGGATCGACGCCATTTCCGATCAGATTACCGTAGGGGACGAGGGATACACCAGAAGTGGGGTGTTCGAACGGGACGGGAGCTTTTTCCATTATGCCCTGGCAAAGCTGGGCGCTTCCGCAGGACACTTGGATGCCCGGAAGAACGGCCGTACCATGTGTGAGCTGTTTGGAGCTTCCGGATGGGAAACTGGTGTTCGGAATATGCGTTACATTCTGGATCACCTGCTGGTACGGGGGGTGAATTATCTGGTGCCCCATGCCTTTTCCATGAGTGAATATCCGGACGAGGATTGTCCGCCCCACTTTTATGCCAGAGGGAATAACCCCCAGTTTAAGTATTTTGCAAAATTAATGAAATATGCCAACCGTATGTGCCATCTGCTGCAGGGCGGATGCCATAAGGCCAATGTAGCGGTGCTCTATCCCGGGGATTGTGAATGGGGCGGGAAGGCCATGCTGCTGCAGGAGATTGCAAAGGAATTGCAGCAGGGGCAGATTGAGTTTGACGTGGTATCGGCGGATATGCTGGCAAAAGCCGGGCCGGGCAGGATGGAACATGGAAAAGGAGAAGCGGAACCGTCTGGCAGTGAGGATTCTTTTTCCATTAACGGCCAGCGCTTTTCCTGGCTGATCATTCCGGAATGCGAGGGACTGACCTTTACGGCTGCCCGGTTTATCCAGGAGCATCCGAAGGTGCATACGGTCTTTGTAAACGAGATGCCCAAAAAGCTTTGGGGCCAGGGTACGGGCCCGGTGGAAATAGCAGGGGAAATTGTTGGACAAACGCAGCTGGCAGAGTATTTGCGTCAGCAAGGGGCGGAGCAGGTATTCCTGCCGAAGCCCTGTCCGGACTTGGTATATTATCACTATTGCGGGGAACAGGAGCTTTTCATGTTCCACAATGAGAATGCCTTTACGGCCTTCCGGGGAGAAATAATGCTTCCGCTGGAACATGGGGCAGTCTATTATGACGGGATGGCAGATGTTTCTTATGCCCTTCCGGTCCGGGAGGAGCAGGGGAAAAAGTATGTGGAAATTGAACTGCTGCCTTATAATGCCTGTATGATTTTGGATCGTGACAGCAGCGGCCTTTTGCCCTACCGGAAATTATCGGAGGAATTGTCCGCCTGCGGCGTACAGAAGAATCTGGACGGTGCCTGGAATTACGGCATTACCACGGAAAAGAAATTTCCGGAGCTAATTGATTCCGGAAAAATGGAGCAATTAATACCTGTTTCGGATCTGATTCCGGAATTTTCCGGACATGTTTTTTATGAAAAAGTTTTTTCAATGGCTCAAAAGCCCGAAAAGGCATATCTGGAATTTACGGAGGTTTATGAGTGCCTGGAACTGTATGTAAATGAAGTACGCATCGGGGATGCGCTGTGTATGCCCTATGTGTTTGAAGTAACGGAAGCCCTGCAGAAAGGGGAAAACCGGATTAAGGTCATTGTGACCGGAACCCTGGACCGGGATCAGGTCAATTACAAAGCCCCCTTCGTCCGGTTGGATTTCCATGTTTCGGAACCGGTGGGGCTGTGCGGGGAAGTAAGGCTTTATACGAAGTAAAGTTTTTTCAATTTTATAAGCTCATCAAAAGCACCAGAAATATGACTTCATGAGGCTCCAGCTGGAACTGGAACTGCATGGAACCGTTGCTGGTGCTTTTTTTGTACAATGTACGCAAGGGCTGAACAGTATGGCGCAGATAGTCCAGATCGTCTTTGGAAAGCCATTCCGGATAGCCGTTTCTGGCCCATTCGTCAAAAGCGCTGCCATGCTTCCGGTTAATCTGGTATAGGATAATATGATAAGTCCCCTCTGTCATATTGTGGAGCTCTAATTCAATATTTTTTGTCTTAGGGCTTTCAAAAATTTTGTAGGCATCCTCCGGCGGGATCTGGTTATGGAGGGTGTAGCCGCTGTATTCGCTGACGTAAATATAATTGCACATACCGATCATGTAACGGTCTACGGAGCCCTTTAAGACAACAAAATCTTCCCCCTTTTGTACCAGATAATTCCGGCATTTGCTGAAAATACTAAGAAGGATGCTGCCGGGCTTGCGGATCCCATATTTGTTGAACAGGCCGTTGCAGCCGTCCATAAAAGCGCCGTTGCTGTCCGCCATGGACGGAATGTCGGACATCTGGTAATAACCAAGCATATCCACTTCTCCGATTAAATCCACCGTATTATGGAAGAAAAAAGTACTTTGATAGCAGGTATCGCTTAAGTATTGGCCGTGAAAAATGTCGCAGGCCAGACAGGAAAGATGAAGGGGCGGTATGGTGCCAAAAAAAGGTTCCAGGGCCTGGCGGAAAGCCTGTACCCGGTGCTTGGCATAGGATTTATCCCTTGTATAGAATAGTTTTCCTGTAGTTCTTGTGATCCGGGCATCCGGATCGTAATAGGAAGGCAGCTCCTCATAAGGAAATATGCCGATGCATAGAAAATCCGGAGTGATGCCGGTGGGCTGTAAGAGCGTCAGTATTTCCCGGATCCGGTCATCGGGCAGCAGGCCGTCCTGCAGCAGGCCCCCGATTTTGGCATTGGGAAAAAATTTCCGTATCAGGCGGTAAGCGGCAGTAAAGCGTAGAAGGAAGCTTTGTGCAGGTTCAAAAATCCGGGTAGATTAATTCTTCGACGGCGTATTTTAGACGGATATGGTTTACATAAGTATTAAAATTCTCCTTCATATTCTGCCTAAAAAAAGCTGACAGGTAGGGAACGCTTAGGTGAAGGGCATCGGCTGCCGCCTGCAGGGTGATGGAGGAGTTATAGTTTTCGTGGATATAAGTGAGGATTGCCGTCATGCGTTCCTGATATTTGGGATTTTCCAAAGGCAGAGGCTGTTCCTTTGTCAGATCTTCATAGTGGTAGGCGTTTAAGTAGTACAAAAGGCGGTAAGCCTGTGAAGTCAGGTTTAAATCCAAAATGTCCTCTTTGCCGAAATAGATGTAAGCAGATTGTGTCAGAAGCTGGCGCAGAGGCTGATAATCCCGGGCATGATCAACGGAAGAATTACAGATAAAATGTCCGGTCTGCAGGGAATGTCCCCGTTTGAAAAAACCGGAGTCCATAATCAGGGACAGTACCACATTGTTTCCGGCGCTGGAAACCTGGTATGTAAAGCCCGGTTCAAAGAGGAAAACGTCGTCTTTTCCCAGAAAATAAGTTTCCTGATCCTTTAAAATCCGGATACTGCCTTCCAGCACCAGGAAAAAATCATAATCGTAAAAGCTCCGGAGGGCGTTTTCATTGATGGTGATATAGGCCATTTTTAAAAATGGTGATTTTTCATGTGCAGATGCCATGGACTTGTTGGCTCCTTTCGTCAAATTGACGTAAATGAGAAAAAAATTTCATTTAGAATAACTAAAGTATACAAAAACAGAGAGGAAAAGACAAGAGGAGAAATTAAAAATATGAAAAAATGACAATCGATTTTTCATATTTTCGGGATGAGAAAAATAGAAAAAGAGAAAAAATGAAATATAGATACAAAATTTTTCGGAATTCCATAAGAATCGTAGGGTATTAAGGGAAAAAAGGGATTATGATGGACTTACCAAAAAACAGAAAATTAAGGAGTGAGTATAAAAATGAAAATTTTAGGATTATCCTTCGGGAGAGTGATGGGCAATTGTGATATTCTTACGAAAGAAGCGCTTTTCGGAGCGAAAGAGGCGATTCCGGAGGCAGAGATCAAATTTATCAATACGGTAAAGCTGAAAATCGGCCGCTGTATCGGCTGCGGGGCCTGTTCCACGGCGTTGGAAAAGGGGAAGGATAACCAGTGTGTCATCAAAGATGATTTTCAAGCCCTGGAAGCGGAAGTACGGGAAGCGGATGTACTGATCGTTGCGGCACCGGTATATGTACTGCAGCCGGTGGGCCAGTTTAAGGATTTTGTAGACCGTTTCTCCTGCCGTCATGACGTATCCGCCATTCATTGGGTGCTGGACAAACGCCGCAGCGGGGAAATGCCCGGCAATGCCGATGATTTTCCCCTGGAGCGGCTGAAACGGCGTACCGTGGCCTACATAAGCGTCGGCGGCGCTACCACCAGCCATTGGGTTTCCATGGGCTGTGCCAGTATGCCCCTGTTCGGCTTCCCGCCTCTGATGATCCAAACCGGGAATATGGATGCGTCCGCCACCGGGCCCATGGGGAATCCGGTGTTGAACGAGCCCTTTATGAAACAGGCTCATGACCTTGGAAAACATGCGGCGGTTTCCTATACCCTGCCGGATGAAGAGATTACCTGGTACGGCCCGGAAGGTACTTGTCCTGCTTGTCACCAGAACCTTTTGTTAGTGAATGGGACTACGACTGTGGAATGCCCGATCTGCGGGATCGAAGGGAAGCTGTCCATTGTGGATGAGAAGCTGATTGTGGATTTCCCGAAGGAGCAGATTGCCCGCTCCCGGAATACGTTTCAGGGGCTTCGGGAGCATACCACGGAAATCCAGGGCTTTGGAGCCCAGGCCGTGCCGAAGATTATGGCGGCAGGCGACTTTGATGCCCTGAAGGAAAAGCTGGAGAAATACAAAAACTTTGAGGAAACCATAAAGTCCAGATAGGAAATAAAAAATGTCTGATAGATAAAACCGACATTCCCCTTATGGCCGATCAAACCGGGTCATTCCTGCAAGTAAGCATGACTGGCCCGTTTGACCGGCCATGGCTGAATTGTTGTGTTCACACCTATGATGTTCACAGTAACATGATTGTTGCAGGTATCGTGCAGAATTGGAAAAAGAAATGGAATACGAACGGCAAAAGTGATAAAATTATAAAAAACAGAGCAAAATGAGTAAAAGGAGGCACAGGCTTATGGCCGGAAGACAGGTTTTTTACCCGGATGGCCAACGGCATGAAGGAAAGGAATACGGCGGCGGGCGTAAAGTCCCATTATTTTTCAGAAAGGCTAAAGTTCTGTAAAAATTATCCGATAAATAGTGTGTAGAAACAAACGTGATGTATGCATTATGGCCCATGGAAGATCCGTGATTGTAATGCAGAAAGAAAGCATGATTCCGTAAGGGCAAGGGGAACAGCTGCCGGCGGGAACAAGGATGTCAGAAGTAGAAAGGAGAGTGCGTTATGCGTATTGAGGCATATAATCAGGTTGCTGGTTTGTACAAAGCGACGAAGTCCACGAAAGTCCGCGGGAGTTATAGTGTCAGCAGCAAGGACGAAGTGCAGATTTCTCAGGCAGGACGTGATTTCCAGATAGCGAAGCAGGCAGTGGCACAGAGCCCCGATGTCAGGGAGGATAAGGTAGCTCAGCTGAAAGCCCGGGTAGATGCGGGAGAGTATCAGGTATCTGCCGATGATTTTGCATCTAAGTTATTGGAAAAATACAATCAATATCGATAAAAGTGAGGTTTATTTGTGGCGAGCTTAATGGAAAATCTACTGTCGATCCTGGACAGGGAGAACTCGGAATATGAACATCTGATTGAACTGTCGACCGCTAAGCGGCAGATTATCATTGATGGAAATATTCCGGGTTTGGAGGAAATCACCGGTCAGGAGCAGGATATCACCAGTAATATTAAAAATCTTGAAAATAAAAGAAGAGAAGTTATCAATGATATGGCTATTGTACTTAGCAAGGATGCGAAAGACTTAACCCTTACTAATATGATAGCTTTTTTAAATAAACAGCCCAAGGAGCAGGAGAAGCTTCGGGAGATCCAAGAGCGGCTCAAGGGAACCATTGAACAGATGGTGGAAATCAACCAGCAGAATGAAGCGCTGCTTCAGCAGGCTTTGGAAATGGTGGAATTTGATCTGACCCTATTTAAAAGCTTACGGCAGGCGCCGACAACGGCAAATTATGACAAGAACGCCTATAATACCGGCGATATTTTGGGAAGCAGCGGCTTTGATGCACAGCAGTAGCAGATAAGAAACAGACAGGAGAGAGCAGACAATGGCAAACGGAATGGGGAGCTTATACATTGGAGCTTCGGGGCTTCAGAACAGCCAGAACGCGTTGAATACGACGGCCAATAATATGGCCAATGTGGATACCAAAGGGTATGTCCGCCAGCAGGTGCTTTATGCAGACCGTATTTATACGACTTTTGATAAAAATTCGGCAATCAGCCGCCAGCAGGCGGGCCTGGGCGTTACGATTGCGGATGTAGTGCATACCAGGGATCTTTTTCTGGATAAATACTACCGGACCCAGAGCGGCCGGCAGGCGTTTTATGAGACTTTTTCCACTACGGTGGATGAAGTAACGGACTTGTTTCAGGAACTGGAGGGGGATACCTACCAGCAGACTCTGGAGGATTTCTGGGTATCCTTCGAGGAGCTTTCCAAGCAGCCGGACGAAGGCGTGAAGCAGAATCTGGTAGTGCAGAAGGCGACGCTGTTTTTGGAAGGTGCTCAGAAGATTTATGAGAATACCAAGAGCTATCAGCGAAACCTGAATGTGCAGATTACGGACTCGGTGGAGCGGATCAATGAATTGGGGAAGAAGATTCATGATCTGAATAAGCGGATTATGGCAATTGAAGCCGGAAATGTGGAAACCGCCATGTCCCTGCGGGATGAGCGGGACAATGCACTGGATGAGCTGGGGGCCTTGGTCAAAATTGATTATAAAGAAACCTCGGAAGGCATTGTAAAGGTGAAGATTGAGGGCATTGATTTCGTAAATGAAGCCCGGGTACATGAGATCGGTTTGGACCGTGACCCGATTACGGAATTCCTGACCCCTTACTGGCCCCATCTTTCCGATGAGGGAAAGGGCCGGATTACAAACGTCTTTGACTATACCCAAAGCGTCAAATCCAGCAATGATACGGATGTTGGAAAGCTGAAAGCATTGGTGCTTGCCCGGGGGGATCATGTGGCGAATTATTCGGATATTGAAGGGCTCACCAGCGCGGAATACAGCAAAGGCGTGAAGAACTCCATTATCATGAATTCACAGGCGGAATTGGATCAGCTGATCCATACGGTTGTAACGACCATCAATGATATTTTCTGCCCGAATAAAGAGGTTTCCTTTGTGGGAACCGATGGCAAGACCTATAATAACGTACTGGTGTGGGACGAGGAAAAAGGCTGTACCGGCAGCGACGGCGTAAAGCCGGGTCATGAGCTGTTTGTCCGCCGGGGCTGTGAGCGTTACACCGAAGTAAAGGGAACCGATGGCAAGACCTATTATGTATATAACGAAGAGGACCCCAAGGATACCTCCAAGCAGTATACGGTCGGCAGCATTTTGATTAATGATGTATTGGTGCAGGAGGAATCCCACCTGCCCCATATCCGCCCCAACGGTGAAGTGAATTTCGAAATGGCGGCGGAGCTGTCCGCGGTCTGGGGCAGAGATAAGATTTCGCTGAATCCGGACGATTTGGATCCTTGTACCATTAAAGAATATTACCAGCGGATGATTAATACGCTTGGAAGCCAGGGTTCCGTATACAGTAAGCAGTCTACCACCCTGGAAGGAAGTGTTTCTTCCATAGATAATAAACGTCAGGAGGTCATAGGCGTGGCTTCTGACGAAGAACTGACCAATATGATCAAATATCAGAATGCATATAATGCAGCAAGCCGTTACATTAATGTAATTTCGGAAATGCTGGAACATATTATTGTGCAGCTGGGCAATAGATAGGAGGACATGGCATGCCATCACAATTTTTTGGATTGACAATTGCATATTCCGCCTTGGGAGCTTTTCAGGCAAGCGTAAATACCACGGCCAACAACATTTCCAATGTAAAAACCCTGGGTTATTCCAGGCAGGAAGCGCTTCTGCAGGCATCCGAGGCCCTTCGGGTGAACCAGAGATACGGGACGGCAGGCTCCGGTGTGGATGTAGTTTCCATTAAGCGGGTGCGGGATGTATATTATGATGTAAAATACTGGGAAAGCAATTCCAAGCTGGGCTTTTATGACAGCAAGCTTTATTATTCCCTGCAGGTGGAAGATTACCTGATTGATGATGAAGAGAACATAAAGGGCTTTACTTCAATTTTGAATGAAATGTTCAATGCCTTGGATACCTTAAAGACAGCTACCGGAGATAAGGACAGACGGCAGCAGTTTATCAGTAAGTCCCAGAATCTGGTGAGTTATTTTGCTTCCGTCAGCAACGGCCTTAGCAAGATCCAGGACAATGTGAACCAGGAGATCCATACGCAGGTTGCGAATATCAATTCCATTGGCGAGAAGATCGCGTCCCTGAACAAGCAGATCAATATTTTGGAGCTTCAGGGAGGATACGCTAACGAGCTTAGGGATCAGCGGGATGTATTAATCGACGAGCTGTCAGGGATGGTTTCCGTAGAATGTATAGAGACTCCGGTTACCAATACCAACTATCCGGATATGTATCTGGGCGGCACGGATTTTGTGGTGAAGATTAACGGCCAGACTCTGGTAAATAATTTTGAATATAACGAACTGGAATGTGAGGCACGGGAATATAAAATCAACCAATCGGACAACGACGGCTTATATGATGTTTACTGGAAGGAGAACCATATTCCTCTGGCAGTAACCGGGGATTTGTCCAGCGGAAGCTTAAAGGCGCTGTTTGAAACCCGGGACGGCAACAACCGGGACAATTTCAGCGGGCAGGTCACGGGCATGAAGACCAATGCCAACGGGACGGAGCTGACCATAAGCAATGCCAGCATTAAGGATGTAAAGCAGATGACTATGAATGACGAAGGTATTATTGTGATTAATAATACCGAGCTGAAGTACACGGGCTTTTCCTATGATGCGGATACCGATACGTATACGTTCCAGCTGGAAAAACAGCTGAACGTGCTGGAACAGAAGCGGATGATGGGGAAGACGGCGGCCATCGGCACCTCTATTGATGCAATGGGAATTCCTTATTATAATGCACAGCTGAATACGTTTCTTAGAACCTTCTGTGAAGAATTTAACAATATGCAGTTAAGCGGCCTGGATGCCAACGGAAATGATGCGAAAGCCTTTTTTGTGGCTATGGATCCTACCGACCATTCCATTGAATACGGATTTACGGATTACGATTCCAAGGGCAGTATGACCAGTACCGGAGACAGTTATTATCGCCTGACAGCATCCAACCTGGCAGTATCTGCAGAGATCATCCGGAATCCGATGCTGATGGCTACGGTCAGCAAAGAGGGCTATAATCCGGATGATGTGGATAAGAATGACCTGATTGTTAAGATGATGACCTTAAAGAGCGAGGTAGTTATGTTCCGGGGCGGCGGAGCCGACGAATTTTTACAGTGTCTGATTTCGGACAATTCCATTGATACACAGAAAGCACAGATTTTCTTCAATAACTATGACAGTCTGACCAGTACCGTAGACAAGCGGCGGATGTCCATCTCGGGCGTGGATGAAGATGAAGAGGCTATGAACCTGCTGAAATTCCAGAATGCTTATAATTTGGCGTCCAGGATGGTGCAGACGATGTCGGAAATGTATAATCGGTTGATTTTGGAAACCGGTGTATAATTTAGGGAGGTGGAACAATGCGTGTTACAAACAGCATGATCAATAGAACAAGTATGCGGAATATGAACAGCAATAAGACCAGGGTAGATCTTCTGAATACCCAGATGACAACTCAGAAGAAAATTTCAAGACCTTCCGAGGATCCGGTAATTGCCATCCGCGCATTGCGTATCCGAAGTGATTTAAGTGAAATAAATCAGTATTATCTGAAGAATATTCCGGATGCGGAATCCTGGCTGGATCTGACTACGACGGCGCTGGATAATATGAAGACCATTGTAACCGATGTTTATCGGCAGTGCGTCAAGGGCTCCAATGACCCGATGACGGCAGAGGACCGGGATGCGATTCTGCAGAACCTGCAGGCATTGCGGGTACAGGTATATAAGGAAGGGAATGCGGACAATGCGGGCCGGACCATTTTTACCGGATATAAAACCAATTCTCAGCTGACCTTCATGAAGGATGAGCCGGATACGACTTATGCCATCACGGAGAAAATGAATTTTGAGGACATACAGGAAAAGAATTACTATAAAAATCTGGTAACGGTGCCTACGGAAGAAAACAGCGTGCAGGCCGGGGTGGAGCTGGAGGATATGCCCGGAGAGGTAACCAATTTCCGGATGCGGCTTTCCTATGCGGGGATTACGGGAAATCCGCCGAGTACCACGGATGTAAAGTTGACCGGAAAGGACGGGCAGCCTTTGACATATGGGAACCCGCCCACCACTATAACGCCGACTACTATGTCCTATGCGGATTGGGCCAGTGAAGATTTGACGGCTAACCCGCCGAAAAAGGGCTTTGAGGTAGGGGATGATGAAGTTTTATTTATTCCTGAGACAGGAGAACTGGTGTTTGGAAAGAACGTTTCGGAGGGCTTAAAGGGAGATAAAGCAGAATTTTCCGTAAGCTATACCAAGACGGGCTTTAGCGAAGGGGAAATTCGTCCGGAGCACTATTTTGATTGTACCAACATGACGGACCCGGATCCGAATAATCATATTCAGTATAAAAAGGAAAATCAGGAAATTGCCTATACGGTTGCGTTCAATCAGACTTTGGTTGTGAATACCCAGGCTTCCGATGTCTTTAACGCTGCTATGGGACGGGATATTGACGAATTGACGGATACCGTAAAGGCAGCGATTGCGGCCCATGAGAAAGTGGCAAAGATCGAAGAGATGAAGAAGCAGGAGCAGTATGCTTCGCCGGAGATGCAGGAGAAGCTGGAACAGTGGCTGGAAGCCGCTAAGAAAGAGGCTTCTTATATGGATCATAATATGCAGCAGCATTACAGCAAGGCAATCGGAGATTTTCAGGGCTATCTGGCAGATATTTCTGCCGCTACGACGGATGCGGGCAGTAAAGGGGACCGGCTGAAGCTGACCAAGAATCGGGTTTCCAACCAGCAGATGAATTTTGAGAAACTGCAGTCTACCAATGAGGACCGGGAGCTTTCAGATGTAATTGTGGATTATACGGCGGCTTATACGGCTTATCAGGCTTCCTTGATGGCCTCTTCAAAAGCCAATCAGCAGACGCTGTTGAATTACCTGTAACAGACAGATTTCATAAAAGCTTCAGAATAATTTATCGTATTGGAGGATACCATGAAATTAGAAACCAGATTGTTTGGTGAAATAGAGATCGCGGAGGAGAAAAAAATCCACTTTCCGGATGGGATTATCGGATTTCCGGACTGTAAGGATTTTACTCTGATCTACGATGAAGAGAAGGGGAACCGGAAGAATATCTGTTGGCTCCAGAGCCTGGACGAGGCGGTTTTTGCCCTGCCGGTCCTGGATCCGCTTCTGATCAAAGAGGATTATAATCCGGCAGTTGAGGAAGCGCTTCTGCATGCATTGGGAAACCTGACGGAAGAGAACACCTTCATACTGGTAACCGTTACGGTTCCGGAGGAGATTGAGGAGCTTAGCGTGAATTTAAAGGCGCCGATTATTATAAATGTGGATGAGCGGAAAGCCTGTCAGTTGATTGTAGAAGAAGATTATCCGGTTAAGTACAAAATCTATGAGCTGTTAAAGGCCCGGAAAGCAGGTGAATGAAATGCTGGCATTGACGAGACGAAAAAGTGAGTCATTGGTTGTAAATAACAACATTGAGGTCACTGTTCTGGAAATCCGGGGGGATCAGGTAAAAATTGGAATCAGTGCTCCGAAGGACGTACCGATTTACCGAAAGGAAGTGTATCTGCAGATTCAGGAGGAGAACCGGGCGTCACTGGAGTCCGGGAAACTGGAGAAGTTAAGGGATATTCTGTAATTCGGAATCAATTATGTACATCGCAAGGTGTGTATCTGCCTGCAACGAGGCAGGAACGAACTTTTTATTGGCTGCCCTTCATTTTCGGGATGGGGCAGCCGATATATATAAGAGACGAAACCATATTGTAGCTTATCACATGGAGGTGATGAAATGGATATTGGAAATGTGAAACGTGCACCGGCAGCTTATCAGGGAAGTGGGCTGGAAACCAGTGCAGGTCAGAAAGCAGCTCCGGAAGTGAAAGCAGCGGCACCGGAGGTGAAAAAGACAGTTCCGGAAACCAAGAAGACGGCGCCTGAGGTGAAGATGGCAGACCCGGTTTCGGGCAGTGTGACCGAGAAGAAGGAGATGCCGGAGAATCCGATCCTGGAGGTACAGGAGCCGAACCGGAATGATACGGTGAGACGCGCGGTAGAGCAGCTGAATCGTAAGGCAAAGAATTCGGAAGCGATTTTTGGAATTCACGATGAAACAAACCGTGTCACAATTAAGATTGTAGATAAGGAAACAAAAGAAGTGATTCGGGAGTTTCCGCCGGAAGAGACCTTGGATATGATTGCGAAGGTATGGGAACTGGCAGGTTTGATGGTAGATGAGAAGCGATAGGAGGGAATAATTATGCCGATTAGAATTACCGGCCTGAATTCCGGTTTGGATACGGACTCCATTGTGCAGGAACTGGTATCCGCATATCGGACGAAACAGGAGAAATATGTAAAAGAGCAGACAAAGCTGGAATGGAAGCAGGATTCCTGGAAGGATATGAATACGAAGATCTACGGCTTTTACAGCAAAAAGCTGTGGAATATGACATTGCTGGGAAGCTTCACCGGGAAGAAAAAGACTACGGTATCCGACAGCACCAAGGCTACGATCAGCGCAGACAGCAGCGTGGTAAACGGAACCCAGACTTTGAAGGTGAATCAGCTGGCAACGGCCGGCTATCTGACCGGAACAGAATTGAAGAAGGCCGGCGACGGGGAAGGGGAAATTACTTCCTCTACGACTCTTTCCGAGCTGGGCGTGAAATCCGGTACCCTGAAGCTTGAAGTAGGCGGGGAAACCAAGACCGTAGAAGTAAAATCTGATATGAAGATTTCAGATTTCGTATCTGCTTTAAAGGAACAAGGCGTAAGTGCGAACTTTGACAGTAAGAGTAAACGTCTGTTTGTACAGTCTGCAGCAACCGGAGAGAAGAACGACTTTAATTTCGTAGCAGATAATGAGAGCAGCCTGGAGATCTTAAAGGGGCTGGGGCTTGCCACCCATGAGCAGGTAACCGGTAAGAAACCGGAAGATTTAACGGAAGAAGAGAAGAAGGAACTGAAGAACTACGCCACGAAAGCAGATGCCAGCGATGCAGAGATCGAATTAAACGGCGCCGTATTCCGTGGGGACAGCAATACATTCTCAATCAACGGATTGAATATTACTGCAACGGGAGTCAGTGATATGATGACAATCAGTACCGCTACGGATGTAGACGGTATTTATGGTATGATTAAGGACTTTTTCTCCGAGTACAATTCCCTGATGAACAGTATGGAAGCTGCTTATAATGCTAAGAGCGCTAAGGGATATGAGCCTTTGAGCAGTGATGAGAAGGGTGAAATGTCCGATGATGAAGTGGAGAAGTGGGAGAAGAAGATTAAGGATTCCCTGCTTCGCAGAGACGATACCCTGCGTTCTGTAATGAGCAGTATGAGTATGTCCATGAGCAAGACATATGAGATAAATGGCAAGAAGTACAGTCTGTCTTCTTTCGGAATCAATACTTCCGGTTATTTTACAAGGGCAGAGAATGAGTCTTATGCATATCATATTGACGGAGATGAGGACGATATCGGTACCTCCGGAAGTGCAGACCGGCTTCGCAAGGCCATTGAAGAAGACCCGGATGCCGTTGCTTCTTTCTTCAACCAGTTATCGAAGGATCTGTATGATACCCTTGGCGAGAAGATGGGTAAGACAGAGCTGAGCAGCTCCTATACCGTATACAATGATATTCAGATGAAAAATGAATATGATGAATACACAAAGACCATTAAGAAATGGGAAGAAAAGCTGAAAGATATGGAAGACCGCTATTATAAGCAGTTCTCTGCTATGGAAACTGCTCTGGCGAAGCTGCAGTCGCAGACCAATTCGCTGGCGTCCTTGCTGGGCGGTTGATAGGAGGATATGAGGATGATAGCAAATAGGGGTTATGACGCATATGCAAAGAACCGGATTCTGACGGCTACTCCGGCAGAGTTGACCTTGATGCTCTATGAGGGGGCAATCAAGTTCTGCAACATTGCCATTGTCGGAATCGAAGAAAACGATATTGAGAAGGCGCATAATAACATTCAGAAAGTGGAAAATATCGTTGGCGAGTTCTTGGCAACCCTGGATCATAAATACGAGGTTTCGAAGGATTTCGAGAATGTTTACAACTATCTGATGGATTCATTGGTGGAAGCAAACTTCAAGAAAGACAAAGAGATTTTGGAAGAAGTGCTGGGTCATCTTCGCACAATGCGGGACACCTGGAAAGAAATTATGCAGCAAGGCAAATTAGCGAAGGCGAACTAGTATGGAAGAAAACTATATTGCAATATTGATACAAAGTCTTGAAAAGAAAATAAGCGTCCTGGAGGAAATTTCCCGCGAGAATAAGAGACAGCGGGAAGTCCTGCAGGAGACGGATTTAGATCCGGATGCGTTCCAGGCTACGGCGGACCGGAAAGAACAGCTGATTGAGCAGGTCGGCTTTTTAGACGATGGGTTTGAGAAGATGTATGCGCGGGTAAAAGACGCACTGCAGGAAGAAAAGCAGGCATACAAGCAGGAAATTACTCAACTGAAGGAGCTGATCGTAAAAGTTACGGAGCTGACCATGACAGTCCAAAAGGAAGAATGGGATAACCGAAACCTGGCCGAACAACAGTTCAGCAATTCCAAGAAAAAGGTACGCCAAATGAAGGATACCAAACAGGTGGCGCGCCAATACTACAAGAATATGGCAAAACTGAATTATGTTGATCCGCAATTTATGGATAAGAAAAAATAGGGAAGAACTGCCGCATGGATGATTGAGAGATCGTACGTGCGGCGGTTTTTTGTTTTTATCCGCACAAATTACTATTGAAAACTTAGTCGTTGTTTGTATCAAGTTTTTAATAAGGATCTTGATTTTTTCTGCCAGGTAGGTTATCATATCTATTAAAAAGTAGCACAATATTGAATGTAAGTTTTCAATGGAGGTTGATTATGGAGATTAAGCGTGACCGTTATTTGAATAAGCTCATTTCTTTTATGTGGGATGGGCAGGTTAAGGTGATTACCGGCATCAGGCGCTGCGGGAAATCATATCTGCTGAAAAAATTGTTTCGGGATTACTTAATATCCACCGGTGTGTCAGATGGCAATATTATTGATTTGGCTCTTGACTTAACAAACGATATTCGCTACCGCAACCCTTTAGAATTGTCTAAATATGTATGGTCGAAAGCGGAAGGTAAAAGCGAACAGTTCTATCTTTTTATTGACGAAATCCAAATGTCCGATGAGGTCGTCAATCCTTACAATCCCGATGGAAAGAAAATTACCTTTTACGATGCTCTGAACGATTTGAAAACCTTGTCAAATCTCGACATTTATGTGACCGGCAGTAATTCAAAAATGCTTTCTTCCGATATTCTTACAGAATTTCGTGGTCGCAGCGATGAAATTCGTGTTCATCCTTTGAGCTTTGCGGAATACTATTCGGCGATGGGCGGCGATAAGGCAGACGCATTTGATGATTACGCTTTTTACGGAGGAATGCCGCTGATTTTATCCCGTCCTACGGAAGCGGCAAAAATGAAGTATTTGCAGTCGCTTGTTTCTGAGGTTTATTTGAAGGATATTGTTGAGCGTAAGAAAATCAAAAGAGAGGATGTGTTGGCGTCCATTCTTGACTTGCTTTGTTCCTCTGTCGGCTCTCTTACCAACCCGACGAATATTACAAATACCATTAATTCAAAGCAAAAGAGAGCAGGAGAAAATGTTGTAGCTTACAATACGGTAAAGGCATACATTGATCATTTGTCCGATGCGTTTTTATTCAGCGAATGTAAAAGATGGGATGTGAAAGGCAAGGATTATTTTGACTATCCCAATAAATACTATTGCGAGGATATAGGGCTGCGAAATGCAAGAATCGGTTTCCGTCAACAGGAAATGACACATATTATGGAAAATATCCTGTATAACGAGCTTGTGATCCGAGAATGTGCGGTAGATGTAGGCGTTGTTTATTCAAACGAAAAGGATGCAAAGGGGAAAATCAATAAGGTTGCAAGAGAAATTGATTTTATTGCAACCTCCGGTGGAAAGAGGACCTATATCCAATCTGCTTATGCGCTTCCAACAGAAGAAAAGGCAGAAACCGAAAACAAGCCATTTTCCTTGACCGGAGATTCATTCCCTAAAATCATTGTTCGCCACGATATTCGTAAGCGTTGGTATAATGATACCGGGATATTGAATATCGGTATCATCGACTTTTTACTTGATGATTCTCTGCTTTGAGTAAGAAACGATTGCTGAGGTGGAATTCCTCTTGCTCACTTTCGCCACAAGATACACAAGGAAAAATTGCCATATCTGCGCTTATATGTTGATACGATCGCCCTGGAGATAACTGACTTGTATACTACCTATTATAAAGAAACCAAAATGTCATAAAAAGTTTCAAAATGGGTATAAAGTAATGCACAATCCGGCCGATATAATAAATGTAAGCAAACGATGCAACATTTTGACCAAAAAGTTGCATCGTGCACCTGCCGCCACAGCTAACCTAGGGGCCGGGCAGCAGGAAGGAATCGTCCGATTGGGGCAGGAAGCCCCTTTGGATAAATTAAATCACATGCAGCATGGAAGCTGCAGTATATTCAAGGAGGAATCTATTATGGCAATGGTAGTACAACACAATCTTACAGCTATGAACTCTAACCGTCAGTTGGGCGTTACGACTAGCTCTCAGGCAAAATCTTCTGAAAAGTTATCTTCCGGTTACAGAATCAACCGTGCAGGCGATGACGCTGCAGGCTTGAAGATTTCTGAAAAAATGAGAAGCCAGGTGCGTGGTTTGAACCGTGCATCTACCAACGCACAGGACGGCGTTTCCTTAATCCAGACCGCTGAAGGTGCTTTGAATGAAGCTCACAGCATCTTACAGAGAATGAATGAGCTGGCAGTCCAGGGTGCCAACGACACCAATGAAGGGATTGACCGTGAAGCCATCAACGAAGAGTTAGACGCTCTGACCGAAGAACTTGACAGAATTTCCCAGACCACCCAGTTCAATAAGCAGAACCTGTTGGATGGATCTTTCCAGAATAAGAACCTTCAGGTTGGCGCCAATGCAAACCAGAAGATCGCTATCAGCATTGATAACATGAATGCTGACGCTTTAGGACTGCGCGGCGTACACAAGAAAGTAGACAATCAGCTGCAGTCTGGCGTTGTACCGAAGAGTATCGCCTACCAGGGATTTGGTGTTACCTATGATCACGCTAATTCTTTGGCTGCAAACGTATCTGACACAATCGTTGCGGCTCATACAGGTTTATCTGCAAAATATGTGGCTGCAGGTTCCACAGCATACGCCGGAACATTAAATACCGAAACCGGAAAGATGGAATATAAAGCATTTGAGGATGGCAAAGTATTTAATACTGCAGGTTCTGCATTAGCTTATGATATTTCTACCGCTAAAGCAAATGCATCCAATGCAATTACCGATAACCTTGCTGATTATATGATCACCACTACATCTACGGCAGCCAATTCTCTTGTAGGATATTCTGAAACTGGCCGTGTTGCAGTTGACAGCTATGAAATTGCCAATAACTCTATTACAGCAATTCAGGAAGCAATCAACAAAGTTTCTTCACAGAGATCTGCACTTGGTGCATTGCAGAACAGACTGGAGCACACCATTGCAAATCTTGACAACGTAGCTGAAAATACCCAGGCTGCAGAATCCCGTATCCGTGATACCGATATGGCTTCTGAAATGGTGGAATACAGCAAGAACAACATCCTTGCCCAGGCAGGACAGTCCATGCTGGCTCAGGCGAACCAATCCACCCAGGGTGTCCTGTCTCTGTTACAGTAGGCGGCAGTTGCATAAGACATTACAGCATTTATGCGATTATAGGGATACGAGCAATCGTATCCCTATTTTTGTAAAGACTAGGATAGGGGAAAATGGAAGAAAAAGCGATCGGCCTGTTAAACAAGATCCAGGACACATGTATAAAATATCACTACGGAAGAATAGACACCATATTAAAGGACGCCCAGAACATGTCCAACGACATCCGGGATTTTTGCAGCACATTTTTGCAGGAAAATGTTTTTGGCATGGAAGAAGAGGACTACCAGCTTCTGCAGACGTATACGCTCCAGGTACTGGAAGATTTTGTCGGGGCGACGCAGCATCAGGACACGGTATGGATGCTCGATACATTGGATGCCGGATTACGGGAATTGTTAATGGTTTTTATTGATGAAAAAGATATGGAGGAACCCGTCTATGGGGAATGAGATTTGGGAAAAAAACCTGGCGGCCATAGATCAGCAATATCCTGTATTTGCAGACATGCTGCGGGAGAAAAAATATAGCGAAGACGAGGTGGAAGTGCAGGTGGAGCGGTCTTTGGACAATGAAACCATCTTCCGCGTAAAAAAGCAAGGACAGCCTCTATACCTGGGTGGGAAACGGGATGCAAAACAGCCGGTGGAAATATGGGCGGAGCTGTTTGGGGAAATCCATAAATATGCTGCTGTTTTTCTTTTTGGAATAGGGAGCGGGGCTTATTTGAAAGCGCTTATGAAAGACTTCCCGAAAGAGGCTAACATCATTGTATACGAGCCCTCCATTAATATATTCCTGACACTCCTGCGGGAAGTGGACCTCTCCCGGGAGATCGAAAAACATCCGATCGGATTTATTGTGGAAGGTTTGAATGAAACGGAATTTACTCCGGTGATGCGGAACAGCTTAGTGTTGGAAAACTACAGATATATGAAAGAGTATGTCCATCCGAATTATAAAAAATTATTCGGGGAGGAGATCCGGAAATATGTAAAACAGCTTCAGCGGTATATAGAAAGGATCATCGTGGAAAGAAATACCTGGCATGTGATGTCCATAAGTACCGCTCAAAATATTATCGGGAACCTAAGGTATATCGCAGAGGGTTACCATCCGCAATTAATGGTAAAAGCGATCCCCCATGACGGGGCGGCAATCCTGGTCTCAGCCGGACCTTCTTTAAATAAAAATATCCATGAATTAAAAAGGGCAAAAAATAAATGCCTGATTGTTGCCGTAGATACTGCAATAAAGCCCCTGCTGAATGCCGGGATCGTACCGGATCTCATGGCAACGGTGGACGCCCTGAAACCGATCGGGTTAATTGACATAAAAGGCAGTGAAGAGATCCCGCTGGTAGCGCCTCCCGCTGCCGTACCTGCTTTGGTAGAGCATCAAAAGGGGAAAAAATTCTTTTATTTTGACGGGCATTCGCTCCCTATGCATTTATATTCCATGAACCACAAGAAATTTTCTGATGTAGCAATCGGCGGTTCCGTAGCCTGCGCAGGGTTTTCCCTCATCTATAAATTGGGGTTTGATACCATCATCCTTGTGGGCCAGGATCTTGCCTACACCGGGAACCGGGCTTATGCGGACGGGACCTTCCAGGATATCATGCCGGAAGAAATTACAGGCCATATGACCATGGTAAAGGGAAATTATGAAGAAAAATTGCCTACCAGTGAGGACCTAAGGATATTCCTGGAATGGTTTGAAAATTATATCAAAGGTATGAAGCAGCGCCGGAATGTAACGGTATATAACGCCACCGAGGGAGGGGCATATATCGAAGGCACGGAGGTCATTACCTTAAAGGAGATCCTGGACCAGGTGTGCCAGGGCGAGGAAATTGATTTTGCCGGCCGGATCCGGGACCTGGAGTCTGAATTCTCCCCGGAAGAATTGAAAAAAGCCATGGAGTATGTAGACGGGATCCCGGAACAGCTGGCAGAAATCCATAAATATGCCAAGGAACTGCGGAAAATTTACATACGCCTGCAAAAACAGGGAAACTCCGGGAACCTGAACCAGGATGCAGTAGGGAAATTGCTTCGCAAGGTTAAAAAATATACAAACAAATGCATGTTGAAGACAGCATATGAACTGATTGAAGACAGTATTGCTTTGGCGGATTCCCTGGTCCGGATCGAACAGTTCGAGGAAGCAAACACGATGAAGGATGAGATAAAGGAAATCGCCCGGAAAGGGATCATTTATAGCGACCTCCTTCTGGAATGCTCTTCCCTGCTGGAGGAATATGCAAAAGAAGTATTGTTTGCAAAAAAAGGACAAGTTTAATACATATATCAATAAAACGGAGGATTTCATATGAAACATGATGTACTTAACCTGTATAAATTACCAAAAGAGGTCCAGTTCTGTAAAAAATGTACCATATCCAACCAACGCCCAAGAATCACCTTTGATCCGGAAGGGGTATGCAGCGCTTGCAGATTTGCAGAGAAAAAGAACGCCATTGACTGGGGCAAAAGGGACGATGAATTAAAGCAGCTTTGCGACCGCTACCGTAAAAATAACGGGGACTGGGATGTGGTTGTCCCATGCAGTGGCGGTAAGGACGGCGGGTTCGTTGCCCATCAATTGAAATACAAATATGGGATGCATCCTTTGTGCGTAACCTGGTCCCCTCTTGTCCCTACAGAGATCGGGCGAAAAAACCTGGACGCGTTTGTGGACAAGGGAGGGTTTGACCAAATCCTTGGGCGGCCAAACGGCATCGTAAATCGAAAAATGACCCGTCTGGCCTTTGAATACCTGGGGGATCCCTTCCAGCCCTTTATTTATGGACAGACCAATTTCCCATTAACAATCGCATGCAAGTATGATATCCCCTTGATTATGTACGGGGAAAACGGCGAGGTAGAATATGGCGGGGATATGAAAAATGCCGATTCCCCAACCCGGGAGATCAGCGACCATAATAAGCATTATTTTTCCAGCATGCCCCCGGAAGCCTGGCAGAAGTATGGCCTGACGGAAGAAGATTTACGTCCGTATATGGCGCCTCCGATAGAAGAAATTAAGAAAAAAGAGATCAGTATCCACTTTTTCAGCTATTATAAAAAATGGGACCCGGAAGCGAATTATGAGTATTGCAGGCAGAATACCGGGTTTACCTGTAATACGGAAAGAAGCGAAGGGACTTTCTCCAGCTACGCTTCTTTGGATGACAAGCTTGACGGGTTCCACTACTACCTGTCTTATATAAAATTCGGGATAGGCCGTGCAACTGCAGATACGGCGCATGAAATCCGTGACGGGAGATTAACGAGGGAAGAAGGGGTCCGCCTGGTAGAACAGTACGACGGCGAATTCCCGAAAAAATATCTGGAAGAGATGTTGGAGTACTGCGATATTACGAGAGAACAGTTAGATGCATTCATTGATTCCTGGCGTTCGGACCATTTATGGGAAAATGTAGAGGGCGAATGGAAACTGAAATACCCTGTCTGGAACAATTAATCTGCATTTGATATTTACTCCATAATTGAAAGAAAGGAAAATCCAATTATTATCGGGAATAATTGGATGATATGAGCTTTTATGACAATTGAAGAACAATTTCGTTCAGAAAAATTGATCACCTATTTTCTATCCTGCCCTGAAAATTTACGGAGCCTATCGGCTGCCGAAGGGCGGGATGTTATGCAGTTGGCAAGCCATATGGCAGTCTACTGCCTGAATATGGAATTAAAAAATAAATGTCTGAATTTACTGTATCATTGCTGTTTTTATTTAAGAGATATGGATATCAAAGAACTATGGAACATTTACTGGTTTTTGGACAGTGCGTTATTTGCAGATCAGAAGGCTGAAATAACCGGAAATCTGGACGAGCTCTACCGATTCATATTTACAATTGTATTGGAACATATTACGGATTCCTATGAACGACTGGATAATACAGGCAGTAATCTGGTCATTATGGTAACGAGCCAGTTCCTTTCGATCGGACATGCACCGACCAGACGGATTCTGGATTATACCTATGCAATTGCTACAACTCTGAATAAAAAAGTAATGATCATTAACGATTCCGGACTTAATTTTTATCAATGCGCTTGTCTGGAGCAAAGAAGTTTTTTCTATTTTGATTATGAATTAAATCATGAAAAGGCGATAGAATACAAAGGTTTGAAAATCCCTTTTATGCAGATTTCAGGATATATGCCGGATTTCTATTCTATAAATGAAACCTTGCGCAAGATATACCAGATGCAGCCGGAATTAGTGTATAACATAGGCGGTTCCAGCCTGCTTGCGGATGCATGCGCTTTATTCACAGAAACAGCCTGTTTTCCTTGCAGTACGAATATCCCTATATCCATGAGTAAATATCTTTTGGTAGGAAGGGCTTTGGACGAATCCGACCGGTCGCGCCTGGAACGGATGGAAAATTATCAGAAAACCATTGAAACGCTTGTAAATTACGAACTTTCCGAGAGCGAAACACAATATAGCCGTTTGGATTTTGATATTCCGTCAGATAGTTTTGTGGTGGGCGTCATTGGGAACAGATTGGACTTTGAAATATCCGATGAATTTATTGCGCTGATGGATACAGCTATAAACCAGTTGGACGTTCATTTCCTGCTTATAGGTTTTATTGGCCATCTCGACCGGATAACAGATGGAATCTTAAAAAGCAACCATCTGCATTTTACCGGAAGGCTGGAAGATGGCGGTCAGGCGATCAAATTGTTTCAGGTCTACTGGAATCCAAAAAGAAGCGGGGGCGGACGTTCCAGCTTTGAAGCGCTTGCAAATGGGATACCGGTCCTTACATTGAAATTTGGGGACGTGTATTATACATGCGGCGATGGGTTTGGAGTGGATAAATACGACGATTTCCTGCAGCAATTAAACCGTTACATTACCGATAGGGAATATTTGATGGAAATGAAAGAAAAATCCTTGGAACGGGCGGCTTGCTTAAGTGATTTACCCGGAACGCAGAAAAAGATACTGGAACAAATATTAGGGAAGAATTAGAAATGAAATATTTTATTTAATAGAGGCTGGCACATTATGAAAAAGAAGGAAATGGAACGAATCTTTATTGACAAGGACAATGTAGATACCATAGAAGAAGATATTATTATCCGCCGGATGATTGAGCGCTATATGTATGTGAGACAGTTCGTATATGGCCATGTCTTAGATATTGCATGCGGCACCGGCAGCGGCAGTTATTTAATGTCTAAGAACCCGGATGTGAAAAAAATAACAGGTGTTGATATAAGTGAAAGAGCGATAGCGAATGCGTTACAAAAATTTAATGTAGACAATATCGAATATATTTTAGGAACACCCGAAACTGTAAACGGCCAATTTGACGTTATGGTTTCCCTGGAAACAATTGAACATTTAGAAAACCCTGCTGTTTTAAGAGGATTGGCCGAACGATGCAGCATAAAAGAAATTATTATTTCATTTCCAAGAAAAAAAACGACGCACTATAATAAATACCACTTATGGGATATTACCCGCGAAGATGTTGCACGTCTGTTTCAGGGATATGAATGTTACCGCACCTATGATATTCATGACTGTACCATAATGAATCTGATCCGGGCAGACAGGGATGTACACTTATCGCCGCGGAGGTATTTTAACAGAGCGGATTTTCAATAATAGATATGTATATATCTGCCAATGAAACAGGGGGTAAAAAATGGATGCTCTAAGGTACTTAAATAAAGCGCTTGATATGGAAGAAAATGGCTATATTGAAGAAGCGCTGATATTAATCACAAAAATAGTATCGGCGTTTCCGGAGCAGGAAAATGACCTGCTTTTGGAACAGGCAAAAATGAAATTCCGAAATGGGTATGAAAAAGATGCTCTTCTGGATTTTATATCATTATACGAAAATACAAAAGAGGAAGAGCTATATAACCTGATCCTTCAAGCGTATCTGGAACCAAATCAGGAAAAATTAGAACAACAGTCTCAAAGAAATTTGAAATTGTTGGAGCAGTATCCTCATTATTGTTGTTTGGAAAAGGCTTCAGGACAAATAACCCTTCCTGTTTGGCAGGATGGCGAACGCATTATATACGTGAATACGCAAACAATGCAGTTTACAATTATAAACCATGCTGAGAAAGAATTTGATCCCGCGCCTGATACCCCTGTTGTTTTTGTTAATAATTTATGGTTTGCGGAAATCCTGGCCTGCGAAAAAAAATGCCGGATTTCGAACCCTTTTATGGACAGTAATATTCCGATGTATTTGACATTTGATCCCGGTCGTTGGGAGTTATTTATACAGCTATATGACCTGGAGCTGCTTTTGAAAAAAGACAGGATTGTATTTCTAATTGGGAGAAGCAGTTTCCGTCACTACCTGATGGGGGAAATGGTAGTCTTTCCCCGGAGGATATACGCTGAAAATGATTCCGAAATGGACGTATATTATACGCTTTTATCCGAGACAATTGCTTCCCTTGAAAAGGAAGAGCAAAAAAACACAGAAATATTAGAAAATTATTACAAGAATAACAAAAAGGAAATTGAGGTACATATCAAAGAGAAAACCCCACGAATCTTATTTTTCACGAGCAGATTCACAACCGCCTTACAATATCATACAAGGGATTGCATGGAAGCTGCGCGGCGCCTTGGCTGCGAAACGAGATTATTAATAGAATGCGACGGTATACATCGGGTCTTTAAAAGAGAAATCCTCCGTCATCTGGAGCAATTCCGTCCGGATATTATATTTTGCCTGGATCATTTTCGTTTTGAGTATCCCGCATTTCCAGAGCAGGTAGTCTGTATTACCTGGGTTCAGGATCCGATGCCCCATATTATGAATAAAAGTACGCCGGCTAAACTCTCCAACAGGGATTTTGTGATGAATCATTTTACCACATGGCGTAAATTCCGGAATATTGGATATGATGAGAAACTGCTGATTGACGCTCCGGTTCCGGCGAATGCTTATATTTATAAACCATATCAATTGAGCGAACAGGAATTAGAACAATATTCCTGCGACATATGCCTGGTATGCCATGCCAGCGATGCCGAACAGCATGTGGACGAAATTGTTTCCAAATTTCCAAAAAGCCTTTCGGAATCAATACGTGCCGTTTATGAAGGATACCGGGATTATGTTTATGAAACGGGAGAATTGTTTTATGAGGAGGGTATGTTTGCAGAATATATTAATGGTGCCATGCAGCAGCATTTCAGCATCACATTCAACCCGAAAACATTAAGCTTTCTGGTAAATGATATGTACCAATGGTATAACCAGCGTGTATTCCGTCAAGTCCTGGTGGACTGGATTATTGACGCAGGATTTACAAATCTGAAATTATGGGGAAACGGCTGGAAGAGCAGCATTAAGTACCACAAGTATGCCATGGGGCCCGCTACAAACGGGGAAACTTTGTCAAAAATTTATCAGGCGTCAAAGATCGTAATTGGAAATAACACTCAAACTACCTCTGCGGCCCGGGCATGGGAAACCATGTTAAGCGGTGGGTTTTATATGAGTAATTATATTCCGCCGGAATCAGATGTGACGGATATACGAAAAATAATCGAGGTAGGCCAGGATGTAGTTATGTTTTATGGAAAAGAGGATTTAATACAGAAAATCCGTTATTATCTGACAGAGGAAGAGGAACGGACAAAAATGGCAGAGCGCGGCCGGAAAGCAGCTCTGGAAAAAATGACATTTGATATCTTAATGGAACGGGTCATAAATGAAGTGGGAACCCGGCTGGAGGGAATGGCACATGAGCGATAAAATCAGAATGGATTCACATAAATTAATTTTTCATCCAAAACGGGTCGCCGACTGGAAAGAAGGGAAAAATATTTATCCAATTGAATTAGAAATCGGCCTGACCAATGCCTGTAACCATCGCTGTATCTTCTGTGCGGTAGATTATACCGGATATCAGCCCACCATGCTGGATTTTGATTTACTGAAGGAAAATATACCTGTATTTGCTCAAAAAGGAATCAAAAGTATTATTTATGCAGGGGAAGGAGAACCCTTGCTCAATAAGCATGCCCCGGATATCATCAATCTTACCAAAAAAAACGGGATTGATGCGGCCATGTCTACCAACGGCGTATTGCTGACGTCGGAATTATCCAGGGAATGCCTGTCCTCACTTACCTGGATCCGGTTTAGTACTGCCGCAATTTCCGATGCATCCTATGAAAAAATCCATCAATGCAAGCCGGGGGATCTGAAGATGGTTCTTCAAAATATGGAGGAGGCCGTTCGGGTAAAACGGGATCAGAAGGCTTCCACAACCATTGGCGTACAGCTCCTGCTCCTTCCGGATAATCAAAATGAAATCGTGGAAATGGCAAAACGGTTGAAACAAATCGGTGTGGATTATTTTACCGTAAAACCTTTTTCGCAGCATCCGCAAAGCGGAAATATTCTTCAGGTAGACTATCAGGAGATGCTGGACGCAGAAAGAGAATTAAATGAAATTGCCACAGATAAATTCAAGATTTATTTTCGGGCCCATTCTATGAAAAAGTTAGTCTGCCAGCGGGAATACCGTCAATGCCTGGCGCTTCCCTTTATGGTCTATATTGATGCAAAAGGAAATCTATGGCCGTGTATCGTATTTATGGGGAAAGAAGAACTAAGCTACGGAAACCTGTATGAAGAAGGGTTTCAGGGGATATGGGAAGGCAGCCACAGGAAAAAGCTGACAGAGTACTTCTCAAATATGGATCTGGAAAAGAACTGCCGGGAATTATGCCGTCTGGATGAAATGAATAAATACCTGAATGAATTAAAACACCCCGGTGAACATGTGAATTTTATTTAGGGGGACTGGAGGATGCAAATGCTTGAGGATATCGCAAAAGAAATCCGAAAAGATATCATGATTGCTGCATACCGGGGCGGGGCAGGACATCTGGCCTCCGCTTTTTCAGCGGTAGAAATTATGACTGCTTTGTATTTTGGAGACGTATTAAAATACGATAAAAATAATTTCAATTGGGAAGACCGGGATAAGCTGATTGTCAGTAAAGGACATGCAAGCCTTGTTTTATACAGTGTGTTAAAACGGATTGGCTATATCAGCCAGGAAGAGCTGTATTCATTCTGTCAGCCGGGCTCTCTGTTAGGCGGAGAACCCAAATACGGAGATACCCCCGGCGTAGAAGCAACCACCGGGTCTTTGGGGCATGGATTGTCTTTTGCAGTAGGGATTGCCCTTGCAAATAAAATAGACAAAAGACCAAACAGGATTTATGTCCTTTTAGGAGACGGAGAATGCCAGGAAGGTTCTGTATGGGAAGCGGCTCTTTCGGCAGCCCACCATCAGCTTGGAAACCTTACGGTAATATTGGATCGGAATCAATTGCAGGCAATGGGGGATACCGAAGAAATCCTGAAAATAGATTCTCTTAGGGAGAAATGGGAGGGATTTGGTTGGGATGTAACGGAAGCGGACGGACATAATATAGCGCAATTAATTAATGTGCTGAAAGCAGACCGGGCCTTGGAGAAAAACGCTCCAAGAATCATAATTGCCAGGACGGTAAAGGGAAAAGGCGTTTCCTTCATGGAGCATGTTCCCATTTGGCATTACCGTATGCCAAACGAAGCGGAAATGCAGATTGTGAAAGCGGAATTGGGAATTACGGATGCAGAATTGGGAATCTCAGAAACGGAGGGCCGGTTGTGAGAAATACATATTTAAAGGAATTATATGCCATTGCAAAAGCAGACCGGAACGTCCTTTCTTTGGTTTCGGATAACGGAATGATTGTATATGACGACTTCCGCAGGGATATGCCGGATCAATACTTGAATTTCGGTATTTCGGAAGGCCATATGGTGACGGCTGCCGCAGGAATGGCAAGCTGCGGGAAAATCCCTTTTGCGTATACGATTGGTTCTTTTTTGGCGTATCGTTCCTACGAATTTATCCGTTTGGATGTATGCCTGCAGAAATTAAACGTCAAGATCGTAGGGATCGGAGCCGGGGTGACTTATGGTTATCTTGGCCCAACCCATCACTCGACGGAAGATATTGCGATATTACGGTGCATTCCAAATCTCATATTACTATCCCCGGCAACTCCGAAAGAAACAAAACGAATGGTACGTTATGCTTACGAAACAAACGGTCCCGTATATATCCGTCTGGGAAATAACCTTCCAGATGAACTGTATTCGCCGGAACAGAAAATAATTCCCGGAAAAATCAGCGTTTTAAAGGAAGGGAAGGATATCGCCCTGTTTGCAACCGGGGAAATTTTGTACCAGGCAATGGAAGCGGCAAAACGGTTAGAGCAGCAAGGAATCCATGCAGCGGTGATCAGCGTCCATACCTTAAAACCTTTAGATGTGGAAGGAATTAAGAAGATTGCAGGAAAATATTCTCTTCTCTGTTCTATTGAAGAACATAGCGTGGCCGGAGGACTTGGAAGTATGATTTCCGAAGTCCTGACAACATTTGGCCTGGGAAACAGATTAATAAGAATCGGATTAGGAGATTGCTTTGCCAGCGGTTATGGGACGCAGAAACAGGTCTTATCTGCAAATCAACTGGATGCAGACGGCATATACCAAAAGCTTTTCCAGTTATATGAAAGAGAGGATTTTTAAGATGGAAGAACAAAAATATATTCTGGACGGCAGCAAGGTACTATGGCATCCGGAAAGAATCAGGCAGTGGGATTATGGGAAGGGCAGGATTGCCCCTATTACGATCGACTGCGCCCTCACAACAAAATGCAGCTATCGCTGCATATATTGCTATGGGAAAATGCAGTGTATTAATCAGTCTGATAACCTGGACAAAGAAACTATTTTTCAATTCCTGGATGATGCGGCAGAGATTGGGGTAAAGGGCATTAGTTTTGTAAGCGATGGAGAAAGCACATGCAATCCCCATTTGAAGGACGCTATATTGCATGGCTTTGAAAAAGGGCTGGATATGGCGCTTGGAACCAACGGCTATTTGTTAAAGGATGAAGAATTAAACGACATTTTACCTTGTCTCACATATCTGCGCTTTAATATTTCAGCCGGAGAAGCAGAACGATATGCCTATATTCACGGCTGCCCCGTAAAATGCTACCATAAAGTAGTGCAAACTATTAGAGAAGCTGTTCGGATCAGAAAAGAACGGGATCTTAATGTTACAATCGGGATGCAGATGGTACTTATGCCGGAATTTGAAGACCAGATTATTCCCCTGACCGTACTTGGCAAAGAACTGGGTGTAGATTATCTCGTAATCAAGCATTGTAGCGATGATGAAGACGGAACATTAGGGGTAGATTACAGCAAATATGACAGCATGATATCTACTTTAAAGGAAGCCGAGTCTTATTCAACCGAAAACTATCAGGTATCCGCAAAATGGTCCAAAATCCTAAGCCATGGTAAAAAATCTTACTGTAAATGTTTTGGCGCCCCCTTTATTATACAGATGTCGGGAACCGGGCTTGTAGCTCCATGCGGGATGTTTTTTAATGAAAAATATAAAAAATATCATATTGGCAATATTAAGGAAACCCGATTCAAAGAGTTATGGGAAAGCGACCGGTATTGGGAAGTAATGAAATCCCTGACAGAAGATGAATTTAATCCGAATAAAGATTGCGGCACATTATGTTTACAACATAAAACTAACGAAATGCTGTGGAATATCTATCAGAATCAAGAGGTTCCGGATCCGGCCGGAGAAAAACCAAATCATATTAATTTTATATAATCCAGGAGCAATGTGAATGGCACAGATAATCAAAAAATCAAATTTTGCAGAAATAAAAAAGCAACTAAAAATACAGGGAAAAAAAATCGTCCTATGCCACGGTGTCTTTGATTTAGTCCATCCGGGACATATCATCCATTTTGAAGAAGCGAAAAAAATGGGGGATATCCTGGTGGTTTCTATTACAGCGGCAAAATATGTCCGAAAAGGCCCCGGCCGGCCATATTTTGATGATGAAATGCGGCTGAAATTTCTTGCAGAAATTATATGTATAGATTATGTAATGCTGTCAGAAGGTTATACCGTAGATGATGTGATCGAAGCGGTAGAACCTGATTTGTATGTAAAAGGGGAAGAATATAAACGGGCTGAGGATGATATCACCGGAAAAATCAGTGAAGAGGAAGCCTTCGTAAAGCGCCATGGGGGAAATATTGCATATACTACCGGGCAGGTATTTAGCTCTACCAGGCTGATTAACCAGGCACTCCCGGCAATGTCTTCGGATGTAAAAGAGTATATGGAAGAATTTCATCAGAAATATTCCCTGGATAATATGAAAGAATTGACAGGCCGAATGAAAGGGTTGAAAGTGCTGGTAGTGGGAGACTGCATTATGGACGAATACGTCTATTGCAACGTCCAGGGGTTAATGTCCAAAGATATGGGATATTCTGCACGATATCACTATTCAGAAATGTACCTGGGCGGATCTTTTGCCATCGCAGGCCATCTTGCTTCCTTTAGTGATGATGTTACGTTGATGAGCATTGTCGGTATGGAAGAAAAACTGCACAGCTTAATCCTGGATGAGCTTGGAAATCGTATGAGGATTGACCTGACTTATAGCAGTGAATTTGAAACAATTGTAAAAACACGATATGTTTCCTTGAATGAAAAACGTGAAGAAGTCCATAAAATATTTTCCATCAATAATTTGCCCACGCCTATGTGCATTGATGATGAAACTTTGCACAAATTTAAAGAGAAATTGGCAGAAAAGGCGGGGCGTTTTGATGCGGTAATCCTCTGCGATTTCGGCCATGGGCTTATCGACCATGAAGTAATGAAAATCCTGCAAAACCATGCGAAATTTCTTGCGGTAAATTGCCAGACAAATTCATCGAATTATGGTAAGAACCTGATTACAAAATACGCCCGTGCGGATGTATTTGCGTTAGACCAAAAGGAATTGGGACTGGCCTTTTCGGATTATCAGCAAAGCGAAGAAGATGCGTTGCTTCGCCTGTCCGAATATTTTGGCAGTCCCGGATGGCTGACCCAGGGTTCGCAGGGAGCTACTTCCGTAGAAAACGGGGTGTTAAAAGCCTGCCCGGCTTTTACGCTGAAGGTAAAGGATACGATTGGCGCCGGAGACGCTTTTTTTGCGATTGCAAGCCTGTCGGCAGCGGCAGGAGCTCCTATAGAGGTTGGAGCCTTTATGGGGAATATTGCCGGAGCGCTTGCCGCAAATATTGTGGGAAATAAAGAGTCTGTGGAAAAGGTAAATGTTTTAAAATATGCCAGCACGCTACTTAATGTCTGAATTACAATACACGGGAGGACTGCAGAATGATTTCATTAGTGACAGGCGGATGCGGATTTATCGGTTCCCATATTGTGGACCGTCTGCTTCAGGAAGGACACCAGGTTCGGGTAATTGACAATTTTACTACAGGACGTCCTGAGAATCTGGAACATCAAAGGGAAAATGAGAAACTGAAAATATATCAAAAAGATATTCGGAATATGGCGGAAATAAAGGAAGTTTTTGAAGGGGTAGACTATGTCTTTCATATGGCGGCTTTGGCAGACATTGTCCCTTCCATTCAAAAGCCCTGGGAATACTATTCTTCTAACGTATTAGGGACCTACAATGTAGTGGAATGTGCCAAAAATGCCGGTATTCGAAAATTAGTATACGCGGCATCTTCTTCCTGTTATGGAATCCCGGACGAATATCCCACCAAGGAAACAGCAGAAATACGCCCCCAATACCCTTATGCATTAACGAAACGGTTAGGGGAAGAAACAGTACTTCATTGGGGACAAGTATATGGCCTTCCGGTAGTGACATTGCGGTTATTTAACGTGTACGGCACCCGTTCCAGGACATCCGGTACATATGGTGCGGTATTCGGTGTATTCCTGGCTCAAAAATTGGCGGGGAAGCCTTTTACGGTAGTAGGAACCGGGGAGCAAACCAGGGATTTCACCTATGTAACGGATGTGGCGGAAGCCTTTTATACAGCAGCCCTGTCGGACCTCGTAAATGAAACTTTTAATGTGGGAAGCGGAGGGACCTATTCTGTAAACCGTTTGTGCGAGCTGTTAGGAGGGGAGGCCATTCATATACCAAAACGCCCGGGAGAACCGGACTGTACCTTTGCCGATACCGGAAAAATCGAAAAGGCATTGGGCTGGAAAGCCAAGGTTTCTCTGGAAGAAGGCGTTTCCAAAATACTGGAAAATATTAATTACTGGAGCGAAGCCCCTGTATGGACGCCGGACAGTATCGGAGAGGCAACGAAAGACTGGTTTAAATATCTCGGAAAGCAGTGAGCAAAAACTGGTATTCTGTGAAAGGGTGAAATAAACAATGTATCAGGAGTATTTAGAGCGTTTGGCGCATTGTCTGCAAGCCACACAATTATATGACCGGGAAGGAAACCGCTATCAGGATTATGAAGAAATAATGCAGAAATTAGTCGATGCCTTTTTGGCGATTAAGCAGGCCGGAAAGCAGGTTTTTTTCATTGGAAATGGAGGAAGCGCCGCAATTGCAAGCCATATGACCGCAGATTTTATGAAAAATGGCGGGATGCGGACGCATAGTTTACATGAACATTCTGTAACTACCTGCATGGGAAACGATTATGGCTATGAATATATTTTTTCCCAGCCGCTCAAACTACTGGCAAAAGAGGGAGATTTACTGGTAGCTGTCAGCAGTTCGGGAAATTCCCCAAATATTGTAAATGCAATAGAAGCAGCTTTTGAAAAAGGGATGAAAGTTATTACGTTATCAGGATTTGAAAATGATAACCGTATTATTACTATGGGAAATTATAATATTCATGTACCCGTGAAGCATTATGGAATTGTAGAATCTATTCATAATTTAATTTTACAGCAGATCGTGGACACCCTTTTGGAATATGAAGGGGAATGTTGAGAGGAGTACCGCCAATCATTTTTTCGAAAGGAAGTGTATCATCTAAATGCGTATTACGGTAGCCGGAATCGGATATGTTGGTCTGTCCATAGCTATTTTACTGGCACAACATCATAAGGTTACAACCATAGATCTTGATCCCGATAAGGTGGATTCTGTCAATCGTCGGAAATCACCGATTCTTGATGAATACATTGATAAATATTTAACAGAACAGCCGTTAAACCTTTCTGCTACGCTGGATGAAAAAGAAGCTTACCAAAAGGCTGATTTCGTAGTAATTGCCACGCCCACGAATTATGATAGTAAAAGGAATTTTTTTAATACGGAAGCCGTTGAACATGTGATTCAATCGGTGCGAAAGTATAATACGGAAGCTGTCATGGTCATAAAATCTACAGTTCCGGTAGGATTTACCGCATTTGTCCGGAAAAAATACAATTGCAGCGAAATCCTTTTTAGCCCGGAATTCCTCCGTGAATCGAAGGCTTTATATGACAATCTTTATCCCAGCCGCATTATTGTAGGAACAGATATGGAAAATACGATGCTGCAGAAGGCTGCAAATACTTTTGCCGCACTTTTACAGGAAGGGGCCGTGAAAAAAGGGATCGAAACCTTGATTATAGGATCGACCGAAGCAGAAGCCGTCAAATTATTTGCAAATACATATCTTGCGCTTCGCGTGTCCTATTTCAATGAGTTGGATACTTATGCGGAAATGAAGGGTTTGAATACACAGCAAATTATTCATGGTGTTTGTCTTGACCCGCGAATCGGCAATGATTACAACAATCCGTCTTTCGGCTACGGCGGTTATTGCCTTCCCAAGGATACAAAGCAGCTTCTGGCAAATTATACGGATGTCCCGCAAAACATGATTTCTGCGATTGTAGAAAGTAATAAAACGCGAAAGGATTTCATTGCAGATCGTATCCTGACAAAAGCAGGCGGTTATGGGGCAAACAGCGAATATAATGCGGTTATGGAAAAAAACATTGTGATAGGCGTTTATCGCCTTACAATGAAAACGAATTCCGACAATTTCCGGCAATCCTCCATCCAGGGGGTTATGAAGCGGATAAAGGCAAAAGGCGCAGCGGTTATTATTTATGAACCAACGCTTGGGGATGGAATTACTTTTTTCGGGAGCAAAGTAATAAATGACCTGCAAACATTTAAAAAGAAGAGCCATGCAATCCTTGCGAACCGGTATGACTGCTGCCTGGACGATGTAAAAGATAAGGTTTATACCAGGGATATTTTTCGAAGGGATTAATTTATATTCTGACTTTTTCAAAGAGGCTTTCAGAATAATGTTCTGAAAAGCCTCTTTGCTTTTGTGCGCCCAGCGGCGCACGTTTCTAACGGGTGAAAGTCCCGAATCCGCCCGGTAGTGGGAAGGA
>CAJUSQ010000012.1 GCA_910588885.1 uncultured Lachnospiraceae bacterium
CCGTTTTTCGGATCACGAAAAACGGAACTTTGAAAACAGGGCCATGCCCATACAAAAATAAGCCTGTCTGCAAACTGCCGACCGGCTTATTTAAACATTTATCCAACCGAAAGCTCCCGCAAAACTGCCCGCACCGGGGAACCGTCCAATTCAGCCATTTTCAGGGGAAGCGCGATTAATTCATAGCGGCCTTCGGGGACTTCCTCCAAAACCAGCCCTTCCAATAGAATCATTTCCGCTCCAAGCAGCAGCTTGTGCACCTTCACCGGAGAAGACAGGGGCGCAACGGAAAGGGATTCCACGCCGACACAGAGAATCCCCCGTTCCACCAGAAATTGCGCTGCTTCTTCATGCAGCTCCTTCGCCCCTTTTAGAAGCAGGCGTGTTACATCCGGCCCCATACCTTTTTCCAAGGTCTGCCGGGTTACTTGTTCGGGGCAGGAAAGCACCTGGCAGGACCCTATGCATTTGGACAAATCCAGCTCTGCGGCGGTTTTTCCTGTTTCAAAAAAATGCCGGGGCGCGTCCATATGGGTTCCGGTATGGCTGCCCAAGGTCAGCTCCGTCAACTGGCAGACATCCGGCTCCTCTTTTTCAAAAGTCATAACAAATTCCCGGGCCGGAACCGGATCTCCCGGATAAATTTCCGAAGAAAATATTTCTCTGCTAATATCGTAAATCATTTTAACACCTTCCGCTGAAATAACCCGCCATGGCTTCCAGCACCTGGTCCAGCTGCTCCCCGGTATGGGCCATGGATACGAACATGGCTTCAAACTGAGCCGGGGCCAGATAAATGCCCTGCTTCAACATGTGGTTGCAATAGGCTGCAAAAGCTGCCGTATCTGAGGTTTTGGCGCTTTCATAATCCATAACCTCCTGTTCCGTAAAATACAGGCAGCCCAGAGAGCCGATGTGGTTCACGGTATAATTAAAACCGTATTCCTTTACCGTCTTTTTTATTTTTTCATAAAAATCATCGGCGTCCTGATTCAGCTTTTGATAATAGTCCGGATGTTCCTTTAAAATCGAAAGCTGGGCAAGACCCGCTGCCATGGCAATGGGGTTCCCGCTTAAGGTTCCGGCCTGGTAGACGCCGCCTAAGGGCGCTACTACCTCCATGATTTCCCGGCGCCCTCCGTAGGCCCCTACCGGCATACCTGCGCCGATGATTTTTCCAAAGGTTGTCAAATCCGGACGGATACCGAAATATCCCTGGGCTCCGTCGATGCCCAGACGAAAGCCCGTGATGACTTCGTCGAAAATCAGCAAAGCCCCAAATTCATCGCAGATCTTTTGCAGCCCTTCGAGAAATCCCGGCTTCGGCGGCACTACCCCCATATTGGCTGCTACCGGCTCCACGATAATGGCCGCAATTTCCTCCCCGCACCGTTCAAAATGTTCTTTTACGCTGTCCAAGTCATTATAAACCGCCGAAAGGGTATCGCCGGTACAGCCCTTGGGGACGCCCAGGCTGTCCGGTACTCCGGCTGTCATCACCCCGGAGCCTGCTTTTACCAGAAGGCCGTCGGAATGGCCATGATAGCATCCGGTAAACTTGATGATTTTATCCCGGCCGGTATAGCCCCTTGCGGTGCGGATCGCGCTCATAACCGCTTCGGTGCCGGAGTTGACCATGCGCACCATCTCCACGGAAGGAACCAGCTCGCAGACCAGCTTTGCCATCTCCACTTCCGCTGCGGTGGCCGCCCCGTAGCTAAGCCCTCTCTGACAGGCATCCGTCACCTGTTCCAGAATTTCCGGATGATTGTGTCCCAGAATCATGGGGCCCCAGGAGCCAATCATGTCGATATATGTATTCCCGTCTTCATCCCAAAGCAACGCTTTGTCCGCTTTTTGGATAAAGCGGGGGCAGGAGCCGATGGAACCAAAGGCCCGTACCGGGGAATTGACGCCGCCTGGAATATAGCGGGATGCTGTTTCGAACAAACGTTTGCTTTTTTCCTGTCCTCCCATCAGCCAATCCTCCCTTCCTTCATGCATTTTGCCAGCTCTTCCGCAAAATAGGTAATATAGATATCCGTCCCGGCCCGGTAGGCACTGACCGCCATTTCACAGAGAATATTGGTTTCGTCAATAAAACCTGCCGCCGCCGTAGTTTTTACCATGGCATATTCCCCGCTGACACTGTAAGCCGCCATGGGCAGATTGGTCAAATCCTTAATTTCCCGAATCAGGTCGCCGTAAGCCATGGCCGGCTTTACCATCAAAAGATCCGCGCCTTCCGCCACATCCAGCAGCGCTTCCTTCTTAGCCTCCCTGCGGTTGTGAAAATCCATCTGATAGGTTTTCCGGTCCCCAAAGGCCGGAGCGGAATCCGCCGCGTCCCGGAAGGGGCCGTAAAAGGAAGATGCAAATTTTACGGAGTAAGCCATAATCGGCACATTTTCATAACGGTTTGCATCCAGAAGCTGACGGATTGCCGCTACCCGGCCGTCCATCATATCGGAAGGAGCCACCATATCCGCGCCGGCCTGCACTTGGGAAAGGGCCGTTTTTGCCAAAAGCTCCAGGGTCTGATCGTTATCCACGTCCTGGCCCTTCAAAACACCGCAGTGTCCGTGGGAGGTATACTCGCACATGCAGACATCCCCGATCAGGTATAAGCCCGGACATGCCTCTTTTGCCTTCCGGAAGGCTTTCTGCACAATACCGTCCTCCGCATAGGCGCCGCTGCCGCAGGCATCTTTTTCTTCCGGAATGCCGAAAAGCATAACGGAGGATACCCCGGCATTTTGCAATTCTATGAGTTTTTCTTCCATACGGTCTACGCTGTAGCGATACTGGCCGCTCATGGAAGGAATTTCTTCTTTTTTATTGCTGCCTTCGGTCACAAACATCGGATATACCAGGGAGGAAGGGTCCATCCTGGTTTCCCGTACCATTTTCCGCAGCGTTGGATTGCTGCGCAGGCGGCGGGGTCTGTTTGTTAGCTCCATAGGGATTCCTTCTTTCTATATTTATCATTTATTTTCGGATATTTTTCCGCTGTTCTTATTCTCAATTTCCGGACGCCGTTCCCGCTGTTTCCAAAGCCAGCTCCACCAGGCTGTCGATGGTGGCCTCCTTTGCCATGGAGGTTTGCATTCCCAGGGCGTCGGCGGCGGCTTTTGTCTGCTTGCCGATACAGAGGGCGCGTACCAGGCGGTAATCCAGGCCGGGGGTGCTTGCCGCAAAGCCCCGGACGGTGGATGCGCTGGTGAAAACCGCCATGGAGATTTTTCCGGCTTCCATCAATGCTTTTTGATCCGGCAGGGGGCGATGGGGATCCAGGCAGTCTTCCGTATCATACAAGGGAAGCTCCACCACTTCCGCCTTCCGGCGCTTTTTCAGCTCCTCAATCAATTCCGGATTTCCGTTTTTGGCCCGGGGAATCAGGATTTTATCCCCGTCCTTACAGGTCTCCCCCAGCAGGATGCCCAGAGATTGTCCGTCGTACACGGACGGTATCAAAGGCGAAAAGAGGCCCCTTTTCTCCAGCTC
The DNA here is from genome assembly GCA_910588885.1 of uncultured Lachnospiraceae bacterium. Taxonomy (GTDB): domain Bacteria; phylum Bacillota; class Clostridia; order Lachnospirales; family Lachnospiraceae; genus 14-2. The sequence continues at coordinate 3,505 of CAJUSQ010000012.1, forward strand.
CTTTTGGGTGCCCGGGCCGATGGCCGCAATGGTCCCGTTTCCGATGGAACGGATATCCTTTTTCCGGCGAAGCAAGGCGTCGAAAAAGCAGTTTACCCCGGCCGGGGAGGTAAAGACCAGATAATCGTATTCCGGCAGCCGTTCCAGTTCCTCCAAAAAGGCCGGGGTTTCCGGCAGGGGAACGGTCCGGATTGCCGGAAGCTCCAGTACCTCCGCCCCCAGCTCCCGCAGACGATTGGAAAGCACTCCGCTGCGTTCCCTGGGCCTGGTTACAATGATCCGGTGTCCGAAAAGAGGCAGCTTTTCATACCAGGAAAATTCATCGGCATAGCCGCACACCTTTCCCACCAGAATAATTGCCGGGGTTTCCACCTGTTCTTTGGCGGTTTCCGCTTCCAGGGTGGACACCGTAGCCAGGATTTTTTTCTGGCCTGCCGTGGTTCCCTGCTGCAGCAGGCAGGCGGGCATCCCAGGGTCCATTCCGGCCGAAAGCAGGCCCCGGCAGATGTCTCCCAGGGCCGTATAGCCCATCAGGAAAACCAGGGTCCCTTTCGTCCGTACCAAGGCTTCGAAATCAATATCGTAGGGCGCATCCTTTTTCTTATGTCCCGTTATAATATGAAGGGAAGAGGTACAGTCCCGGTGTGTCACCGGAATCCCGTTGTAGGCCGGAACGGAAATGGCGGAGGTTACCCCCGGTACCACTTCAAAGGGTATCCCATGGGCAGACAGAAGCTCCAGTTCCTCGCCGCCTCTTCCGAATAAAAAAGGATCGCCGCCCTTTAACCGCACCACCCGTTTTCCTTCCAGGGCCTTTTCCAATAAAATCCGGTTGATTTCTTCCTGGGGCATCGTATGGTTTCCGGCCCGTTTTCCCACATCAATGCATTCCGCCTTATCCGGAATCAGATTTAAAATCCCCGGCCCTACCAGACGGTCATAGACCACGGTATCCGCCTGTAACAGGATTTCCTTCCCACGTATCGTAAGCAGGCCAACATCCGAAGGCCCTGCCCCTACCAGCCATACTTTTCCCATAAATTAAACCTCGTTTATACTTTCTTTCAAATGCTTTGCAAGGGAATTTCCGATCCGTTCCGCATCCATAACATTTCCCTCAATAGAGCCTGTAATCTGTTTTCTTAAATCTTCATTATAATAAAGTCCGGTTAGCTTCAGCCGTTTCCCCTCAACCTGGGCATAGGCCGCAATAGGGGCGCTGCAGCCGCCGTCTAACGCCCGGACAAAAGCCCGTTCGCAGGTAGCGGCATAAAAGCTGTCGGTATCCAGGAATCCCTTCAGAAAGCCGTAATCCATGTCCCGTCTGCCCTGAAGGGCCAAAATTCCCTGGCCTGCCGCCGGAATCACTTCTTCCACCGTATAGTACCGGGTGATCCTCTCTTCCAGGCCCAGCCGTTTCAGCCCGGCAGCAGCCAGGATCAGTCCGCCGTACTCCCCCCGGTCCAGCTTTTCCAGCCGGGTCAGTACATTCCCCCGGATACTTTTGATCATGGCATTGGGAAACAGTTTTTCCAGCTGGACGATCCTTCGGCGGCTGGAACAGCCCAGGGGGAGATTGGGATTTGGTTTCTCGGCGCCTTTTGGAAGCACCAGTACGTCCCGGGGATCTTCCCGCCTGGAAAACCCGATCAGGGGAAGGTCTTTTGGCACCTCCATGGGCAGATCCTTCAGGCTGTGGACGGACAAATCACTTTCCTCTTCCCGCAGCGCAATGTCCAGTTCCTTTACAAACAGCCCTTTCCCGCCGATCTGATCCAAGGTCCGATCCAGAATTTTATCCCCGGTGGTCTTCCGGGTGACGATCTCTACCCGCTTTTCCGGGCAGTTTTCTTCGATATATGCTTTTACCAGGTTCGTCTGCACCAGGGCCAGCTTGCTTTCCCGGCTTCCCAGCCTGATTACTTCCATGTTGTTCCTCCTATCCATTCCCGCAGCCGTTTCGCTGCCTGCCGTACTTTCCGGTGATCCCGGCCTCCGGAAGAAATTCCGATTACCAGCTCCTCCTGCTCCACCAATGCCGGAAACAGGAAATCGCACAAGCTCTGGTCCGAGGCAATATTGACCGGGATCCCCCGGCTTTTGCACTCCCGGTAAATGCACAAATCCGTCTCCCGGTCGTCGGTACAGGAAAAGACAAAATCCGCTTCCGGGATCCCCGGCTCATAGGCCCCTTCTTTCAGGCACAATTGGGGGGAATACCTTTGTTTCAGCCGCTGCATCCCTTCCCGGAACCGGGGGGAAATGACCGTCACCCTTGCGCCAAACCGCAGCAATCCTTCCGCACGCCGGGCGGCAATGTTCCCGCCGCCGTAAAGTATGCACCGCTTTTCTTTCATATTTATAAAAATCGGAAAAAATGCAGATCCTTCACTCATTTTCTTCACTCATTTTCTGTTTTCGTTTTCGTTTCCTTTTCTTCCGGCTGCAAATCCCCGCCTGCCTCCGGCTGCTTTTAAGGATACACCTGCTCCAGGGCGTTCACGCATTCCCGGAATTGTTCGGGTTCCAGAGAATCCCGCAGTTCGAACATCAGTTTCCCCACTACCTTGGCGGTCGCTTCCTCCATGGCAAGCTCCAGCTGGCTTCTGGCCGGTTCGGAAAGCATCAGCCTGTTTACGGTTCTTCCGGTCCTCCAAACGGCATCCCGGGCTGCCTGGCCGCTGATTTTCTGTACCCGGGGAATCAGGTCCCGGCAGTCGTACCAGCTTTGGAATTCTTCGATTTTTTCTGTGATGATCCCTTCCGCCGCCAGCACCTGGCTGCGCATTTCCTCGGAACGGGCGTCAATGTGAAATGAGTCGATATCGTACAGACGAACCCCCGGAAATGTCCCTACGGAAGGCTCGATATCCCTGGGTACGGCCAGGTCAATCAAAATCCGTTCCGGGGCCGCCCCTTCCCCTTCTTCCTCCTGCATGGACCGGAAATCCGCTTCCGTAATCGTATAGTTGGGGCTGGCCGTGGCAGACACCACCAGGCTGCAGCGGCGCATGTGCCGATACCGTTCCGAGTAATTCACCTTGCCGCAGCCCTCCGGAATCTCCAGTCCGCCGCTTCGGTACTGGCGGACCGTCATCGTCACCCTTGCGCCTTCCGCCAGAAGGGCCAGAGCCGTCAAACGGCCCATTTCCCCGTTCCCGATTACCAGGCACTCCCGGCCTGAAAGGGTATCCCCCATGGCCTGCAGCGCTTCCAGGGCTAAATGGGCCGCGGAGTAGTTGGCCTTATGCATGGGAATCTCGGCCTTGATTTTTTTTCCGGCCGTTACGGCCATCCGGAACAATACCTCCAGGACCTGGTCCGTCCCGCCCCGTTCCCTGGAAAAGGCCGCGGCTTCCTTCACCTGGGTTAAAATTTGATCTTCCCCTAAAATCCTGGATTCCAGTCCCCCGGCCAGCCGGAACAAATGCTGCACCGCCTCTTGATTCTTCCGCTGCACCAATGCATCCCGGCAGGGCAGCTTTGTTTTTTTCAATTGAAACAAATACTCCTTGGCACTGCCCGAAAAGCCTTCCCGAAAGCTGATCCACAGCTCCATGCGGTTGCAGGTGGACAGCAAAACGGCGCCGGAAACCGCTTCCTGTTCCTTCAGCCATGCCAACGCTTCTCCCGTGGCTTTTTTCGTAAAGGAAAATTCCTGTCTTACATCCACGGAGGCCGTGGTATGGTCAATTCCAATCATCTGAATGTTCATGTCTGATTTCCCGCCCTGGTTTCATCCAAAAGATATAACAGCGCATTGCAAATCGCTGCCGCCACATTGCTGCCGCCTTTTCTTCCCCGGGCCACAATATAGGGAACCCCGGATTCCAGTATCAATTCCTTGGACTGTACCACATTGACAAAGCCTACCGGGACTCCAATAATTAATTCTGGTTTTAATTTTTCTTCCTTTATCAGCTCATAAAGGCGCACCAATGCGGTGGGCGCGTTCCCGATTGCAAAAATCAACGGGCCCTTATGTTTTGCGGCCTTATCCATGCAGGCGGCGGCTCTTGTGGTCCCCTGCTCCTTTGCCTGCTTCGCCACGTCTTCGTCTGTCATAAAGTTCAGGACTTCCCCTCCAAACCCGGCCAGCACCCGCTTGTTAATCCCGGCCTTGGCCATCTGGGTATCCGTCACGATGCAGGCTCCTTTTCGGATGGCCGAAAGGGCCTTGGGAAGGACTTCCGGAGAAAAAGCCAGGGTATCCGCATATTCAAAATCCGCGGTAGTATGTATGACCCGTTTGATAATGGGAGCATATTCCGCTTCCAGCGCTTTTCCCTTTAGTTCTTCCGTAATGATCTCAAAGCTTCGGGCTTCAATGTCCATGGGCAGGACATTTTCCAATTCTATTTTCATAGGTTCTGCCTTTCCATCTTTCTTTCTGCATTCATTCCTGTATTTCTTTCTGCATTTTTCCAGCATTTCTTCCTGCGCTTCTGTTTAGTCCTCAATTCCCAACCGCGCCGGGATTCCTTTGTCAAAGGGATGCTTTACCTTCACAATCTTAGATACATAGTCGGAAAGCTCTGTCAGCTCCGCCGCCGGATCTCTTCCCGTCATAACCACTTCCAGCTCCCGGGGCTTGTTTTTCAGAAATTCCAGCACTTCTTCCCTTACCACCATGTTCAGATTATAAGAGGCAATCAATTCATCCATCACCAGCAGACGGTAGCCCCCCTCCCGGGCAAGCGTTGTGACACGGCGAAAATGTTCGGTATAATACTGCATCGCCCGTTCCCGGACCTCCGGCGTCATTTGGAAGGTAAAGCCGAAGCTCTCCGTACAGTGTTCCAGGGTAATGCCCGGAATCTGCTCCAATACCTTCAGCTCGCTGGAAGCGTCGTCCTTTAAAAACTGGGTATACAATACCTTCTGGCCGCTTCCGGCACACCGGACGCTCAACCCTACGCCCGCGCTGGTCTTCCCCTTTCCGTCTCCTTCGTAAATGTGAATCAAGCCCACTGTTTTCTTGTCTTCCATTTAAATTCCCTCCTCCAATATTTTATAAATCTGTTCCATATCCAAATACTGCCGCAAGGTATCCGCCAGCAGGTCATACTGGCTTTCCTTGTACTTCCCATAATCAAAAGAAGAAAGATGCTCCAAGGCGACGCCTTTTGCCTTCGCCAGGGCCTCTATGACGCCCCGGGCAACCCCTTCCTTGTCAAAAATCCCATGGACATAGGAGCCGTAGACATTATCCGCCTGAGCGCCATCGCATTTGAGAAGGCTGTCCTCTTCACACTGGTCTTTGATCATGGTTACTGCCTGCATCGTATTCTGCTTTGACCTGCTGACGCCCATATGGATTTCATAGCCCTCCAGGGGCAGATGGGAAAGCCCTGCCAGAACCCCTTCCAGCTTTCCGAATTTTCCCCGAACTCTTGTTCTGGTCTTTTCCCCTGCAAACATCGTGTCCTCCGGCAGCAGCCCCATGCCCCGCATGCTTCCCCCTTCTTCGATGCCTCTGGGGTCCGAAAGGGTTTCCCCCAGCATCTGGTAACCGCCGCAGATGCCGAAAATCACCGCCCCGTTTTCCTTCGCTTTTAAAATCGCCGCTTCCATCCCGGACTGGCGGAGCCAGGACAAGTCCTTCATGGTGTTCTTGGTGCCGGGCAGCACAATCATGTCCGGCTTCTTCAGCTGGGAAACCTTCTCCACATACCGAAGGGATACCCCCGAAAAGCTTTCCAATACGTTAAAGTCCGTGAAGTTGGAAATCCGGGGCAGCCGGATTACGGCAATGTCAATCAGCCCCACTTCTTTTTCCCGGTTCAGACGTTCGGTCAAACTGTCTTCATCCTCCAGATCCAGCTGCATATAGGGCACCGTTCCCACCACCGGGATGCCGCATTTTTCTTCCAGCATGGCAATGCCCGGGTCCAGAATGGTTTTATCCCCCCGGAACTTGTTGATCACCAGCCCCTTCACATACTTCTGCTCTTCTTCCTCCAACAGCATTACGGTGCCTACCAGCTGGGCAAACACGCCGCCCCGGTCAATATCCCCGGCCAAAAGCACCGGGGCCCTGGCCAGTTTTGCCATACCCATGTTCACCAGATCCTCCTTCTTCAGATTGATTTCCGCCGGAGAGCCGGCGCCCTCCAGGACAATGATATCATATTCCGCAGCCAGGGTTTCGTATGCCTTCTTCACCTCCGGAACCAGCTGTTTCTTATAGGAAAAATAATCCCGGGCATTCATGGTCCCTAGGACCTCCCCGTTTACAATGACCTGGGACCCCGTATCGTTGGTGGGCTTCAGTAAAATGGGGTTCATCAAAACCGAGGGTTCAATTCCCGCCGCTTCTGCCTGCATCACCTGGGCCCGCCCCATTTCCAGCCCTTCTCTGGTTATAAAGGAATTCAGCGCCATATTCTGGGATTTAAAAGGGGCCGTCTTGTAACCGTCCTGCTTGAAAATCCGGCAAAGGCCCGCGGCCAGCAGGCTCTTTCCCGCATTGGACATGGTTCCCTGTATCATAATTGCTTTTGCCATTGCATCCTCCCTTCCTGCCGCAGCACCTCCAGCAATGCATCGTTTTCCTTCGGGCTTCGAACCGCAATCCGAAACCATCCCGGGGAAAGCCCTTCATAGTTCCGGCAGTCCCGGATCAAAAACCCTTGTTCCAAACATCGTTCATATAAATTCACAGGCCCTTTGAAAAACAGGTAGTTTGCCTTGGAATCCAAAACATAAAATCCTGATTTAATTAATTCCTCTTTTAATCTTTCCCGTTCTTCTCCAATCTCCCTGCGGCTCTCCAAGGCAAACCCCACATCCCGGGCTGCTGCAATTCCCGCTGTCTGGGCCGGGGCCGAAACACACCAGGGCTGCCTGTGTTCCCGGATCTTCCAAAGCAGCTTTGGGCTGCCGCAAAGGCCGTAGCCCAGCCGCAGCCCGGCCAGGGCATACATTTTCGTAAAAGCCCGCAAAAGAAAGAGGTTTTCACTCTCATTCAGAAACGGCTTCATGGAAACCGGCTCCTCTAAAAAATCCTGAAAGCATTCGTCCACTACTAACAGGGTATCACAGCCTTCGCAGCGTTTCAATATCTGATGCAAAAATTCCGGCTGCACCGACAGGCCCGTGGGGTTGTTGGGATTACAGAGAAACACCAGATCCACTTCTTCTGTCACTTCCCCCAAAAAATCCGGACAGAACCCAAACATGTGTTCTTCTTTTAAATAATACCGCCGTATTTCGCAGCCCACCGAATGCAGCGCCTGTTCGTATTCGTAGAAGGTGGGGGCGGGAATCAGCGCCCGCTTCGGTTTTTTCGCCAGCACCAATGAAAAAATCAGCTCCGCGGCGCCGTTTCCGCATATCACCTGTTCCGGCCGCACCTGCTCCCTCTCTGCAATGGCTTCCCGCAGCTTTGTGTGGGAGGGGTCCGGATAATGGCCGCATTGACGGATTCCTTCCATCGCCGCCCGCTCCACTTCCTTCGGCATTCCTCTGTAATTAATGTTGGCTGAAAAATCCACCACTGCCGGATGGCTGTAAATATCTCCGCCATGCTTATGCATTCTTATTCCATCTCCCCTTCTTATTCCGTCTTTTCCTTTCACTGCCCGGAGGTTACCGCAGCAGCAAAAGTACCGCGCCTTTTACCAGGACACAAAGCAAAAGTCCCAGCCAGGCCGTACGATAGAGCAGCCGGTTGGCCCGGCCGATATCCTCCCGTTCCACAGGCCGGACATCATCCCCGATCGTGGGCTTTTCCAGCCTTTTCCCAAAATACCAGGCCGGGCCTGCCAGCTGTACCTGCAAAGCCCCGGCCATCACCGCTTCCGTCTGGGCGGAATTGGGGCTGGCATGGTTCCTTCTGTCCCTCTGATAGATCTTAAGGGCATCCTTTCCGGAAAACCCTCCCAGGTACGCTCCGGCAATCATTAACCAGGCGCTGATCCGGGCCGGAATAAAATTCACAACATCATCGGTTTTCGCCGCCCCTCGGCCAAAATACAGATAAGTTTCATTTTTATAACCCACCATGGAATCCATGGTATTGACGGATTTATAGAAAAATCCCAGCGTAGGGCCGCCCAATGCCAGAAACAGCAGGGGCGCAATTACCCCGTCGGATGCGTTTTCCGCTACGGTCTCCACGGCGGCTTTCACCACCCCGGGTTCGTCCAAATGCGCCGTATCCCTTCCCACAATAAAGGATACCGCCGTCCTTCCTGCCGAAAGCCCTTCCTGTTCCAAAGCTTTCGCTACCCGCATGCTCTCCGTTTTCAGGGACTTGGCGGCCAGGATCATCCAGCAAAGAAGGCTTTCCTCCAAAAATCCCAACAGCGGATGCACCCGGTAGCACAGAAGGGTCAGGGCCAGGGGAACTGCCGTGGAAACTGCCGTCACCACCACAACCAGGCAGATCCCGCCCCAAAATTCTCCCTTTTGGTTCTTCGGAAAACATCGCCGCAGCAGCTTTTCCGTTTTTTCAATGAGATGCCCGATGGCAATAATGGGATGCCACATGCCCCGGGGATCTCCCAGCAGCAGATCCAGCAGAAATCCCAGCACCATTGCCGCCGTCGTGTATACAAAATACATGATTCTTCCTCTTCTTTCCTGTAGCCGGCATCTTCCGGATGTTCCAAGCTCCGCTCAGGCTCACTTTATTTTCTGTTCCACACCGCAGGACACCCGGTAAACCGCCTCCGCCTGTGCCGCAAGGAAACACCCGATTCTTCCGGTGGTTTCCCGCCATTCCCGTTCAAAGGCTTCCATCGGTACAATGCCGCAGCCCAGCTCCGCCATGGTCAGAATCAGATTGGGATTTTGTTCCAGCAGCTCTTCTGTCTTTGCTGCCGCATCTTTTCCCTGCTCCAATAAGGTCCGGATGTAAAGATGATAATCCGCAATAATATCCGCTTCCTTATCGTCCTCTTCCAAAAGCTGCCCGATCCGCGGTTCGCCGGTATTTCCTTCCGCCCACAGACGCTTTGCCAGCTCCCGCTTTCCCTGAAATACGCCGCCTACAATCAGTATCATCTTCTCACCCCCACATTCTTTCCAGAACCTGAACCACCACAAGGGCGGCCAGCAAAAACAACTCGCACAGCTGCAGGAACCAGCCGGCCAGATCCCCGGTAATGCCCCCGAATTTCCGGGTTGCCACGAAATAGTAATAGAAGAAACAAAGAAGCGACGCACAAACTGCCGCCCCGCCTCCCAGAGGGTCCCGCAGCAGCATCAGGATTCCGCAGGCCATAATTTCCAACACCAATCCTCGTTTTGCGTATTTTTTATCCGCGTTTTGTGAAAAAGCAGCCGCCAGGCCGCTGTTTTTGGCACAGGGAAAGGCTGCAATGGCATAGCCGCTTAAGGCCCTGGAAAAAAAGAACCCCATGCCTGCCAGAGAGATCCGGTTCCAGGAAAGCTCGCTTAAGAACCCGTAGCAGGCCAGGAAGTAAACGCTGCAGGCCAGCACTGCAAATGCCCCGGCATGGGAATCCTTCAAAATTTCCAGCCGCCGTTCCCGGGGCTGATAAGAGCTTAATGCATCCGTCGTGTCCAGCAACCCGTCCAGATGTATCCCTCCTGTAAGGAGTACCGGAATCAGCAGCAGAATTATGGTATACAAGGTCTTGCCGATGGGCAAGAGCTGCCCCAGATTCCCCCACAGGGTAAACACTGCTCCAATCACCGCCCCTACCCAGGGGAAAAAGCACAGGACATATTTCATATTTTCTTTTTCCCATTGCACATTGGGCATGGGCAGCTTCGAATACATGCTAAAGGCAATCACACAGCTGTTTAGTAGCTTCTTCATTTTTTCTTATTTCTTCCCTTTCTTCGCGCCATAAAGATCTGCCGTTTTCTTATTCCAGGATTATGGTTCCCTTCGTCACCATTTTGTTCCGGCCTTCGCTGCCGCCTTTCAGCCAAACCGGAATCCCGCAGACCACTTCCACTGCCTCATCCGCCATTGCTGCCGCTTCCCTCTGGATCAAAGCCATCTGGCCCAGGTATTCCGTCGAGGAAGGATCGTAGGAAATTCCGTCCGAAAACACCTGATTTCCCACCAGCACCAAATGCGCACTCTCCCTGGCCAGCCTGCGGATCCCTTCCAGGATCACCCGGGCCGCTTCCTTTCCCCGGCCCTTAGAACCGTACATCTCATTGGCCGTCAGGTTGGAAATACATTCTAACAGCAGGGTATCCCCTTCCTGCACCGCCACCTCTTCCAAATGGGTCTGGCATTCCAGGGTTATAAAATTCTTATCCTTCCGCATCCGGCGGTGCCGGGCAATCCTGCGATGGCTTTCCTCGTCGTAAGGCTCCATCGTGGCCAGGTACAAAAGCCGGCCCCCGGCCCCCTTTCCAAGCTCTGCCGTCCGCATCTCCGCATAGGCAGACTTCCCGCTGCCGCTGCCGCCCATTACCAATAAAACCATGACACACCTCTCCGATTCCTAACGCTATGAATTTTCCGCTTCATAAAATTATAAGCGGTATATTTTTCAGTCCAGGGGCACATATGTTTCAATGTCGGTTTCCGCAAAGGTACTCATATCCCGGTAGATGTGAAGTCCCATTTCCAATAAAGGAAACAGCGCAACGGCCCCGGTTCCCTCTCCCAGGCACATGTCACAGGTCAGGACCGGCTTCTTTCCCAGCACATCCAAAAGCAGGGTTCCGGCAGGTTCCTTGGAAACATGGGAAGCCAGCATGTAGTCGGCCGCCGCCGGGCAAAGCCGCACTGCCACCAAAGCGGATACCGCGGAAATGAACCCGTCGATTACCACGGGAATCCGGTTGGCCGCCCCTCCCAGAAATACCCCCGTAAGTCCCGCAATGTCAAATCCCCCCACCTTTGCCAATACGTCAAGGGGATCCTCCCGATTAGGCCGGTGCAGCGCGATGGCCTGTTTGATTACCGCAATTTTCCGGTTCAGGCCCTGGGTGGATAGCCCGGCTCCCCGCCCTGTCACCCGCTCCGGTTCGATTCCCAGCAGTACCGTAGAAATGGCGCTGCTGGTCGTGGTATTTCCGATCCCCATTTCCCCGGTTGCAAGGATGCCATAGCCCCGGCCTGCCAATTGATTGGCATACCGGATCCCCGTCTCAATGGCCCTTTGGGCCTGATCCCTTGTCATAGCAGGCTCTTTGGCCATATTTTTGGTACCGTAAGCGATTTTCCGCTTTTCCACCCGGGGCGTATCCACGGCCATGCCGATATCCACCGGAAAAAGATCCGTTCCGGTATCCTTGCACATAATGGCCGCACAGGATTTGACGTCCAGGAAATTTTCCGCCACAATGGCCGTAACCTCCTGGCCCGACTGGGTCACCCCTTCCTCTACCACGCCGTTGTCCGCGCACATGACTACCAGGGCTTTTTTCCCCAGGGAAACCCGGGGCCTCCCCTGCATTCCGGCAATCATAATCACGGATTCCTCCAGCCTGCCCAGGCTCCCCAAGGGCTTTGCAATGGTATCCCAATGGGCTTTGGCAGCCGCTTTTGCCCCCTGGTCTGCCGGGACAATCCGTCGGAGGGTTTCCGGCAAGGTTTCCGGCGCCCCTTTCCCGCTATAGCCTTCCGGTAAAGTTTCCGGCGCTTCTTTCCCGCTATAGCCTTCCGGTAAAGTTCCCGTTCCTTCTCCTTGCTTCATTTTATCCCGCACTGTTTCCTGCGACATTTTGCTCCCCTCACTTCTTCGTCTGAAACCTCTTTTCCCTGTTTTCCGGCAAATCCGGGCTTTCCTTACATTTCTCTAAAAACCGGAATGCCATCGTTGGATTCGAATAATAGTACAAATGGGGAAATCCTGCCAAATACCGGGCGCTTCCCTGCATACATTCCCATTCCCGGCTGGTCAGGGGTTTTCTCCCTCGAACATCAGTTCCATTGTTTGTGCTGTCAAAATAATGAAATTCATGGCCCCGGATTTGCTCCCCCGGCCCGCCCAGCATCTGCGGCCGCTGCAGCTCCAGTGTCAGATAGCCAAACCGTCCCAGCTTTCCGGTGCGGTATCCCCTGCCCTTTAGGACGCCCGCCATAGGCCAGGTATTTCCTTCCATATCCTCCAGGGTTTCCTGCAAATACAGGAAGCCGCCGCATTCCGCCAAAAAGGGCCGGTACTTTAAGGCTTCCCGGATTTCTGCCCGCATGGTTTCATTGGAAGAAAGCCCTTTGGCATATAATTCCGGATACCCTCCATAAAAAATCAGACCTTCCAGCCCTGCGGGCAAATGCCCGTCGTGCAGCGGGGAGAAATAGCAAAGCTCGGCCCCCATCTCCTCCAGCAGCTCCAGATTGTCCCGATAGTAAAAACAAAACGCTTCATCCCTGGCAACGCCGATTTTTACCGTACCCTCCGGCAGCCGGGGCAAATCCGGCTTTTCACAGGAAAGCTCCTCCGCCTGATTTGCCAATGCAAGAATCTCTTCAAAATCAAGGGTTTTTTCCATTACTTTTGCAAGTTCCTGCAGCTTTTCCTGCAAATTTGATACCTCATCCGGGGTAATCAGCCCCAAATGACGGCTTTCAATGACGCAATCCGCGATGTAAGGCACATACCCCAAAACCTTTATGGACAGCTCCGTTTCCAGCTGCTCTTTGATCCTGGGATAAAGTCCCGCCGACATCCGGTTCAGGATCACCCCGGCCACCCGGCTGTCCTTCCGGTATTCCAGAAATCCCTTTACAAGGGCTGTCACGGATACGCTCATCCCCTTGGTATCCACAATCAGAATAACCGGGGTCCTGGTCACCCGGGCCAGGTCATATGCGGAAGCCTGCGTATCCTTTCCGGCCACCCCGTCATAAAAGCCCATAACCCCTTCCAGGACGGAAAGGTCTGTCTTCAGGGCTTCCTTACAGAACAGGTACCGGGTCATTTCTTCTCCAGTAAAAAACGTGTCCAGATTCTTGGAGGGAATCCCCAATACCCGCCCATGAAACATGGGATCAATATAGTCCGGCCCGCACTTAAATGCGGATAATCTTAAATTACGATTTAATAATGCCTGTAAAATCCCGCAGGTAATTAATGTTTTCCCGCTGCCGCTTGCGGGCGCTGACAGCAGGATTCGGGGGGCCCTCATGGAAGCTCCTTTTGCAGTGTAAAAATATACACCGGATTCTGCCCCATCATCATATGATAGGCCCCGATCTCACGGGCTTTTCCCACCGATACCTGGACAATCTCCGCCACCGCAAATTCCTGCTTTTTCAAAAGCCCCATCACTTCGGCCACGGTTTCCATGGCAATGGCGTTGATTACGATACGGACCTTTGGATTTTTCCCAAGTAAAACTCCCACAATTTCGGCCAGATTGCCGCCGCTGCCGCCGATAAACGCATGGGTCGGGGCCGGAAGCCCCGTCAATGCTTCCGGAGCCGTTCCGGATACGACCGTCAGGTTATAGGCTCCCAGCCCCCGTTTGTTCTGTGAAAGAAGCTCCACCGCCTCTGCCTTCTTCTCAATGGCCCACACCTGTCCTTCCGCTGCCTGCAGGGCGCATTCAATCCCGATGGAGCCGGTACCCGCGCCAATATCAAACACCTGCGCATCTCTTGTCAAAGCCAGCTTGGACAGGGAAATACTGCGGATTTCCTCCTTGGTCATAGGAGCGCTGCCCCGCCGGAAGCAAAGATCCGGAAGGCCGTGAGTCACCGCCGTCTGCGCCGCCCTTGGATTCACCGCTACCGCCACGGACAACCCATCCTTCTGAAAATCCAGGAATTCCTTCGGCCCTCCGGCAGCAAATTCCTCTTCCGGATAGCTAAGCCGGCTTCCCACATAAAGCTGCACCTGCTCCATCCCATATTCCAGCAGCATTCCGGCCAGCTCCCGGATACTCTCTGCCTTCCCGGCCAGCACAAATACTTTTTCATGGGTACGCAGCGTCCCGATCAGATTCTGCCGCCTGCCGTGAAGGCTTAGCAGCTTCATATCCTGCCAGGGCATACGAAGTTTTGCAGCCACATATTGTACAGAGGATATCCCGCAAATTAAATCTACATTATATTTTTCTTCTTCTAATTCTTCCAACAGTTTCCGGGTTCCGCTGTAAAATCCCACATCTCCGGAAAAAGCGGCAACCGCCCTTTTGCATTCCGGATGCTGTTCCAGATATTCCCGGATTTTTTCCGGCTGATAAAGGGATTGCAGCGGCCTTCCGAATTCCCGCAAGGCTTCCGTGATCCGGGACGCCCCGAAAATCACATCCGCTTCCCGGCAGGCCCGTTCTCCTTCCAATGTCAAATTCAAAAAACTGCCCATACCGATTCCCACAACCGTGACTGTTTGCCGGGATTTCGGCACAACCCCTTTCCGGACTTCCTGCTTCTGACGAAGTTCCAAGGCAGGCGTGCACTCCGCTTCCGGACGAAATTCCAATACAGGCGTACACTCCGCTTCCGGCTCCTGCTTTTGGACCGTTTCCCTCCCGATTCCCGGCAATTCCAGATACTCCAGCAGCCCGTCCATGTCGTATCCTTCCTCTTCCCGGGGCCTGCGCAGCACTACGGTGACTGCGCCCGCTGCCTTTGCCCCGGCCAGCTTCTGCGGAAATCCACCGGTTTCCCCGGTTTCTTTTGTCACCAGATACCGGGCGTCCAGCTGCCTTAGCATGGCTTCATTCAAAGCTGCGGAATAAGGCCCCTGCATACAGATGATCTGCCGCCCGGACAGCCCCAGTTCCCTGCACTGCCTGACCGCGTCACTGTCCGGAAGGATTCGGACAAACATCCGGGCAGGGTCCGAAAGCAAGTTTACATAATCCATTAGCTCCTTGCTTCCGGTGGTGAATAAAATATTCCCTTTTCCGCGATTCAGATACGCAGCCGCTTCCTCCTTGGAATTTACATAAATCAAATCCCCCTGCCCGCTGTTTCCGGTGTCCTCCAAACCTTCCCGCAGCAGCCGCAGGTAGGGCTTTCCCGTTTTTTGGCAGGCATTTTTCAGATTTCCGGAAATCTCCAAAGCATAGGGATGGGTGGCGTCAATCACCCCTTCCCAGTCCCTGGAACCGACCAAATCCTCCAATTCCGTTCCAGACAGCCGTCCCCGGTGGACCGTCAGCCCGGACAATTGGGGAAGCACCTCTTCTCCATATTCCGTTGCCACGGAAATATGGACCTCCATCCCGAACTGGCAGAGATGCTCTGCCAGCAGCCGCCCTTCCCTGGTTCCTGCAAAAATCAAAAATTTCCTCATAGTGTTTCCTCTTCGGACAAGCGATAGCCCCGGGGCGTCACCATGCGCCCGTCAATTATTTTCGTTTGGGAATTTCCGATAAATACGGTGGTAAACATATCCACCGAAGCTTCTCTTAGCTCCGAAAGGGTATAGAGCTGCATCGCTTCCCCTTCCCGGCCAATCTGCCCCACTGTTCCGCACACCAGTTCGCCCGGCTGATATTGCAGCAGGATATCGCAGGCCCGCTGCAGGTAATCCTTCCGCTTTTTGCTGGAAGGGTTATACAGGCAGATTACAAAATCCGCCTGGGCCGCACAGGCCAGCCTTTTTTCTATTTTTTCCCAGGGAGTCAGCAAATCGCTTAAGCTGATCAGCGCAAAATCGTGAATCAGCGGCGCTCCTAACACTGCCGCCCCGCCGATGGCCGCCGTCACTCCCGGAATCATTTCCACGGAAATCTGGGGATAGTCCTTTCCCACCGTCAGCATCAGCCCGCTCATACCGTATACTCCCGCATCCCCGCTGCAGACCATAGCCACGGTTTTTCCCTTTGCCGCTTCCGCAAAAGCCATCCGGCACCGCTCCACTTCCCGGCGCATGGGGGTGGTCAAAAATTCCTTTCCCGGAAAATGCTCCTTCACCAAATCCACATACACCGTATAGCCTACAATCGTCTGGCATTCCTCTAAGGCCCGGGCCGCTTTGATCGTCATCTGCTCATAAGCCCCGGGGCCGATTCCCACTACGTATATTTTACTCAAATTCCACACTCCAATCCCGTTTTACCAAAGCAAGGGTCACGCCCTCCTTCTTTGTTTTTCCACGAAGCAGACAGTCCTCCCGAAAGCTTTCCGGCTGCTCCTCGATCCTCCTGCATACTGCGGCCCGCTCGCACACATTGTCCGCACCTGTCACGGAACGCACGAATTCCGAGCTTTCATAAGTTCCCGGAACCTCCATCAGTTCCTTTCCGCTATAAAAAAATAAAGGCAGATTAAATTTTTTACAAAACTCCAGCAGTCCCGCTTCCTGACGTTTTATATCTATGGTTGCCGCAGCCGCTATGCTCTCTATGGGAATGCCCCAGCTCTTCAGTTCTTCCATTACCGCAGCCTCCAATTCCGGGGCTGTCTTTCCTTTTTTACAGCCAATGCCCAGAATGTATGCCTTGGGAATCAGATGCAGGATTGGACTCCCGGATTCGGAAACCGCTTCCAAATCCTCCCGGGCCGTTACGCAAATTTGAACTGCCCCTTCCCCGGGCTTTGCCGAAAGCTCCCCGGGCAGGCTGCCCTTCACGTTCCCGTCACAGGAAAAGCTGACCGGTTTTCCCGCCACAATCGCCGCAGCCGCCTGCTTTGCCACCGTAAGATCCGAGATATGGAGCCGGTTCTTTTTCGCAAACACATCCACGGCAATCTTCCCGTTCACATCGGAAGCCGTGGTAATCACCGGTTCCGCCGAAAGCCCCCGGGCCAACTGCCGGGCCAGCTCGTTGCCGCCGCCGATATGCCCCGACAGCACCGAAATCACATAGCGTCCCTGCTCATCCATGACCAATACCGCCGGATCCCTTGTCTTATGCTGCAAAAAAGGGGCAATCGTCCGGACGGCAATTCCCATAGCCCCCAGAAACAACAACCCGTCCACATTTTCGAACTGGTGTTTGCACCACTCCTGCAGCGGCTTTGGCTTGTGGCTATGGAGAAACTCCCATTCCTCCCCGGCCAAAGGCTCCTTTAGCAGCCCGGCGATCCGTTGGGCCTGCCGTGCTCCCCCCGGCGTAAAAGAAACTGCCGCCAGCCGTTTTTTCGCCATCTACCGTACCGCCTTCCGGAATTCCGTGGAAAATGCAGGGTTATACAGCTCGGAACGCTGATATTGATTGTGGGAAACCACATCCCCGATAATCATTAGGGCCGTTTTCGTAATCTGATGCTCCCGGGCCGTTTCCGCCAAAGTTCCTACGGTACATATAAATTTCTGCTCTTCTTCCCAGGTCGCCTTATATACAATCGCCGCCGGAGTATCCTTTTCATACCCTCCGGCAATCAGCTCCCGGCTCAGCTCCTCCAAAAGCCCCGTACTCAAAAAGATCACCATGGTAGACTGATGCGCCGCCCAGGCAGCGATTTCCTCCTTTTCCGGTACCGGGGTCCGTCCCGCCATCCGGGTAATCACCACACTCTGGGAAACCTCCGGCAGCGTGTATTCCAGATTCAATGCCGAAGCGGCTCCGCAAAACGCACTGACACCGGGACAAGTATCATACGCAATGCCTTTTGCGTCCAGCTCATCCATCTGTTCCCGAATCGCTCCGTAAATGCAGGGATCCCCGGTATGTAATCGAACTGTTGTTCTTCCTTCTTTTTCCGCCTGCTCCATAACGGCCAATACCTCTTCCAAGGTCATCAGCGCACTGTTATACACCTGGCAGCTTTCCTTTTTACAGGCCAAAAGCTCCGGATTCACCAAAGAGCCCGCATAAATAATCACATCCGCTTCCTCCAGCAGCCGCTGTCCCCGAACCGTAATCAGATCCGGCGCCCCCGGGCCTGCTCCCACAAAATGCACCATATTTTTCCATCCTTTCCGCAGCCCTCTGCCGCAGCTATTCTTTCTCCTTCACAATCAGCAGGGAATAGTATCCTGCATCCTCCGGTATCTCCTGAACTCCCATATAAACATGCTCATTTTCCATGCCGCAGTTTTCCACCATCATCACCGAACAATCCAGCTCCTGAAGCTTCTCCTTTACCTGGGGCATCTTTTTCCCGGCCTTCATCAGCACCTTCACCCCAGGCAGCTTCAAGGCTTCTTCAATCTGATAGGAGGCCGGGATCACATGCAGCATTTCCGCCTGTTCCACCAGTCCCTGGTTCAGCCTTGCCGACGCTGCGCAAAAGGACGTAATCCCGTTTATGATTTCCGTGGAAAATCCCGCCTGCTGCACCCGCTTATGAATATAGATATAAGTCGCATAGACCGTCGGGTCCCCCAGGGTTAAAAATGCAATATTTTTTCCTTCCTTCAGACAGGAAATTACTTGTTCCGCCCCGGCATTGTGGCTCTCTTCCAGCCGCTTTGCATCCTTTGTCATCAAAAAATCTATCTCCAGGCATTCCTTTTGATCCAATTCCGGAATGGCCTGCTTCACGATCTGATACGCCACCGTATTCTCCTTGACACGGCCCGGCACCGCAATCACCGGACATTCCCCGATGATCCGCACCGCTTTCAGCGTCAAAAGCTCCGGATCTCCCGGGCCGATTCCCACGCCATATAATGTTCCAAACATATGTTTCCTCCCTTTTTATTCTATCTTCGAATCTTCATGGTAACATCTGTTTTCTTTCAGCAATCCGGTCAGCTCCTCCACAGGCCCGGCCTGTCCCAGCAAACCCAATTCACCGGAAAAGGTAATCACGCCGATGTTCAGCTTTCCGTAAGACCGATGCCCCAGATAAAACAGCGCCTTTTCCAGGACCTGATCTATGGTCTGCTCCAGCAGCTGCTTTTCTTTTAAAACCGCCAGCCCCTCTTCCGTTGTCACCGCTTCTAAGACCCGCCGTGCCGTTTCCAGGTCCGCTCCGGCCCGCAGCCCATTGGCCGCCAGAAGCTCCAGCCGGGCGTCGGCATTTCTGGAATGGGTATTCATAATCCCGCCGGCCACCTTAATCAGCTTTCCGATATGGCTTACCAACAGGATTCCCCGAAATTCCAGCTCCAGGGCCATATCCACCAGTTCTCCTACAAAATTGCTGTATTTCACTGCCTGATCCATTTCAAAAGGGAGATGCCGGGACAAAAAATCCATTCCGTAATTTCCCGGCGCCGCCAGCAGATACGAAGCCCCGTTTTTCCTGGCCATCTGCAACTCCAAACGGATACTGGCCAACAAAGCCCGCTCACTCATGGGCTCCACAATGCCGCTGGTACCCAGCACCGAAATGCCGCCCTCAATGCCGAGCCTCGGATTAAAGGTTTTTTTTGCCAGCGCCACGCCCTCCGGAATGGAAATCTCCACTTCGATCCGGCCAAAATACCCCTGCTCCTCACAGATTTCCCGCACCGCCCCGGTAATCATTTCCCGGGGAACCCGGTTAATGGCCGCCGCTCCCACCGGCTGTTCCAGTCCCGGCCTGGTCACTCTTCCAACCCCCAGGCCCCCGGTAATGTGGATTTCCGAGCAAGGACATATGTTCTTTCTTTCTGCTGTATTCTCTGTTTCCGCCGCTTGCTCGCTGCCCTCCGCCGTACCCTCGCTGCCTGTCATTCCCTCCCGGCGCACCGTGGCATATACCAGCACTCCGTCGGTCACATCCGGGTCGTCCCCTGCGTCCTTTTGGATGGCGCAGCGGGCTTCCTTCGGCGTTATGGAAGCTTCTAATACCTGCAGCTTCAGCAAAATCCCTTTCGGCGTCATCAGCTCCACTGTATCCTGCACGTTTCCGGTAAAAAGCATCCTTGCCGCAGCCTTTGCCGCAGCCGCGCCGCAGCTTCCGGTAGTATATCCAAACGCCAGTTTTTTGTTGTCCTTAATTACATATTTCCCTTCCAAACCTGTTTCCATAAAAAAAGCCTCTCTGCCGAAACCGGCAAAAAGGCTGTTCGCTGTGTCTTTTTTGCCAATTCCAGAATCCGCGTAGAATTGTCATATACAGGTATTCTGACTTTAGGAATGGAGCGACTAAACGCCAAACGCTCCCCATCACAACCGCCTTCCCGGCATTTACCAGTGGCTGTCTTTCGACTGGTTGGATTTTCCTGACACAGCGACGGGTTCGTACAGGATTCACACCTGTTTCCCTGTTTCTATTCTATATATAATATATTATGTATTAGTCGATAAATGTAATGGAAGCATCCTTTTTCAATGCCAACTGGCATTCCACTTCCATGCACTTCAAAATCCCATTGATAATCGGGCAGGCAGCATGTACCGGAAAATGCTCCTGGGCGTATTCATAAAATACCCCGGTTCCCGGCTTTGCAAGGCAAAGCTCAATGCCGTCAAAGACCTCCCCCAAATCCTTCATCATATTTTTGATGGATTCACAGCCTGTGGATACCTTCAAAACCACTTCCTCGTCTTCATTGGTATCTGCCGTGACAGTGGTTGTAAATCCGCAGATTCCCGGCTCTATTCTTACTCTTGTCATATGCCGAACTCTCCTCCTGATTCTCTGCTTTATAAGCGGCTGTCCGAAGCCGGACCGCTGCGTTTCCTGTAACGCTCGTTTCTGTAACAGTTGTATTATACCAAAATAGAGATACGGTGTAAAGTTTATATTTATGAATCGTTTATTTCTCTGTTGGATTTTATTGTAAAGATAGGTGTTTTTTTGTATAATTGAGATGTGGAAAGAGTAAGCTATATCGAATCTTTTGCCACATCTTATGGAACATGAACAGTTCCATAAGCACGGATTTTTAGAAATTGAGGTGATTAAGTGCAGAAGAATATAAAGCAGACGCAGGAGGTCATGGCAAAGCGTACCGCAAAAAACAGTGTATTCCTTGACCTTTTTCAAAATAGGAGTAATCTGCTAAAGCTGTATAAAACACTCCACCCAGAGGACATCACGGCGACAGAGGACTCACTCACTGACGTAACGATCGAAAATGTGTTGACCGCCAATCTGTATAATGACTTAGGCTTTATTGTCAATAATAGGCTGATGATCCTCATAGAAGCACAGTCTTTATGTAAAGATTTACATAACGATTGGACTCCGATTTTCGATGAGTTTGACGCCTGCGGGGTAAGGCTTGCATTGGAAGTGCATCCTACGGAAATTGCCTATGATTACTGGAGCACCAAACGGCTTCTGGAAACCATTGATTACCGTCCCACATTGGGCATTAATTTTGACCCCAGCCACTTAATCTGGCAGGGCATCGACCCGGCTGTATTCCTGTATGATTTTGCGGACCGGATTTATCACGTACATATTAAGGATGCAAAGCTGAACCTGAACGGAAGAAACGGCATTCTGGGTTCCCATATTGTATTCGGGGATCAGCGGAGAGGCTGGAACTTCGTATCCCCGGGACACGGAGATGTGGATTTTGATAATATCATCCGTGTATTAAACCAGATCGGCTATGACGGCCCCCTTTCCATCGAATGGGAGGACAGCGGGATGGAACGTGTGTTCGGCGGTACCGAAGCTTGTGAATTTACAAAGAAAATCAATTTTTCTCCTTCGGATGTGGCTTTTGACGATGCCCTTAAGGCATAACTGAAACAGGCCACGGCATTTTGGGGCACTGCATTCGTCAGATTTGAAAAAAGCATAGAATTTCCGTCTCATTTTTGAAAAACAACGTCCTAAGAACCGGATCATAAAAGGTGCAGAGTCTTAATGATAAAAATCAAAAGACGCTGCACCTTTTTCCGTTTCCTAATACGCTACTTTCCCCATATACCGCCTGGTTTCCAACGGATGATTCCTAAGCTTGGCCAGCTCGGCCCGGTAAACGCACATCACCTTATAGAACATCAGCGGCGTAAAATAATCCACCACCTTTTCGTCAATGATATCCGCGCCCAGCTCCTTGGCGTCCACTACTTCGTATTTTTCCCCATACTTTTTCAGGAAATGAATGGCACGTTCGTCCATGCACCGGGACGCCCCGCTGCCCTCCAATACCACATAGGTTGTGTTTTTATCCGTTACCTCAAAGGGGCCGTGGAAATACTCGGCGGAATGGATATAGGCCGCATGCTGCCACTGCATCTCCATCATGGAGCAGATGGCAAAGCCATAGACATTTCCAAATGCCGGGCCGCTACCTAAAACGTACATCATTTCTTCTTTTTCACAGGCGGCGCCCCATATCTTGGCCCGGTCGGCTACCTGTTCCATGGCGTTATGGATGACCGTATCAATTTTCGTGATCCCGTCTATGATTTGATCCAGATTTTCATAATCCTCCGTAATCGTCAACAGCTCCGCCATAAGTCGAAGGGATAAAAGAACCGGGGAATCTCCGTAGTGGCTTCCTTCTTCTGTCCGGGCCCCGTAAATAACATTATAATCCCCCGCCAGATTTACCGGGGTTCCGGTTTCCGCGGTATAAGTAATCACAAGAGCGCCGCGTTCCCTGGCCAATTCAGCCGCTTCCAGCACTTCCGGCGTTTTCCCGCTGTGGGAACAGAGGAGCACCAGGGAAGCTTCCCCCAGGGAAGCCGGGGCCGCGCAGACAAACTCCTTCCCGCTGTAAAGGAATGCACTGCAGTTTTTCGCTTCGCTGTCCATAAAGTATTTGGGCGGGTAAAATTCCACCAGGGAGCCGCCGCAGGCAACAAAAAACACATTTTTTACCTGCTCTTTTTTTGCTAAAATATCCTGTATCATTTCTCTCGGATTCATACTTAACCTCCTGAATTCAATAGTCAAATTGTCTGTAATAACGCCGAAAATCCAAATCATGCCCGGTGTATTTTTCCATATGTACTGCCAAACGGTCTACCAGAAGCGTGGATACGAATAAGGGGGCCAGAATCCAGGCAAACCCGCCTGTCCCGCCGAAGGCATCCTCTTCCATATATTCCGCCGGATCAATCACGGTCAGTTTCTTCGTATGGCTCTCCAAAAACCGCTGTGCCCGTTCATCCAGCTCCCGGCAGGCGCCCATGCCTTTGACCAGGAACACACAGGTATCCTCTTCCACCAGTTCCAGGGTCCCATGGAACAGCTCCGCGCTGGACACGGCTTTCGTCCGCATCCATTGCATTTCTTCCAGGATGCACATGGAAAATAAATAGGTTTCTCCCCACATCTCACTGCCGCCGACCCAGATCATATAAGGCTCTTTATGAAACGCCCGGGCAATCGTATCTGCTTTTTCTTCAAACGCTTCCTTGGCCTTTAAAAGCCGGGGCGGAAGCTTTGTCAGCTCCTCTGCAAATGCCGGATATTCCGGAAAATCCCCCCGGTAATACAGCAGGCTGAAAAACAGCCAGTACAGCAGCATATATTCATACTCCACTCCGTTGGTATGCTTCATAGGGATATGGTAGGAAGCTGCCGCACCCAGGGGAGAATCCGCTTCCCTGGTCAGGGCCACTACCGGGATGCCTCTGTCCCGGCAGGCCCTTGCAATAGCCACAGTTTCCTTGGTGTCCCCGGATTTCGACATGGTAATTACCACGGAATCCGAATCCATCTGCTTATGGCCCCGGGCCAGAAGCTCTGCAGCCTGTTCCACATGAACGGAGAGATCCGTCAGCTGCTTTGCCATCTCCCCGATTGCCATCATAGGGCTTAAGCTGCCGCCCACTGCTGTCAGAAACAGGTTGGAAAATCCTTGCTCCCATATGCGTTTTGCAGCTTGCTCCGCCGCCGCCCGGGACTGCAGGGTTACCTGCGCGCTGGCTGCATATTCCGCATCGTTAAATTTCAGCATGTTCGTCTCCTTTTATATATAAAATATATTTTTACCGGTTCATAAACCGTCCCAGGAATTCCTTGGTCCGTTCGCTGCCGGGATGCTCGAAAATAACATCCGGCGTCCCTTCTTCTTCGATAATCCCTTTATCCATAAATACCACCCGGCTGGATACTTCTTTGGCAAAGGCCATTTCATGGGTTACAATAACCATGGTCAGGCCCTCTTTTGCCAGCTGCTTAATTACTGCCAGCACTTCCCCTACCATCTCCGGGTCCAGGGCGCTGGTGGGCTCGTCAAACAATAAGATATCCGGTTTCATCGCCAGGGAACGGGCGATGGCCACACGCTGCCGCTGCCCGCCGGAAAGCTGATGGGGCCTGGCTTTGATATAGGCGCCCATCCCCACCTTTTTCAGGTACTGCAGGGCCAATTCCTCCGCCTCCTGGCGGCTCTGCTTTTTCACCTTTTCCACACCGATCATACAGTTCTTCAATGCGGACATATTGGCAAACAGGTTAAAGGACTGGAACACCATTCCGACTTTTGCCCGATATTCGCTAACTTTCTTCGGCGTGTTCTGAATAACCTCTCCCCGGTAATAGATTTTTCCGGCGGTGGGCTCCTCCAGCATATTAATACACCGCAGCAGCGTGGACTTTCCGGAGCCGGAAGCCCCGATAATACTGATGACCTCTCCCTGATTCACACAAAAATCAATATCCTTCAATACTTCATGGCTGCCGAAGGATTTCCGCAGATGCTCCACACGCAAGGTTTCCGTCGCCATGTTTACACCTCCCCTGCTTCTTCAATCAGCTCATAATTCCGGGACCCGTCCATACGGCGTTCCAAAAGCTTCAAAAGCCGGCTGGTGACAAAGGTCAGAATCAGGTAGATCAAAGAGATAATGAAATAGGTTTCAAAGTAACGGAAGTACACGCCGCAGGCCGTACGTCCGGTGAAATACAGCTCGGATACCGTAATTACGTTCAATACGGAGGTATCCTTAATGGCGGAAACAAAGGCGTTTCCGATCTGCGGGATCAAGGTGCGGAATGCCTGGGGAATAATCACATACAGCATGGTCTGGAAATGGGTCATACCGATGGCCTTGGCCCCTTCCGTCTGCCCCGGGTCGATACTGGTGATTGCGCCCCGGACGGATTCTGCAAAATACGCGCCCGTATTCAGGCTCAATACTAAAATACCTGCTGCCAGGGGAGGCATATCCAGATTAAACAGCTGCATACTTCCGTAGAAAACCACCACCGCCTGCACCATCATAGGCGTTCCCCGGAAAATCTCTACATAAATACTGATGATGATATTCAAAATCTTTACTACCACCCGCCGCAGCGTACTGCTTCCGGATTCAATGGGAATCCCTTGTACGATTCCTACAATAAAACCAATCAAGCTCCCAAATATGGTTCCTGTTACTGCAATCAGGAGAGTCATAAGCGTTCCATACAGGAACATCCCGCTGTAATTATCCCAAATCAGGCTGACCCATCCTATAAAACTGGTTGGTAAATCCATAGACTCCTGCCCCCATTCTTAATCTATTCCGTTACCATCGGCTGAATTTTCAGCATTTCTTCCATTAAAGCGGACCGATCCTCGGAAGAAGTTTCTGCCAGTGCCGTGTTGATGGCTTCTGCAAGGTCTGTTTCCCCTTTCCGGATTGCCGCTGCGGCCGAGGATTCCTGTTCACTGACTTCAAAGCCCTTTCCTTTTTCAAATTTCACCATTGCCAGATCCGGGTTTGCCAAAATTGCGGAATAGGCTTCGGTTTCCCCTAAAATCGTCGCATCCAGCTTACCGGAACGGACCGCTACCAGGATTTCGGAATTCCCGCCCAGGCCCGGCTGTTCGTCCACTTCCGGGATCTGGCTGATTAAAGCCATCCACATGGAGTTCAGCTGGCTTGTCACCTTGCAGCCTTTAAAATCCTCCAGAGAGGTAGCGTTTGCCAGCGCACTGTCTCCTTTTACAATCATACAGGTATCGGAGGTCCAGTAATAATCGGAAAAATCTACGCTCTTTTTCCGGTCCTCCGTCACGCCCATACCGGCAATGATCGCGTCGATCTTATTGGAATTCAATGCCAGCACCAGGCCGTCCCAGTCGATCTTATAGATCTGCAGCTCCCAGCCGTTTTTCTCGCAAATCCGTTTTGCCATCTCCACATCATAGCCATAGGCGTAATCGGAAGTTCCCTCAATCGGCACCGCGCCGTTGGAATCGTCGCTCTGAGTCCAGTTAAAGGGGGAATAGCTGCACTCCATCCCTACCCGGAATACCTTTGTTTCAAATACCTGGGAGCCGCCGGAGGCTGTTTCACCGCCGTTCCCTGCTTCTTCTCCGTCAGAGCCTGCCGACTCTTTGTCGGAATCTGCCGCGCCGCCGGCGCTTTCGCTCTCACCGCTTCCGGCGTCCTCCGCATCCTTCCCGGTTTCCTGGCCGGATTCCGTTCCCTGGCCCTGCTCTTTTCCGTAACTTCCGCAGCCCGCCAGTGCGCCTGCTGCTACCACCGCTGCCATTACCAACATTGCAATTTTCTTTTTCATTCCGTTTCTCTCCTTTTTCCTTATTTATAACGTTATATAACGTCATGTTTTGTTTTAAAAAAATTTTTTTACTTATATGCTTTCCCATATCCGAAGGAGCCTTCCACCCCGCAGGTTTTCGCTGCAAATCCTGCCGCATAATCCAGCGCCTTAATAATGGCGGATTCTTCCTCCCTGCCGCAGCCCAGGCCGTCCAGATAGCGGATTAAAAAGGACGTAATCAGGGAATCTCCCGCTCCCATGGTATCCACTACTTCCTTTAAGGGTACCGATGCCTGCCGGTACATCCGGTTTCCGTCGTAGAGGATGCAGCCTTTTTCTCCCCGGGAAGCCATAACAAGCTTCGGCCCCAGGCTTTTCACCCACCGCAGATGCGCTTCCACCTCTTCCTCCGTCCCCTCTCTGGAGCAAAACCCATAGGTGACAAGAGGGGCCACCTGCTGATAATATTCTCGGCTGGAATCGTCGGAAAAGTCAAAGGAAACGGGAACCGAAAGCTCCTGAACCTGTGCCAGTTGCTTTTCCATAAAGCTGTAATTCCCGGAATGAACCAGGTCGAAGGTTTTAATATAGGAAAGCTCCTCTTCTCCCAGCTCATAGGGAACCTTTCCCCGAATCCCGCCGTGGTTGGATTCCAGAAAAATCCGGTCTCCTTCTTCCACCGTTACCCGGGCATAGCCGTTTTCCCCTTCCAGGTGTTTCCCGAAGGAAAGCTCCACGCCCAGCCCCTTTAACACCTCTTCCACGTAGGTTCCGGCTTCGTCGCTGCCGAAATATCCCATGTAGGCCGCACACCCTACCTGATGGGCCTTGGCAAATACTGCAAAATTCACGCAGTTGCCGCCCGGATACATTTTATGACGATGTTCATATTTATCCACTACATTATCCCCGAAGCCAAGCACCCGCAGCTTCTCTTTCTGCTTTGCCATTGTTCTCACCTCTTTCTATTCGTTGTTTCCGGATCTGTAATAATCCACCAGGCCGAAGCGGTATCGCTCACAGACAATGTATTCCCGTCCGATATGTACCAATGCATTCTCCCTGTCGTAAATCTTGGTCTGCATACAGAACAAAGGTTCTCCGCATCCCACCTCCAGAATCCTGGCCTGCTGTGCGTCTGCCTTTCCCACATCCAGATATGTATCCCGGGAGGATTCAATCACAATGCCGTATTTCTCCTCCAGCAGCTGATACAGTGAACCTTCCATCCGCTCCTCCAGCAGAAATCCAAAGCGTTCCCGGGGATAGTAATTGTTTTCCAGCATTACCGGGGTTCCGTCCGCCTTCCGAAGCCGCTGGATCATCACCATTTCCAAATCCGGCTCCATGCCGAATTCTTCCGCCGTCCGCTCCTCCAGCCGGACAATTTCCCGTTTCAAAACGCTGGTGGAGGGCGTCATCCCATTATTGGCACAAGCCTGGGTAAAGCTAAGCAGGTGCTCCATTTTCCGCTGAAGCTTCCGCTGCTTTACAAAAGTGCCTTTTCCCTGCTTTTTTACCAGAAATCCTTCCTTGCAAAGCTCTTCTACCGCCTTGCGGACCGTAATCCGGCTTACGTTGTATTGGCTGCATAGCTCCGGCTCCGTGGGAAGCTGCTCCCCGTTCTTGTACTCCTTAAGGATAATGGCATTTTTGATCAATTCCTTTAGCTGCAGGTATAATGGTATGGTGTTATTTGCATCCAGCATGTGAAAACTCCTTTTCTCTAATGAACTGTTGGATAATACCTTCTGCAGATTACGCAGGTTATTTCCATACAGCTCCTAACTCTTTGAAAGGTCTGCCGAACCGATAATACAGGAGAAATAACAGGGCCGTCACACTCCAGCTCACCGGATATCCCAGCAGCAGGAAATTTATTTCGTGACAGACGGGGGCGATGAAAAATGCCCATCCCATCCTCAGGATACAGATTCCAAAACAGCAGATTCCCATGGGCCAAAGGGCATTCCCGGTACTTCGGATCACACCGGAAAACACTTCTATGAAAACATAGACGAAATACCAGGGCATCAGAAAATATAATATGGAAAGCCCGATTTCCCGTACCGTAACATCCCTTGTGAACATCCCGAAAAACCACCTGCCTCCGGCTATGGAAATCCCGCTTAAGGCCAGCGCCAGCACAATTCCCGCCGTCAGCGATAAAAGAAGCCCCCTGCGCATCCGTTCCTTTTTTCCTGCCCCGTAGTTCTGTCCCATAAAAGTCAGTACCGCTGCTCCAAAGGCATTGAAAAACATCCAGAAAAATCCTTCCAGCCGGTCAAAGACCGAGGCTGCCGCAATCACGTCCGTAGAAAAGGTATTCACCTGGGACTGCACCACCATATTGGAAACCGAGTACATCACAGCCTGGAGCCCTGAGGGCAGCCCAATGGAAAGCATACGGTTTCTGGTGCTTTGGATAATTACGCCCTGGGCGGCCTGCGTTCCGGTGCCTTGGACATTTGCTCCCTGGGCGGCCTGCTTAAACCTCTGGATCAGAAGCCGGAGCGTCAGCGCCGCACTTACGGTCTGGGCGGCCACCGTTGCCAGCGCCGCGCCAAAAATCCCCCAGCGCCAGGTCGCTACAAACAGCAGGTCCAGCACAAGATTCAGAATACAGCAGCCTGCCAGCACATACAGCGGCCCTTTCGTATCCCCTACCGCCCGTAAAACGGCAGCCCCCGTATTATACAGGGCCATAAAAACCAGCCCGCCGAAATAAGTCCTTAAATAGATTTCCGCCATCCGGGCAATCTCTTTCGGCGCATGCATCCACTCTAAAAGCAGGGGGGCTGACAGGATTCCTGCTGCGGAAAGCACAAGCCCCAGCACGGCTCCGATTGCCAGCGCCGTCTTCACCCCGTCCCTCAGCTCCCGTTCCTTATGGGCTCCGAAATATTGGGAAATTACGACTGCGGCACCTGAGGAGATGCCTACTAAAAATTCCATCATCAGGTTCGTCATGGTAGAACTGGTTCCGCCTACCGCTGCCAGCCCTTCCTTTCCCAGACAGTTCCCCACAATCGCCACATCTATGGTATTATAGCACTGCTGCAGCAAAGCGCCCAGCATAATCGGCAGGAACAACCGGAATAATCCCGGAAGAATCGGCCCCTCGGTCAGAACCGCTGCTTTATTTTTCACCGTTCTACCTCCTCTGAAGTCATTATATAACGTTATATAACGTTTTGTCAATCTGCTATATTTCACAAAGAACTTTTTCACATTTTATCTATTTTTACCAAAGAAACTGTAACTGCCGGCCTTCTACCAGGCTCCGAAATAGGAAAGGGTGACCGCGCTGTTTTTAGCCCCCGCTTCCATAGCTTCCGGAATGTCCAATCCCGAAAGGATCCCGTAGAGAAAGCCTGCGATAAAGCTGTCTCCTGCTCCCATGGTATCCACCACTTCACATTCCACAATGCCGCAGCGGTAAAATTGGTTCCCGTCCCAGGCCAGGCTTCCCGCCTCCCCCAAGGTTACAACCACCAGTTCCGGCCCCAGCGCCTGCATGGCTTTCATAAATGCTTTCAGCTCCTCCGTTTCCGATTCCTGCAAAGGCAGGCCCAGATCCCGGTATTTTTTCCGGAAATCCTCCCTGGACTCCTTGTCATAAGAGAAAAAAGCATAGGTCACATTGGGAATTGCAGACGTCACAACGTCACTGGCAAATTTATTGGCAAAATCAAAGGCCACCGGGGTCTTTTTTACAATTGCGGGAAGCGCTCCCTCAATCATGCCCCAGATTCCCGTCACCACCAAATCATGATCGGCCAAAAAAGAAAAATCCTCCGGGCGCAGCTTAAAATCTGCCAGTACCCCTTCTTCATATGCACCAAACACACGTTCTCCATCTATCAGCCTCACATGGCTGACCGCCGTTTTTCCCGGCAGCACCTGGACATGGGAGGTATCCACACCTTTCTTTGTTACCGCGTCTATTAAAATCCTTCCGCTTTCGTCCTTCCCGACTGCTCCCGTATAAGATGCTTCCCCGCCCAGCCGCTTGAGATAAACGGCCACGTTTACCGGATTCCCCCCGGGAAAAGAATGCCCGGTATTTTCATAATAATCCATACAGTTATCACCCACTGCGGCTACCCGGATGCTGCCCCCCGCGGCTTTTGTCCCGATTTTTTCCATGGCTGTCCCCCCGTGCCTTTAATAATCCAGGCAGCGGTAATAACGGCGGATTTCCATAGGATGGCAATTGATCTTCTCCATATGGGCGTCGATCCGCTGGGTTACCGCATGCATAACCAGATGGGAAATATGGCCCCGGAACTCCGGCCGGATTCCCGCAAGCGCATAATCCTTCGTATCAATAATATTGTATCTTCCGCAAATCCGGGGCAGGAACTTCGCCACCCGTTCACTCAAAGACCGTTGGGAATCTTCCCCTACAAACACTGTTACCGCCGTATCCCTTTCAATAATCTCCAGCATACCATGGAAAAATTCCGCGCTGTGGATGGACTTGGTACGGATCCAGTGCTGTTCCTCCCAATAGCACATGGCATAGGAATAAACGGCTCCATATTGATTTCCGGCTCCTACAAAGTAGTGAATCTCGTCATCCTTATGGCGCAGGGCAAATTCCTCTCCGTAAGCATCCGCAGCCTTTTCCACATCTGCCAAAGCCTGTGCCAGATGGGCGTCCAGTTCCTGATACAACTCCTCATATTCGGGAAATTCCCCGGCCTGGTACATAAAGCGGTCTGCCGTCATAAAAAATTTCAGCTGTTCATTGGCCGGATAAGCAATTTCATAATCCACCAGCTTTGCCAGCTCCGTCGTATCCACATCAATAAAGCCCAGCACCTTTGCTCCGGCCTCCTGGGCCTTCTTCACCCCTGCCACCATTTCCTGGGTGCTTCCGGTTACGGAAGAGACAATTACAACGGTTCCTTCCCCCACCTTCCGGTTCCCGGTCGTGAGATATTCCGCCGCATTGGATACAAAGAAGTCAAGCCCGGACCGTTCCGCCATATGTACCTCTGCCTGCAGGCAGGAAGCATAGGTGCCGCCGATGCCCATCCAGCAGAGATTCCGGTACCCCTCCTTACAGATCCCGTCTACAATTTCATTGATCTTCCCCCGCAGGGCCAAGGCGCCGTTGACGCTGTCCAGCTGCTTCTGCTCGTCAAATTTCAACATGATTTTTCCTCCTGAACCTTTTTCGTGTATGAAGCGTTTCCCTTCCTTACCGGAAAATCCGAATCGCTTTCATGTCTTTTTTATTGTTACCATTTTATGATTTTAATATACCAAATTGTCCCTGAATTGGCAATCATTATTTCTGTTTTTCCTGTATTTCTTTCGATTTTTTTGCATTTTTTCGTTATTTTGCCCGAAATCAGATTCCTATTTTCATTTTTTCTTTATTTTGGTTAGAACCTAATATTTATTTTACTATACCAATTTTCTCAACTGATCTTTTAAAAAAATATTGGGATCCTTATCGGTTTTATTGCCGGATATACCAAACCTGCACTTCCAATCCACAAACACCCAGAGGATGATGGGGGCAAGAAAGACGGCATTGCACCCCTCCCCTTCCTGTGCTACACTGAATATATTGAAACACACGGCCGCTGCCGGTACCTCCTGAACAGCGGCAAACCAGCTTCCCGCTGTTACGCTCTTTTATAATATTTTGAAAGAGGGATCAAATGAAGAAAAACTTATTAACAATGGATATTGTATTATCAAAAGAAATCAAATGCATGATAAAAGAAGAACGGTTAAAACCTGGGGACAGGCTGCCTTCCGAACGAATTCTGGCCCAGCGCTTCGGCGTACAGCGGATGACGATCCGAAGCGCCCTGCAGCTGCTTTTACAGGACCGGACCATCCTTTCAAAGCCCTGCAGCGGGTATTACGTGGCCCCCGGAAGGATTTGCCAGTCTGCCCGGGATTTTTCCATGAATTTTACCTCCCCGGAAACAGGGGAGCCTTTAGACTGCCTTCTTTTGGCTTTTAAAAAGCAGCGGGCCGACCTTCGTCTGTCCGGCAAAATGCTGCTGCCGGAGGATACGGTAATCTATAAGATTTCCAAGCTCTACTCCCAGTCCCAAAAGCCCCTGTGCATCAGCCATTCCTATATTCCGGAAGACCGTTATCCGGGCCTGACCCGTACCGCCGCCGCTTCCGCCTCAGCCGCCGACTTGATTTCCGCCGGAACCCAGGCCGCCATAGGCAAATCCAACCAGAAAATCACCCTGGTCTATGCCAATCAGAAGGAAGCCGGCCTTCTATCCCTGGCTCCCGGCAGCCCCCTGATGAAACATAAGGGGTTGATGTACGATACCGCCGGGCAACTGGCCGTATTTTTTGAAAATCTGATGCTGATTGACCATTTTGCTTTTATCCGGGAGGCCGCTTTATGAATAAAAACCAGGATATTACCGCCCAAATCAAAGAAACCATTTTAAACCGCATTGCCGCCCATGAATACCTGCCCGGGGAAATGATTCCTTGCGAACGGGATCTGGCCGCCATGTACCATGTGGGCCGGGCCGCGGTACGGGCCGCTATTGACGAGCTGGTGAACCAGCGTTACCTGGTCCGCATTCAGGGAAGCGGAACATTTGTTCGAAAATCCAGTCAGAATAAAGTGGCTCTGGGTGTTTTGAATGAAACCAAAAATGCCAGCTTCACATCCCTGGTCCGGAATTTCGGCATTGAGCTTTCCAATAAGCTGCTGGGAACCGGTATCCTCACCAACCGGAAATTTTACGCCGACCGGCTGGGGCTTTCCCTTACCGAGGAGATTTACGGCCTGCACCGGATCCGCCTGGGGAACCAGGAACCCCTGGCGTTGGAGTACACCTATGTCCCCCTGAAATATTTCCCGGATATCGGCAGCTATCATTTTGAACGGGTTTCCCTCTATGACTACATGGATTCCAAGGGCCATCTGCCCATTCATTTCCAGGAAACCATGATGATGCAGACTGCCGGGGACAAGCTTCGCAGCTATCTGCAGCTGCAGGAGGACGAAACCATTGTGAATTACATTGAAATTATCGGATATGACAGCCAGGGGACTTTGGTGGAATATACCGAAAGCTATTCCCGGCCGGATAAGCTGGAAGTGCGTTTTGTAACGGATGCCGGGGAATGACCTTCAAATTCAATTCCCATCATGGTAAGTCCATGAGCCGGAGCCGTGGGGCCTGCCCCGGCGCGGTCTTTTTGTGCCAGGATTTCCGGAATCTCCTCCGGGAGCCGCTCCCCGATTCCCACCTGGATCAAGGTTCCGGCCAGAATCCTTACCATATTGTAGAGGAATCCGGCCCCGGTCACGCGTATGGTAACCAATTCCCGTTCCTTTATTACCTGACAGGAATAAAGCTCCCGTACCGTATCCGCCGCCTGGGTGTGGATAGAGCAGAAGCTTTTAAAGTCATGCTTTCCCACCAGATACTCCGCCGCCTGCCGCATCTTTTCCACATCCAGGGGACGGTAATAGAAATACGTATCCCGCCGCAGGGTGGGCAGGGGGAAGCTTCGGTTTAAAATACGGTATTCATAGGTTTTCCGGCTCCGGCAGCGGCGGGGGTGAAAATCCGGCGCCACCAAAAAGGAGGACTGTACTACAATGTCCTCCGGCAGCCGCTGATTCAGGGCATAGGAAATCTTTTCGGCAGGCATCCGGGCCCGGGTATCGAATACCGCGGCATTTCCCAGGGAGTGGACGCCGGAATCCGTCCGGCTGGCTCCGATTACCGTGATTTCCTCTCCCAACAGCTCCGACAGCGCCCGGTTCAGCACGCTTTCAATGGTAATTCCGTTGGGCTGCAGCTGCCACCCATGATACGCCGTCCCCTCATAGGCCACAATCAGCATTACCCGCTTCACAGGAAAATCCTCACGGCCAGCATACCCGCAAAGTAAACCACAACCACAAGATATGCCATCCGGTCCCGCCTCTGATATTTTAAAGGCTTCATTTTCGTCCGGCCGCTGCCCCCGTGGTAGCATCGGGCTTCCATTGCCATGGCCAGGTCATTGGCCCGGCGGAAGGCCGAAACAAACAAGGGTACCAGGAGGGGCACCATATTTTTCGCTTTCTTAATCAGATTCCCGGATTCAAAGTCCGCACCTCTGGCAATCTGGGCTTTCCGGATTTTATCGGTTTCCTCCACCAGAATCGGGATGAACCGCAGGGCAATGGACATCATCATCGCAATTTCATGAACCGGGATTTTGATGGCATTCAGGGGCCGGAGGGCTTTTTCCAAACCGTCCGTCAGGGCGTTGGGCGTAGTGGTCAAGGTAACCACGGAGGTCCCCAGAATCAGGTAAATCAACCGGACCGTCATTTTTACGGCGCTTAAAAGCCCTTCCTTCGTAACGGAAAAAATCCAGAATTCCACCAGAATCTCTCCGGGAGTCAGAAACAGGTTGAATAACGCCGTAATTGTTAAAATAATAACAATTGCCCGCAGCCCTTTTACCATATAGAGAAAAGGCACCTTGGACAATTTGATAAATAAAATTAAAAATGCCGTTGCTACCGCAAAGCCTGCCAGGTTTTGGAATGTAAACAGGGAAATCACAAACAGCAGGGTTGCAAACAGCTTCACCCTGGGATCCAGCTTATGAATGACGGAATCCGCCGGATAATATTGTCCTATCGTAATATCTCTTAACATAATCTATTTTGCTCCAAACACGTTTAAAATCGAAGCCTTGGCCTCTTCCATCGTAGTAGCGTCCACATCCACCGGAAGTCCCTTCTGCTTTAACTCATGCATCAAATACGTTACCTGCGGCGCCGCAAGCCCTACCTCTTCCAGTTCCTTGTAGTGAGCGAATACCTGCCTGGGCGTCCCGTCCAGCATCACCTGGCCCCGGTTCATCACAATCAGCCGCTGGGCGTATTTTGCCACATCCTCCATACTGTGGGAAACCAGAAGGATCGTAATATGAAGCTCCCGGTGCATGCTTGCAATCTGGTCTAAAATCTCATCCCGGCCCTTGGGGTCCAGGCCCGCCGTAGGTTCATCCAGGATCAGCACCTCCG
>CAJUSQ010000013.1:0-27482 GCA_910588885.1 uncultured Lachnospiraceae bacterium
GCTTTGAAGCCATTATAGTAGAAAAAAGGGAATATGAGCATCGGGAAATCAGCAGTACCTTCATTCGGGAGGAGATCCAAAAGGGGAACCTTAAGAAGGCAAACCTGCTTTTGGGTTATGAATATTTTGTGAAGGGGACCGTGGTACATGGACGGGATATGGGGAAAAAAGTCCTGGGGATTCCCACCGTGAACCTGCTGCCCCCTGCGGAAAAGCTGCTGCCCCCGTTCGGGGTCTATGTTTCCAGGGTGGAACTGAAAGACGGAAGATGCCTGGGAGGGATTACCAATATCGGAAGGAAACCTACGGTAGAAGGGGGGAATCCGGTAGGCATTGAAACCCATATTTTTGATTTTGAAGAGGATCTGTATGGCAGGGAAGTAAAAATCCGCTTTTTGGACTTTCTGCGCAGCGAGAAGAAGTTTGAATCCCTGGATGCCCTGAAGGAACAGATGATACGGGATATTGGGTGCGGAAAAGCATATCTGCAAGAGTACAAGAGGAGAAAGTTATGAATATCATTTTATCATTGCTGGGTGGATTGGGGCTGTTTTTGTTTGGCATGAAGCTGATGAGCGAGGGCCTGGAGAAAGCAGCCGGGGACAAGCTAAGAGGTATATTGGAAGCGATGACGAAAAACCGCCTGATCGGAATTCTCGTCGGAGCCGTATTTACGGCGATTATCCAGTCCTCCAGCGCAGCGACGGTTATGGTGGTGAGCTTTGTAAATGCCGGGCTTATGACCTTAACCCAGGCAGCCGGGGTAATCATGGGTGCAAATATCGGTACAACCATTACCGCACAGTTGGTGGCCTTTGATCTGGCCGAAGCGGCTCCGGTCTTTGTGTTCGTCGGCGTTATCATGATGATGTTTTTCAAAAAACCGATCATAAAGAAAGTAGGAGAAGTGGTCTTAGGGTTTGGCGTCCTGTTTATGGGCCTTAGCATGATGTCCGGTTCTATGGGAACCTTAAAGGATTCTCCGGAGATTGTCGGGGCGCTGTCCAGCCTGAAAAACCCGTTTTTGGCAGTCGTGGTGGGAACGGTTGTAACGGCGGTAGTCCAAAGCTCCTCCGTGACCGTAAGTATTCTGCTTTTGATGGCATCCCAGGGGCTTTTAGGACTGCCGATCTGCTTTTACACGATTCTGGGCTGTAACATCGGCGCCTGTATGTCGGCGCTCCTTGCCGGGTTAAGCGGGAAAAAGGATGCCAAGCGGGCGGCATTGATCCATTTTTCCTTCAATGTAATCGGTACGGTTTTGATGGCGCTGATCCTTGCTTTGGGCATGGACTACATAGAAGCGGGAATCCTCCATTTGTCCGGAGGCAGCCTGGGGCGCAGCGTGGCTAACGCCCATACGTTAATAAAAGTATTCCAGGTAATTATCATGTTCCCCTTTGCGGGCTGGCTGGTGAAGCTGGTGAATTTCCTGGTGCCGGGACAGGATCAGGATGGGGAAGAATTCGAATTGAAATATATCGGAAAAACGGCGGTATTTTCTCCTACTACGGCGGCCGTGGAAACCATCCACGAAATCGAAGCCATGGGGGACCTGGCCATGAAAAACCTGCAGGATGCGGTGGATGCTTTTTTCGGGAAAAATACCGAGAAGGCAGAACAAGTGTACGGTGTGGAAAAGAAGCTGGATTTCCTATGTAAGGAAATTACGGATTACCTGGTGAAAATCAACCAGAAGGAACAGCTGCCCCTGGCGGATTCCGTCCGGATCGGCGCGTTGTTCCATGTGGTAAATGATATTGAACGAATCGGGGATCACGCGGAGAACATCGCGGATGCCGCAGTTTCCTTTACGGAAGACGGGCTGGAATTTACCAAAAAGGGTTCGAAAGAGCTGCTGGAGATGTATGAAAAAGTCAGGGAAATTCTTACCATGTCCATGGAAATGTTCAGTACCGGGAAAAAGGAGCACCTGGATCAGATCCTGGCGTTGGAAAATGAAATTGACGAACTGGAACGGTCATTGCAGAAATCCCATGTACGACGGCTGGCCAAAGGGAAATGCAGCCCTCAGGCAGGGGTGATTTATACCGACATGGTGACGGGCCTGGAGCGGATTGCCGACCATGCTACCAATATTGCATTTTCCATACTGGATGAGGATCCCGAGGAAGATTTTGAACTATAGAAAAGGGATAATGGTTCCCACTATTCGGAAAGAGGCCGGATTCTGGCTTCCTTACTGTATTGGCCTGTGGCCGTGCAGCGCAGTGCACGGCCCAGGAGGGAACAGCAACCGAAACTGTTACGAAATGTTACATAAATATTACAAAAGTGTTGACAGAATGATACTTTGTTGCTATAATGGCAAAGATAACAGTAGGATATGAAATAATCCTACTGTTTTTTCTTGCAAAGTGATTCAGTCAGGAGGCCGAAGATGAGAAATAAGAAGAGTTTGATGATAGCTATGGCAGCAGCGGTTTTGGTATCGGTGAGTTCATTCCCCAGCTATGCAGCAGGTGTGAACGCGGGGATTTCCGCAGTTTTTGGTGATAATTTGGCAGTACAGACCAATTTAAATAAAACGGCAGAGACACTGTCCATGACCGGAGGGCCGGAAGCCGGGACAACAGCGCCGGAAGTACAGGCGGCGCCGGAAGCAGCGGTACAGGAGCCGGCAGCTCCGGCAACGATCTGCGGATATACGAATTTGGGAGTTGCAAATGTAGAGAATCACCTGAATGTCCGGGAGGGCGCCGGGGAAGAATATGATCTGGTAGGGAAGCTTACCAAGGACGGCGGCTGTGAGATTTTAGAGGCAGAAGGGGAATGGTACAAGATCCAGTCCGGGAAGGTAACCGGTTATGTGAAGGGCGAGTACCTTTTGACCGGAGAAGCGGCTGCGGCACGGGCTCAGGAAGTGAAGACCACCGTTGCAACGACGAATACACAGACCGTATATCTGCGTACGGAGCCCAATACGGATTGTACCATCTGGACGGCAATGCCGGAAGGAGAGGATATCCTTGTGATCGAAGATCAGGGAGAATGGGTGAAGGTAGATTTGGACGGCGATGAATGCTACGTCTATTCCGAATATGTAGACCTGTCCGAGCAGCTGCCCAAGGCTATGACCATGACGGAAGTACGCTATGGAGAAGGCGTGTCCGATGTCCGGGTTGCATTGGTGAACTATGCCTGCCAGTTTATCGGAAACCGTTACGTTTGGGGAGGGACAAGCCTGACCAACGGTGTGGACTGTTCCGGATTTACCATGCGGATCTATGAGCAGTACGGTATTTACCTGCCCCATAAGGCCAGCGCACAGGCCGGTTACGGTACCCGCGTCAGCGCTTCCGAAGCAAGGCCGGGTGATTTGTTCTTCTACAGCAACGGCAGCGGTATCAACCATGTGGCAATCTACATCGGCAACGGCCAGGTCGTACACGCAAGCACCCCCAAGAGCGGCATCAAGATTTCCAATGCGTTCTATCGTACCCCCGCCTGCGTAACCCGTCTGTTAGGCGATTAAAAAACAGTTTACAACCAACAAGGGCTATGGTATAATATGAGCACTTAGTGAATGCGTGCCAAAGGCACGGCATGAACTTAGTGCGAATAATACCGCGCCGAGCGCAGCGAGTGTGCATCCCCCGGAGGGACCGTGTCCGCTTGCGGACATGGTAGAAGGCTTCCGAGTGTGCACAGCGGGCTGCCGGAAACTAAAATGTAGAAAAGCCCATATTCAGTAAACGGATACTCCGACCCTTACTTAATATTTTGCATTTTAGGAAAATGGGCGATTTACAAAAAAGGAGGTTATCAATATGATAGCAAAAGAAAAGAAGCAGGCAATTATTGCCGAATATGCAAGAACACCGGGCGATACCGGTTCACCGGAGGTGCAGATTGCGATTCTGACCGCAAGAATTCAGGAGCTGACAGAGCATCTGAAAGAGCATCCCAAGGATCATCATTCCAGAAGAGGTCTCCTTAAGATGGTAGGACAGAGACGTGGTCTTCTTTCCTATTTGAAGAAGGTTGACATCGAGAGATATCGTTCTCTGATTGAGCGTTTAGGTATCCGGAAATAATTTTTATGCACAGGAATGATTGATAAATAATTATCAATAGGAAAGAACTACTCAGGATAAATAGAGCGGAGTTGTCCGCTCTATTTTCGAGTAACCTGACAGAAGATAGGATCCGAGACCACTGATATGTGCAGAAAGCATTTTTGAGGAAAGAAAAAGCAGTTTTTACTGCGCCCTTCCGAGGGAGGGAATGTTCTGCCCGTATCAGTAGTTTCGGTATCTTCTGTCTGAACTAAAAATGAAGAGGAGATACGAATATGTACAAGAGTTATTCCATGGAGCTTGCCGGACGGACATTAACCGTAGAAGTAGGCAGGGTAGCGGCACAGGCAAACGGTGCGGCGTTTATGCATTATGGGGATACGGTGGTGCTGTCTACGGCGACGGCTTCTGACAAGCCCCGGGAAGGAATAGATTTCTTCCCCTTAAGTGTAGAGTTTGAAGAAAAGATGTATGCCGTAGGAAAGATTCCCGGCGGTTTTAATAAGAGAGAAGGAAAGGCTTCCGAAAATGCGGTGCTGACGGCCCGTGTAATCGATCGTCCCATGCGGCCCTTGTTTCCGAAGGATTACCGGAATGACGTAACCTTAAATAACCTGGTTCTTAGTGTAGATCCCCAGTGCCGTCCGGAGTTGGTGGCCATGCTGGGCTCTGCCATTGCCACCAGCATTTCCGACATTCCCTTTGCCGGCCCCTGCGCCACAACCCAGGTCGGGATGATTGACGGTGCATTTATTGTCAATCCTTCCCAGGAACAGTGGAAAAACGGGGATTTGAACCTTACCGTGGCGTCTACGGCGGAAAAAGTAATTATGATTGAAGCCGGAGCCAATGAGATACCGGAAGCAAAAATGATCGAAGCCATTTATATGGCCCATGAAATCAATCAGCAGCTGATTGCCTTTATCAATCAGATTGTTTCGGAGATTGGGAAGGAGAAGCATACTTATACCAGCTGTGCCGTACCGGAAGAGTTGTTTACGGCGATCAAGGAACTGGTACCTCCGGCAGAGATGGAGGAAGCCGTATTCACCGATGATAAGCAGACCCGGGAAGCCAATATCCAGAAGCTGACCGAACGGCTGGAGGAAGCCTTTGCAGAGAAGGAAGAATGGCTGGAGGTTTTAGGAGAAGCCGTTTACCAGTATCAGAAGAAGACGGTCCGCAAGATGATTTTAAAAGACCGGAAGCGTCCGGACGGACGGGCCATTGACCAGATCCGGAAGCTGGCTGCGGAAATAGATCTGATCCCGAGAGTTCACGGTTCCGCAATGTTTACCAGAGGACAAACCCAGATTTGCGACGTGGTAACACTGGCGCCCTTGTCCGAGGTACAGCGGATTGACGGATTGGACGAGAACGAAGTAAATAAGCGTTA
Organism: uncultured Lachnospiraceae bacterium; assembly: GCA_910588885.1. Lineage (GTDB taxonomy): Bacteria > Bacillota > Clostridia > Lachnospirales > Lachnospiraceae > 14-2. The sequence goes on from CAJUSQ010000013.1 coordinate 5,437, forward strand.
TATGCATCACTATAATTTCCCCAGCTATTCCGTTGGGGAGACGAAGCCCAGCCGCGGGCCGGGACGCCGGGAGATCGGACACGGGGCATTGGCAGAACGTGCCCTGATTCCGGTACTGCCCAGCGAAGAGGAATTCCCCTATGCGATTCGTGCCGTATCCGAGACCTTTGAGTCCAACGGTTCGACCTCCATGGCATCCACCTGCGCTTCCTGTATGGCGCTGATGGCAGCCGGGGTTCCCATTAAGAAGATGGTAGCCGGGATTTCCTGCGGTTTGGTAACCGGGGAGACCGATGAGGATTACATTGTCCTGACGGATATCCAGGGACTGGAAGACTTCTTCGGAGATATGGACTTTAAAGTGACCGGAACCCGGGACGGTATTACAGCCATCCAGATGGACATTAAGATTCACGGGCTTACCAGGCCGATCGTGGAAGAAGCGATTGCCAGAACCCGGGAAGCAAGGCTGTTTATTATGGATGAAGTAATGTCCAAGGCAATTGCAGAGCCCAGGAAGGAAGTAGGCCCCTATGCCCCGAAGATCATTCAGATCCAGATTGATCCCCAGAAGATCGGAGACGTGGTTGGACAGCGCGGGAAGACCATCAATGCGATCATTGAACAGACCGGGGTTAAGATTGATATTTCCGACGACGGGGCAGTATCCATCTGCGGAACCGAGCGGGAAATGATGGACAAGGCCGTGGAAATGGTACGGATGATTACCACGGATTTTGAAGCCGGACAGATTTTCACCGGAAAAGTCGTAAGTATTAAGGAATTCGGCGCTTTTGTGGAATTTGCGCCCAGCAAGGAAGGAATGGTGCATATTTCCAAGATTTCCAAGCACAGGATCAACCGGGTGGAAGATGTGCTGACCCTGGGAGATAAGGTGACGGTAATCTGTCTTGGAAAGGATAAAATGGGTCGCATCAGCTTCAGTATAAAGGATGTGCCTGCCAAAGAAAAAGAATAGAGATTTTAGAAGTAGAAAAAGCCTGTTTTTGGCCGGAATTGGCCGGGAGCAGGCTCTTTCCTTTGAAATTTTATCGAAGTAACGGGAACAGGCTGTTTATCCTGTGTTTTATCGAAGCAACGGGAACAGGCTGTTCCGCCCCGGTCTTTGGTGTATCAGCTTTTTCGGATTTTGCATATGATAAAATAAAAAGGAAACTATGGATAGAGTAAAAAAAATCATAAATGCTTCTTATGCCTATCGCCGCGGCTACTTCGGAGAGGGAGTGGGTGTGGCCATTATGGATACCGGAATTGCGGAGCATGCAGATTTTCGACATAGAGTGGCGGGATTTCGGGATTATATCGGCTACCGGGAAAGACGCTACGATGACAACGGACATGGAACCCATGTGGCCGGCATTATCGGCGGCAGCGGCCTGCGCTCCCGGGGACAGTATGCGGGGATTGCCCCGGCCTGCCATTTACTGGCGATAAAGGTGCTGGATCAGAAGGGAAACGGTAATACGGAGAGCGTGGTACGGGGGATTCACTGGCTGGTGGAGCATCAGGAGGAGTACTGCATCCGCATAATCAATATTTCCGTGGGTATGGTGTTAAGCGCCAGAAGCGAAGAGCGGGTCCAGATGCTGAAGGCGGTGGATTATGCCTGGGACAGCGGCATTGTGGTGGTGGCGGCAGCCGGGAACAACGGGCCCAGGCGTGGCAGCGTTACGATTCCGGGGATCAGCCGGAAGGTAATAACGGTGGGCTGCTTTGACGACGGAAAGGAAGAACTGGGCGGCCAGGGGCTGAAGCCGGATTATTCCGGCCAGGGGCCCACGGATTCCTGTATTGTAAAGCCGGAGCTGGTGGAGCCGGGGACGAATATTATCAGCTGCTCCCACACCGGCGTCCCCTATGCCAGAAAGAGCGGGACGTCCATGGCGGCTCCGATTATCAGCGGGGCCGTAGCGCTGCTCCTTAGCAAATATCCCCGTTTTTCGCCCAAGGACGTAAAGCTGCGGCTGTATGAGCGGGCAGTGGACCTGGGGCTGCCCAGGCAAAAACAAGGATGGGGAATGGTGGACATTGGAAGATTATTGTGATACATTATAAGTTACAGAAGAAAGGAACCGCTGTCTGTCGGAAGTCTTCCGAAAATTTCTCCGGGATTGCCCGGATGGGACGGACAGCGGCGGGAAAGCAGGTGCAGTATGAAGAATCCAAAGGATACGGTAGCGGTGCAGAAGGTAAAGAAGGTACTTTTGGGAAGAGTGCTGGTGGTAGGGCTGGCGGTCCTGATCCAGTTCTGCTGGATGTTTTTTTTGGTTTACCGATTCAGTATCGAATATTCCTTTATTAATATCTTGTTTCAGGTAGCAGGTACCATAGTGGTGCTTTATATCATCAATCAATGGAGCAATCCGGCTTATAAAATTGTCTGGACCTTTGTGATTTTAAGCTTTCCGGTGATGGGTGTGTGTATTTACTATGTGTTCGGCCGTTCCGTTTTGACGAAAAAGACCCGGGAGGGCATGGAGCGGGTACATCAGGAGCTGAAGGAATTCCTGCCGGATCACAAACACCTGGAAAAAGAGATCTACCGGGAAGCCAAGAGCATTGCAAACCAGTCCAAATATATTTCGGACTGGTCGGATTTTCCGGTATATACCAATACCTCCGTAAAATATTATCCCTGCGGGGAATTGATGTTTCCGGATATGATTGCAGATTTGGAAAAAGCGAAGCACTTTATTTTTCTGGAGTATTTCATCATTGCGGATGGCCTGATGTTTGACAGGATTTTAACAATCTTAAAGAAAAAAGTGAAGCAGGGAGTGGATGTCCGGCTGATTTACGATGATTTCGGATGCGTCACTACGCTGCCCAATAATTTTTTCCTGCAGATGCGGGAGCTGGGGATCAAGTGCGTGGCCTTTAATAAGCTGCGCCCCCTGATGTCCATTATTATGAATAACCGGGATCACCGGAAAATCTTTGTGGTGGACGGTACGGTGGGCTATACCGGAGGGTTGAACCTGGCGGATGAATACATCAACGAAATTGAGCGGTTCGGCTATTGGAAGGATACCGGGATCCGTCTGGAAGGGGAAGGGGTCTGGAGCTTTACGGTGATGTTTTTGGAAATGTGGAATTACATCAACCATTCTTCGGAAAATTATGTGGATTACCATCCAAAGCAGTACCAGAAAAAGCCCTTTGAAGCGGACGGCTATGTGCAGCCCTATGGAGACTCCCCGCTGGACGGTGAGAAGGTGGGGGAAAACGTCTATATGAATATCATTGGCCATGCCCGGGATTACGTCTATATTTTCACGCCCTACCTGATCCTGGATAATGAAATGCTGACCTATCTGAGGAATGCGGCCAAGAGCGGCGTGGATGTGCGGATTGTAACGCCGGAAATCCCGGATAAGAAACTGGTGTTCTGGATGAGCCAGTCCTATTACCAGAGGCTTCTGGAATGCGGCATCCGCATCTATCAGTACCTGCCGGGCTTTATCCACGCCAAGTCCTTTGTCTGCGACGACCGGATTGCGACGGTGGGCAGTATCAATATGGACTACCGCAGCCTCTATCTGCATTTTGAATGCGGAGTCTGGATGTACAATTCCAAGGCGGTGCGGAAGGTGAAGGAGGATGCCCTTGACACCTTCGCAAAGTCCAGGGAGATCACCTTGGAGTTCTGTAAAAAACAGCCCTGGGTCAAGCGGGTAATCCTAAGCGTGCTGCGTTTGGTCGCACCGCTGGTGTAGGAGGAAGCGCCGTTGGGCCGGACGGTTGATTTGGCTGCCCGACCGATCAGGTTGTCGATTTGGCTGCCCGACCGATCAGGTTGTCGGTTTGGCTGCCCATCCGACCCGGCTGTGGGTCTGGCCTTGCCCTCCGGTTGTGGGTCTGGCCTTGCGCCGGGAAGGGTTAGGGCAGCAGAAAACCCAGCATCCGCAGGAAATAATCTTTAAAATGAGCTTCCGCAACGGATTCCTGAAACAGGATGTTGACGCTGCCGATTTCTGCGCCGTTTAATTTATACACGGCTTTTCCGGCCGGGTCTGATTTCCGGACGGGGGCCGCCACGGTTTCCGGAAGCTGGATCTCCTTTGTAACGGCGCTAAGGTCTGCCCCGGTCACGTCCAGGTAGCCGAAGCTGTTTTCGTACTGCAGCGGGACCGTGTCGGCAACCCCTCCGGTTACGTTTAGGGAGGGAAGCTCCTCGTCGTTTTCATCCTGATAGACCTGGCATTTGCCGAACCCATAATTCAAAAGGCTGGTGGCGTCTGCAAAACGGACCTTGTAATCCGGGGCGGCCATGATGACGGCAATGAGCTTCAGGCCGTTTTTTTCGGCGGTAGCGGAAACACAGTATTTTGCCAGGGAAGTGGAACCGGTTTTCAGCCCGGTGGCGTATTCGTACTGACGGATGAGCTTGTTGGTGTTGGTTAAGCCGAATTCGCTGGAGCCTTTTCGGGTGACATGGGTGATGTTTTCCATCCAAATCGTACAGTAATTATGTATTTGGGGGTAACGGGTAATCAACTCCCGGGACATCAGGGCCACATCGTAGGCCGTTGTTACATGGCCGTCGGTGTCCAGGCCGCAGCAGTTGACGAAATTGGTATTGTCCATGCCAAGCTCCTTGGCTCTCTTGTTCATTTGAGCCACAAACTCCTGTTCGCTTCCCCAGATGAATTCGGCCATGGCCACGCAGGCGTCATTGGCGCTTGCCACAGAGATACATTTGATCATGGTATCCACGGTCTGGGTTTCCCCGGGCTCTAAAAATACCTGGGAACCGCCCATGCTGGCGGCATATTCGGAAACGGTCACCGTGTCTTCCAGATGAATGGAGCCTTTCTCCAGGGCATCGAAGATCAGGATTAAAGTCATGATTTTTGTAATGCTGGCTGGCGGGAGCTGGGTGTGGGCATCTTTTTCATAGACGACCGTCCCGGTGGACGCTTCCATCAAAAGGGCGCTGGGGGCGGTAACCGTCACGCCATCGGCCGGAGGCGCCGGTTCCTCCATGAGAACCGTGTCGGAAGCGGAAAGCGCCGCATCGGCGGAGGGCGTCGGTTCCTCCATGAAAATGATGTTGGAAGCGGAAAGCGCCGCTGCACCGGTCAGGGCCGGGGGAATCTTATGGGAAACCGGCCCGAACGAAAGCAGGCTTGCGGAGAGTATAAGAGATAAGAAACGATACATATTAAACCTCCAAAGGGTTTCTTTATATTTTAATCCCCAATTGGGTAAAATATGCTAAAAAAGGATAGATGATATGATTTGGATTGCTGGGATGTTTGCCGGGATAGCAGGATGCTACGCCCTGTGGCAGTATTGGGAATTGAAAAAGTTCGGGGTTACCTGCTATGAGGTCCCAACGGGGAAGCTAAAGGAAGAACATCAGTTTGTAGTGCTTGCAGATTTGCATGGATTTACTTACGGAAAAGATAACGTCAGGCTGATTTCCGAAATTCGGGATTTAAAGCCCCAGTTCATTTTAATTGCAGGGGACCTGATTGTTTCAAAGTATCCGGACAGCTATGCCCGGGCCTTAAATACTCTGAAACAGCTTGCGGCCCTTGCCCCGGTTTATTATGCTTTCGGAAACCATGAGAGCCGGGCAGCCAAACGGCGGGTTTACGTTTCCCATGAATTCCGGAAATATTTGCAGGAGGCGGAAAAGCTAGGGATTTGCTTTTTGCGGAATGAAAACCGCAAAGTGCGGATCGGAGAAGACGATTTGTATTTTGCGGGACTGGAGCTAAGCCTTGATTACTATCTTAGAACAGATGTTCCGATGAATGACCGCTGTATCCCGGGGCTTTTGGGGAAAGCAGCGGAGGGCTTTCAGCTGCTGCTGGCCCATAACCCGGCGTATAGTGAAAGGTATGCCGCCTGGGGGGCAGATCTGACCTTTTGCGGCCATAACCATGGAGGGCTGATACGGCTTCCGGGGATCGGAAGCGTAATTTCCCCCCAGCTTACCCTGTTTCCCAAATACAACGACGGCTGTCATGAGATTGGAGGAAAACGGGTGATTATCAGCCGGGGGCTGGGCACCCATACCTTCCATATCCGGATTTTCAACCGGGCGGAACTGGTTTCCGTAAAACTGCTGCCGAATGTTCTTGAAAAACAAGGCGGAAACGAGTAAAATGAAATAAGGCCGGGAAGCCCGGAACAGATAGGTGGAGGATATGAATTTAGATTTAAAAGTGAAACTGCAGGTGTTTGAAGGGCCTTTGGATTTGCTTTTGCACCTTTTGGAAAAGAATAAAGTAAATATTTACGATATTCCGATTGTGGAGATTACCAATCAATATTTGGAGTATATCGGCGAAATGAAACGGCAGGATCTGAATATTATGAGTGAATTCCTGGTGATGGCCGCAACCTTGATTGATATCAAATCCCGGATGCTTCTGCCTGCCGAGGAAAAGGACGAGGAAGAAGAGGATCCCCGGGCAGAGCTGGTGCAGAAGCTTCTGGAATACAAAATGTACAAGTGCATTTCTTATGAGCTGCGGGACCGGCAGGTAGACGCCCAGCGCGTCCTTTTTAAAATGCCTACGATTCCAAAAGAAGTGCTGGAATATGAGGAGCCGGTGGATTTAAAGGAGCTGATTTCAGACCTAACCCTTTCCCGGCTGAACATGATCTTTAAGTCCATTATGAAAAAACAGGTGGACAAGATCGATCCGGTCCGTTCCAAATTCGGGAAGATTGAGAAAGAAGAAGTATCCCTGGAGGAAAAAATGACTTACGTGGAGGAGTACGCGAAGCAGCACCGTGCCTTTAGCTTCCGGGCGCTGCTGATGGCCCAAAGCAGTAAAATGGAAGTGATCGTTACTTTTTTGGCAATCCTGGAGCTGATGAAGGTGGGGAAAATCGGGATTTCCCAGGAATTTATTTTCGACGATATTCAGATTACCTTCCGGGAGGCAGCGGCGTGACCCAAGGCGTATTACATAGAGACGGAGTTTTATCATGACAGAAAAACGAAAATATCAGGCGGCGATTGAAGCGATTTTGTTTACCATGGGGGAGTCAGTGGAAGCAGCCAAGCTGGCAGCCGCTTTGGAGGTGACGGAGGAGGATGTCTGCCGTCTGGTACACGATATGATGGAGCAGTATGAGCGGGAGGAGCGGGGCATCCAGATCATAGAACTGGAGGGAGCGTTTCAGCTTTGCACCAAGCCGGAGCTGTATGATTACCTGATCCGGGTGGCAAAGCAGCCCAAGCGCCATGTATTGACGGATGTTTTGCTGGAAACCTTGTCAATTATCGCCTATAAGCAGCCGATTACGAAGCTGGAGATCGAGAAGATCCGGGGTGTTTCCAGTGACCATGCGGTGAATAAGCTGATCGAATATCATTTGGTATGTGAGCTGGGACGGCTGGATGCGCCGGGGCGCCCGCTGCTTTTTGGAACCACGGAGGATTTTTTAAGAAGCTTCGGCGTCCAGTCGGTAGAGGAGCTTCCGGTTCTGGATGCGGATCAGCTGGAGGAATTTAAGCAGCAGGCCGAAGAAGAAATGCAGCTGAAGCTGGATATTTAGCAGAAATCGAACATGTGTTTGTATAGATGGAGCTAAAAAGAGGAAAACGATCGAATATATGTTGGTATAAAAGAAGCCAAAAAGAGGAAAACAATCGAAACAAAAGGAAAAGCAGGAAAAGAAAGGATGGGAGCCATGGGAAGCAGAACGATAGAAAGTCTGGAAATTGCATTGCCGTTGATGAAGGAGATTACGGGGAAGGATATGCAGATTTCCCTGTGTGACAGAACCAGGGTCATCAACGTATGGCAGGGAAAGCATTTCACGATGCCCTCCGCATTGCCCGGCGTAGACCTGGATTGGAATAATCCGGCCCACCGAAATATGTTGGAGGCTATGGAAAAGGGCGTCCAGGATGTGAGTATCTTACCGAAGGAAATGTTCGGCATTCCCATTAAGGGCATTTTGACCCCGATCTATGAAGGCGGAGAGGTGGTCGGTGTGGTGGCCTGTGCCTTTTCGCTGGAGCAGCAGGAGAAAGTAAACGAATCCATTTCAACCCTGGATTCCAACCTGCAGCAGTCCAGGGATAATGTGGGAGAGATTGCCGAGGAAGCCGCCCGTCTGGCAGAAAAGCTGGGAAATATCCAGCAGATTTTTGACCAGGTAAAGGATGAGGTGGCAACGGCCTCCGGTATGGTAAAAGCAATCCAGGGCAACGCCTCCCGCTCCAATATCCTTGCGTTGAATGCTTCGATTGAAGCGGCCCGGGCCGGAGAAGCCGGAAGGGGCTTTGCGGTTGTGGCCGGGGAAATGGGCAAGCTGGCCCAGGTCAGCGGCAGTTCGGCGAAAGAGATCAGCCAGTCTCTGCTTGGAATTACCGGGGCTTTTGAAAAAGTGACGGAGGCCGTGGAGGATGCCAGCAATGTGGCCGGCATCCAGGTGGCTACAACCGGGAAAATTACGGCAGCCCTTTCGGATATTTCCAGTTCTGCCGCCCGGCTGGGAGAATTTGTGAAAGAATCGGATTAGAGAAAAGGAACGGATGCTTCGGGCAGTTTCCGAATCACGGGATGTTTTGGTGGTTTGGAATCCCCGGGGCATTTTTTTGTTGGAAAAAGGAATGGAAAAAGGTTGAAATACAGCAAAAGCAGCGGCGGAAATGTGGATTATGCAGAAAAAACTCCCTGTAACCAAGGAGTTGAAAAGAGCAGGCAAGGGGAATCGAACCCCCCTCCCAAGCTTGGGAAGCTTGTATTCTACCGATGAACTATGCCTGCAGATCGGGTAATGATTCGTTACGAACCACCGACTTTCTTTATTATAACACATTTTCTAAAATATGCAAGAGAAAACTTGTAAAAATTTTCTGCCTATGATAAAGTGTTAGAAAGAGCTGTAAAGGAGATGAATTCAATGGAAACGAAAGAAACCATGGAAGATTACAAGGAGGAATTGGAAGCCTCCTTCCGTAAAATTAATGTAGGGGATATAATTTCCGGAACTGTCATTGATGTGAATGAAGAAGAAGTGACCCTGGATCTGAAATATTATGCGCCGGGAATTATTAAGGCTGCAGATCTCAGCAACGATCCGGGATTTCAGATCCTGGAGGAAGTAAAGCCCGGGGATGTGCTGGAAGCCGCCGTAGTGAAGACCGACGACGGGGCAGGCAATATCCGGCTGTCCAGGAAGGAAGCCAATGACGTGCTGTCCTGGGATAAGCTGAAAGAATATCAGGAACAGGAAACGGAGCTTCCGGTGAAGGTGGCAGGAATCGTGCCCAGCGGCGTGGTGGCTTATGTGGAAGGCATCCGGGGCTTTATTCCCGCATCCCAGCTGGCCCTGTCTTATGTGGAAGTGGATGATTCCTGGCTTGGGAAGGAGCTTGTGGTACGTGTAATTACCGTGGAGGAGTCCAAGAAGAAACTGGTAATGTCTGCCAAGGTGATTCTGCGGGAGAAGGCCGCAGAGGAACATAATCATAAGATTTCCATGCTGGTGCCGGGCAGCATTTTAGAAGGCGTAGTGGAAAGCCTGATGCCCTACGGCGCATTTGTGGATATCGGGGACGGGATCAGCGGACTTGTGCATATTTCGCAAATCAGCCAGAAACGGATTGCAAAGCCCTCGGAGGTTCTGTCGGTGGGCCAGAAGGTGAAGGTAAAGATTCTGAATACCAATGACAATAAGGTCAGCCTTAGTATGAGAGCCCTGGAAGAGGAGATGGTGGATGTGGAGCGTCCCTCCCAGACCACGGAATACATTTCCAAGGAGAATGCTTCCACCAGCCTGGGGGATTTGCTGGCAGGATTTAAATTTGATTGATGCCGAAACGGTTGGCATAACCGGTAAGGCAGCAAAACAGGAATGCATTTATATAGAAGGAGGAGCTTTATGAAAGTGATTTTACTGAACGGAAGCCCCCATGAACAGGGATGTACCTATACGGCCCTGAATGAGGTGGCGGGAGCCCTTTTGGCCAACGGCATAGAGACGGAGCTGATCCAGATGGGAAAGGGGCCTGTTGCGGGCTGTACAGCCTGCGGGGCCTGCAAACAGACGGGACGCTGTATCTTTGCCGATGACCCGGTGAATGAAGCTCTGGAGAAAATGGAGCAGGCCGACGGTTTGGTGGTAGGCTCTCCGGTGTATTACGCTTCTCCCAACGGTTCCATTGTCTCTTTTTTGGACCGGATGTTTTATGCCGGGAATTGTTTTGCCTATAAGCCGGCGGCGGCGGTGGCTTCGGCCCGGCGGGCAGGGACAACGGCAACCCTGGATATGCTGAACAAGTATTTTTCCATTTCCAATATGATGGTGGTTTCCTCCCAATATTGGAATATGGTGCACGGAAGCTGTCCGGAGGATGTGAAAAAGGACGAAGAGGGGCTGCAGACCATGCGCGTACTGGGCAATAATATGGCCTGGCTCTTAAAGTCCATAGAAGCCGGGAAGGCAGCCGGGATTCCGCTGCCGGAAGAAGAACCGCGGAAGAGGACGAATTTTATCCGCTGATCAGGCATGAATAACCGCGCCGGGCCGGAATCTCCAAGAGAGGACGGCGGCGCGGTTTTTTGTGCCAAATGATACACCTGCCTTTGTGCAATTTGATTTATGGTACGAAAAAAAAACCCCTGAAATTGGAAAGAATGATTGGAATATTGCGGTTTTAGCCGGAAAAAGCCGTCAGCTTATCCAATATGAGAATCTGATTTCCGGAAAAAAAGGGGATTGCCAACAAGAAAAAAGTGATATATAATAAAAATGAAATATGCCTGCAGAAGGCATTTATTTTTCCAGTGCAGTAAATAAATATTTACTCTCCTTCGTCGATATATTCGATCACGTCGGACACACTGCATTTCAGCAACTTGCAGAGTTGATTGATGGTATTTGTGGAAACACTGTTGCCTTTTTGTATGGAATAATAAGTAGCTCTGGAAAAGCCCATTTTTTCAAGTCGGTATGAAGTTATTTTTTTCTCTTTCATGGTTTGAAACAATGGCTGATAGCTAATCAAAACAAGATCTCCTCTTATCGGTTTTAATTCATTGTAGGTTGGAAAGAAGGACTTGACTATGTATGAATATCCGAGTATAATGTCCAAAAGTATGTATGAATATTCGTACATATCAGAATTTGGCAGAGAATAAACAAGGATACCTAAAAAACTGCGAAGCATTCCAAATGTCTTCAAAAATAAGAAAATGTATTATATTATATTTTCAAAAAGCGATTGTGAAAACAGAGCGTTATGTCAACCGGAAAATCCAGAATCCCTCAAAAAAATAATTTACTGCATAGGAGAAAAACATGAGAAAAATATGGGAGATGTATGAGAATCTGAACGAGATTGTCTATATGATGGATATGAACAGCTATGAGTTGCTTTACATGAACCGAAGGGCCAGAGAGGAATTCGGCCTGGGGCGAAAGGAATACCAGGGCAGGAAATGCTACGAGATCCTGCAGGGCTATTCCAGGCCCTGTACGATTTGCGATAATGGAAAGCTTCAGGAAGGAGAATTCCTGGAATGGCGCCAGTGCCATCCGATCCTGGGGAAGGTGCTGGACCGTAAATGTACCCGGATCGAGGCAGATGGGCGTGCCTGCCGCTTTGAACTGGCCATAGACCGGGGAGAAATTCGGTGGCAGAAGGAATCAGAAATGGAATTTTACGGCAAGGAGGCCATGATTAACGAGCTGCTTCGGGTTTCCCTTCAGGCGGAGACCCCGGAGAAGTCCATCGCGGTTTTCCTGGAATATCTGGGACAGTTTCTCAAGAGCGACAGGGTCTATATTTTTGAAGAAAACGCGGCGGGAAAGCTTTCGAATACATATGAATGGTGCGCCAGGGGCATCAGTGTGCAGAAAGAGAACCTGGAAAGTGTTTCGTTAAAGGTATTACAGGGCTGGTACCGGAAATTTAAAAACCGGGAGAATGTTATAATCCAGGACATTGAGGCGGTGAAAGACGAAGAGCCGGAGATTTATCATTATTTATATCCGCAGAATATACGTTCTCTTGTGGTGAGCCCACTGGTGATGGAAAAGAAAATTATTGGATTTTACGGGGCGGATAATCCCCCGGAAGAATTTTTGGGAAATATCGCAACGGTATTTCAGATTATGGGGCATTTTATCGTTTCCCTGCTGCGCCGGAGGAATCTGGTAAAAAGCTTGGAGCAGATGAGCTATTACGACCAGCTGACGGGAATCGGGAACCGCCATGCCATGCATGAATACATAGCCTCCCTGGATTCGGAGGAAAGTATCGGGATTTTGTACTGCGATGTAATGGGGTTAAAGAAGGTGAATGATACCAAGGGGCATCAGGCCGGAGACGATCTGCTGCTGCGTGCCTGCTGCTGCCTGCAGGAGGAACTGAAGGGCTACGCACTGTTTCGGATTGGCGGCGACGAGTTCCTGGCTCTGGGTACGGGTATGCCAAAGCAGGAGCTGGGAAGAAAGGCAGCGGCCCTGAAGAGAAAGGCGGAGGAAATGGGCGCCCTGATGGCGGTGGGAAGTGTGTGGTGTTCCAACAGCCGGGGGGATCTGGATCAGCTGATTGCCAGGGCCGACAGCCGGATGTATGAGGATAAACGTTCCTATTATGAGAATAGGGAAGAATGGAGAAGGGAGGAGGAGCTATGCAGTTAGAGGAGATTTTACGAAAAGCCGCCGAAGCGGGGGCCAGTGATGTGCATTTAACCGTGGGGATTCCGCCGAAAATGCGGGTGCACGGAAGGCTTCATACCATAGAATCAAATGCGCTGTGTCCGGAGGACACCATGGGCTTTGCGGAACAGATCCTGGAAAAAGGGCAGCTGGAAAAATTCCGGGAACGGGGTGAGTTTGATATGGCCTGTTCCATTCCCGGAGCCGGAAGATACCGGGTGAATGTCTTCAAACAGCAGGGGGCGGCAGCCCTGGCCCTTCGTCTGGTGACGGAGCGGATTCCGGCTCCGGAGGAATTGGGGGTTCCTGCATCCATTATAGAGCTGTATCAGCGCAAACGGGGGCTGGTTTTGGTCACAGGGCCTACCGGTAGCGGAAAGTCCACGACCCTGGCGGCGATTATTGACAAGGTGAATACCTGCCGGGACGCCCATATTATTACCCTGGAGGATCCGGTGGAGTATCTTCACAGCCATAAACAGTCCATGGTGAACCAGCGGGAAATCGGGCTGGATACCCGAAGCTATGCCGACGGGCTGCGGGCAGCCCTGCGGGAAGATCCGGACGTAATTCTGGTAGGGGAAATGCGGGATTATGAAACCATCAGCGTGGCGGTTACGGCGGCGGAAACCGGGCATTTGGTTTTATCTACCCTTCATACCATCGGGGCCAGCAGTACCATGGACCGGATTATCGACGTATTTCCGCCGCACCAGCAGCAGCAGATCCGGGTGCAGCTGGCCAATGTGCTGGAGGCCGTGATTTCCCAGCAGCTTCTGCCCAGGGCCGACGGACAGGGGCGGGTGGCAGCTTTTGAAGTGCTCCATGCCAATCTGGCTGTCCGGAATCTGATCCGGGAGGGAAAGACCCATCAGATTCCCAGCATTATGCAGACGAACCGCAGGCTGGGGATGATTACGATGGATGAAGCGATCCTGCAGCTGGCCCGGGAGGGGCGGATTACCCCGCAGACGGCGGTTACCTTTGCCCAGGATCCGGAAGGGATGGAAGGAAAGCTGTAAGAACGGTATGGAAAATCGTAATGTAACATTTTCTCGATGAGGTAGGACATGAAGAAAGTTTGGAAAAAAGGGTTTACGCTGACTGAGGTCATCGTAGTGCTGGTTTTGATTGCCGTTGTGGCGGCGGTCGCCATTCCGGCGGCAATCCGTTACCAGAAGCAGGCAGAATTTCGAAAAAATGAATCAAATGCCAAGACGGCTTATCTGGCTGCGGAATCTGCCCTGACCTGGTACCGCAGCTCTGGAGCCTGGGAGGAATTCCGCAAGGAAGTCATCCAGTACGGGGTCTGCAATGACACCTTCGGGGAAGGGGATAAGGAGAAGAACCGGATTTATGCTATTACCTTAAACAGCAGTAAGGCGCCTGCAAAGTCTCCTTCCCAGGAACTGGTGCGCAGGCTGCTTTCCGGAAGCGCATACGATAAGGATGTATTGAATGCGGCCATCGCAATTGAAATTGATATAGAAACCGGGCAGGTGTACTCTGCCTTTTATGGAACAAAATGCTTTTCCCTGGGGTACGATGCTTCGGATTCCGAAGGAGAATGGAACATCAGTTCGAATGGGGAGAACCGTACCAACTACCAGAAGCGGAAGGAACGGCTTTTGGGCTATTATTCCGTGGAGGATGTGACAAACGTCGTAAATCTGAAGCCGGTTCAGCTGAAGGTGACTTCGATCAGCCTGGTAAACGGGGAAACCCTGTCCCTGAACTGGGCCAGCAATTCCAAGTACGATAACCTGGATGTGGATTTCGAGATTTCTTTTTACAATCGTGAAAATGATGAGAAGCTGTTTTCCACAGTGGTGAACTGGTATCGGTTAAGGGCGGCCGGGGCCAATGAAAATCAGATGGCCGGGCTGACGCTGACGGACAAAGACGGGAATGTGATCGGCGGGACTTCTGCCGTCTGGTATTTCCCTCTGACCTATCAGGCAGCGGACGGACGAAACGGCCGTTTTTCCCTGGTATTGGACGGAATGATGTCGGCGGAGCTGCTGGAACGGTTAGAGGCAGCGAACCTCCAGGGAAACGGGAAAGAGCTGGCCAGGGAGTACAGCACCAGCATTACCCGTCTGGGAGATGAGATCCCGGTATTGGCGGCGGGAGAGAATCCGCCGGAAATCTATGGGGTCATTCAGGCGAAGCCTACCTATGAAAATATGGGCGGGGATTTCCGGGAATACAATTCCGGCAGCCCCATGAAATCCAATGCGGAGAATACCTTGTATGCGGACAGCAGCCTGGACGCAGTTACGGGATTATCGGCGGAAATTACCAAATTCCGTCACTTGTCCAATCTTCGCTATTATAATAAAGAAGAAACGGCTACGTTCACCCTGACCGGACGAAATATGGACTGGGAGGCGGAAGGGACGGGGCTGTATGATGCAGCCGCTTCCGCCCGGGATGCTGATCGGAAGGTCCTTTTGTGGAAGGAAAACGAAAAGGGAGCGGAACTGGAATTTCCCGCCATCCGGCTGCTTTCCAAGAAACATACCCTTCAGGGAAACGGGAACCAGACCAGGATTTCCAATCTCAGGCTGGGTGCAGGCTCAATCCCCTCAGATCCGGCTATTGAACAGATGTATCCCGGCGGGGCCTTGGATCATTACAGCCGGTATTTGGGACTGTTTTGTGAGGCGGAAGGAACCATACGGAAGCTGTCGCTTCAGAATCCCCGGCTTTTCTTAGCCGGGACGGGAGGGGACGGCACTCCGGAGTCGATGGAAGAATTCGAACATATGTACGGAGTCGGGATTCTCTGCGGACGCAGCGCCGGAACCCTTTCCGATATTACCATAAAAGGAACGGACCAGGCTCTGACCGTCTGCCTGGCGGCTTCCAGGAACATAATAGAAGCCGGAAAAGCAGAGAAGGCCCCGGCCGGGATCGGCGGTTTTGCCGGGATATTGGCGGGAAAGAAGGGGGACGGTACCCTTACCCCTCTAACCGATTCCGGTCAGGCCGCCCTGGAGAAGCTGACCATGGAGGGGAAGGTGTACGGAATGCTGCCGAACCCTCCGGCAGGCCAGGGGCAGGATCCACAGGTACTGGCGCTGGATTATCGGTACGGGATCGGCGGGATTTTCGGCTACGCCTGGACCGAAGGCAAGACGGTGGTGAAGGAATGTACCAACCATGCCGATGTGTCCGGTAATCTGTTTGCCGGAGGAATCGGCGGCGGGATGCGGGGCGGCTACAAGCCGGGAGAGACCGATTCGGAGCCTCCGGCGCTTTCGGATTGTGAAAATGACGGGCAGGTTCGCTGTACCGTCTCCCATAAGGACGAAGAAGGGCTGCTGGAAGGCAGATACTTCGGAGGAATCCTGGGCTTTGGCCGGAATTTGCGGATCAAGGATTCCTACAGCGCATCCGGCCGCTATGCCAAGGACCGCTATATCGAAAAGGATTTATCCAAGCTTTTGGGCCAGTATGTGGGCGGTATTATCGGCTACGGCAGCAGCAGCCAGCTTACGGGCTGCAGTACAAAAAAGGGCGGCTATATCCTGGGCTCGGACTATGTGGGCGGCATTGCAGGGGGTTTGTCCAACGATGTGAGCAACGCGATCGTCGGAAGCGAGGGGATCGACGTGACCACCAATGCCAGCTACGTGATCGGAAATAATTACGTAGGGGGGATTGTAGGGAAAAACGACGGTACGGAAGAGGAAATTACCATTGCAAACTGCGTCAATAACGGCGTGGCGGCCGGCTATGGCCGCTATGTGGGCGGCATTGCGGGGTACAATGGGGAAAAAGGCATTTTGCAGGACTGCGCCAGCTATCTTTCGGATTACGACGGTTCTGTCTTTGACATGATTGTAACAAAGTGGGAGGCGGCCGCAGACTGTTCCGGCGGGCTGGCCGGATACAACAACGGCAAGATCCTGTTTGGGGAAGACAGCCAGGCCATTACCGTGAAATCCGTATCTACCGTGGTGGCAGGCCGGAATTTTGTCGGAGGCGTCATTGGATTTAACGATGTGAAGGGCACGCTTGATGTCAATTATACCTTAATCGGAGGCCGGATCTATGCGTATGGAAACGGGGCCGGCGGCTGCATCGGCGTAAATGCGTCCCCGGATATTTTAACCGGGTCCCTGGAGATCAAACCCTCCAGCGTCCAGGGCGTCTACTATGTGGGCGGCTGTATCGGGGCGAATGTGGTAGATTTGCAGGAAGATGTGGAGATGGGCGATATTCGGGCGGACAATGTTCTGGGCAGCATTGCCGGAGAAGCTTATACCGGAGGTATCATCGGCTATCAGCGGACCTATACAAAAGACCAGCTGACAGAGGCCCATGGAGCGGAGGTTTCCCTTTTGGAAGCCCTGCTGGCATCGGCCAACGGGGAAGCAAAAGAGGGCAAAGCGCTGCTGCCCCAGCTTGGAGCAGGCAATATTCCGACGAAAGTCCTCCCCTCTAAAAATCCCTATCTCCTTACGATTACGGATTTCAGAAACCGGGAGGATGATTTGAGCAGCGCCGGGAACAATATCCCGATCCAGTCCTGCATCTATGCGGGGGGATTGGTGGGCTATTGTGAGGAAGACAGCCTTCTGGTATTAAAATACTGTAAAAATGCAGGAAATATTTCAAAATATGAAGGCGGAAATCCGACAACGGCCCAGGGAGTTCTTTTGACGGAATATTTGAACCGGAATCAGAATACGCCCCTTTTGCCGGAGGAGGAACAGGAACTGGAGGGCCTTCGGGTATTTATGGTGGGCGGCGTAGTCAGCGCCAATCTGAAGAACCAGGTCATAGACCACTGTGCCAATACCGGAAGTATGAACGGCTTTGTAGGCTTAGGCGGCATTGTCGGATTTAATGCCGGAGGCGTGTTCGGCTGCGGCCTGGAGGATAACTTCGGAAATGCCGCTTTGGATTATATCGGCGGCATTGCAGGGCTGAACCTTTCCGAGGATTCCGAACCTCGCGGATACTCTCGTACCCAAGGAGAACAAACATATGTTTCGGGGACGATTGCGGACTGCTACACCCAGAGCGGGCGTACCGTTTCCGGCGGCAGCTATGTGGGCGGCATTACAGGCTATAATATGAAAGGCGCCGTCCTTTCCGGAAACCGGAACGAAGCGAATATTACCGCGGCCGGAGACTATGCGGGCGGCATTGCGGGAGTCAATGCCGGAAAGGTGGAGGTTCTGGCGGACACCAGTCAGGCAGAACGGAGGATTACCGGAAATAACGGCATCGGAATCGGAGGGATTGTAGGCAGGAACGACCGGTCCGGCAGCATTCGGATTCAGGCATCGAACGCAGGCAGCGGTTCGGGAAGCGGAACAGGCAGTGGTTCGGGAGCCGGGACTGAGGAAACGGTGGCGGTAAACGAAGGAGTATCAATTACAGGCCGGGAAAAAGTCGGCGGGATTGTGGGAATCCACAATGGCTCCTTAAGCGCGCAAGAGGGATATCTGACCAACCGGGCAGCCCTGGTACAGGCGTCGGAAGGCATGGCCGGCGGGATTGCCGGAGAAGCCGGCGGAGGGATTACCCGGGCCAGGAACCGGGGCCAGGAGGTAAAAGCCAACCGTGGCCCGGCCGGCGGGATTGTGGCCGTGAATCAGGCGGGGATTACCCTGTCGGAATGCCAGAATCTGGGAAATGTGATCAGTGACGGCGGCTATGCCGGAGGAATTGCAGCGGAAAACCAGGGTGTGATTCAAGACTGTACGGTGGGAACTACCCTGAAAGGACAGCAGCTGGTGATCCGCAGCCGCAGGAAGCAGGCGGAAGGAGCGGAGATCGGAGCCGTTTGCGCCGTGAACGACGGCCAAATTTCCGGAAGCATGCCTTTGGGAAATGTAATGTTATCCGGAGATTCGGACACCTTCGGCGGAATTGCCGGGAAAAACCGGGGAACTGTGGAAGCGGCTGTTTTGACCTATCTGCCGGAGATTGAAAGTACCGGGAAGGATCTGGCTGTCGGAGGCGGGGCCGGAAGGAATGAAGGCACCTTAAAAAACCTCACGGCCAAAGGGCTTGAGCTGAAGGACTTTGTCGACTATCGGTATTTAGGCGGCATTGTGGGCGTCAATGAAAAGGATGCCCATGGAATCCGCTGCAGCTTTACGGAAGGCATCATAAAAGAGGGGCGGAGCGCCCCGGGGAACTGCTATGGGGGCATTGCCGGAAATAATTACGGCACCCTGGAAAGCTGTGAGGTTTCGCAGATTACCATGCAGGTGCAGGGTGTCTATACGGCTACCAGCACCAGTACGGCCAGCCAGAAGGAAGCCCTGGCCACCCATGTGGGCGGCATAGCCGGGAAAAACGAGGAAGGCGGAGAAATCTTAAGCTGCCTGATTACCGGAACCGGAAACCGGATGGAAATCAGCAACGGCATGGCCGGAGGAATTGCCGGATTTAACAACGGCAGGATTTACCGGTCCGGAGACGAATGTACGGAAGAACTGATGTTTGGATTGACCGGACAGCCGGTGGACCGTACCCAGACCCTTCTGGACAACGCCGGGAATTTACAGGCAGATCCCTATCATGTGAATTGGGAAAACAACGGGGGAACGCCTCTGGAGAACTATCGCTATGCGAACGGAACGAAGGTGACGGAAGGCAAAGGGCTGCTTCTTACGATGGCAGTAAACGGAAACCTGGGCGGGATCACCGCCTACAACGGCCATTCGGGCCAGGTGAGTTATTGTGCCACCGGAAATTGGTATTTGAACAATAAATCCGACGCCATCGGCGTAGGAACCGGAGGCGTGATCGGAATGAACGAATCCGGATACAGCCAGTCCTTTCTGGTGAACCGGGCGTTTGTGGGCAGGCAGATTTCCAGGCAGGATACCAACCGTTTTGCGGGAGGGATCATCGGAAATCAGAACAATACCACCGAGGAAGGCTGGAAGCTGTCCAGCTGCTTAAATTACGGCACGGTTTACTGTCTGCGCACCCACTATTCCGGCGGGATTTTAGGCCAGTGGACCGGCACCGGGGGTACGATTTCAAATTGCTATAATTACGGAAACCTGCAGACGACCTACGGTACCGGCTGGGTGGGAGCTTCCGGCGGCATTGTGGCACAGCTTTACCATGCTTATGAGGATAATGAGTATAATATCATAAGCTGCGGGAATTATGGGAATATCTACGGACGTACCGGAAAGAGCAATGTGGACTGTGCCAACGACAGCGCAGGCATTTTAGGAAATATTACGGCTTATGACGCAAATGCCGATCAGGCCCAAAACTATACGGTCCAGGTATTAGACTGTGTCAACGGCTCCGGGGTGGAAATTTATTCCGCTTCCATGGCTTCCGGGATTGTGGGCTTTCTGTCCTGTGACAATCCCAGAAAGCAGGAGCAGATCGGGGCTGCGACCCAGAATATTACCCTGCGGATCGAACGATGCAGGAATTATGCCAAGGTATTGATGGGCGGCGGAGGAAATAAATTCGCGGCAGGAATTTTCGGGGAACGCTATGCAAAGGCAGGAGCAGAACATACGTTTATTAATAATTGCTATTCGGTGAACCCGATCTCGTCGGGAACCTATTTGAACCAGAATTACCCGATTATTTCCTATACGGCCAATACCGGGAATGTTCCGTATCTGAACGCGGCGGAAAATTATTTTCTAAGTGAGGAAGGCACCGCAAACAGCGGATTTCACAGTTTCGGCCTGGTGAACCAAAACTCCTATACCGTTACGGAACCGGGAGACAGGCTGAAGCGGGCCGGCGCCAAGGTGTATTACCTTTTGAACTATAACGGGGAAGACTATGGGGTGAGCCTGAATGCCGGCAGTGTGAATAAAAGCCAGCTGAAAATCGAAAATGACATTGTCTATCAAAACAATCGGGAAATCGGGGCTGTTTTGTTTAAAGTTGACCAAAGCCTGGAGCCGGGCGCCGATTATTCGAATTTGGCTTCGGTTCTGACCGGAGATAAAAATCCCGGCTCAGGCAAAAAAGAACCCAGCCGTTTCGACGAGCATGTTCGTTTTGCCTATCAAAAGGTAGAAGATACGAACTATATCCTCCAAAACGGCAGCGGGGCAGAAAGCAGGCAGATGGCGGCGCCGGAACGTGTTCTTTTGACCAAAAACGGCAGTCAGGCAAGGGTTACGGTAATTCCGGCAGCGGGCACCGACCCCTTCTGCTATACCGGGGAATTATACCGGAAAAACGCGGACGGGACATCCGAGCTTTTACTGTCAGACCTTACGTTCTATACGGAAGAATATCAGTTCCGGCTGCCGGGCGGCGCAGAGGAGGGAGAAATTTATCTGGCCTTAAGGGCCTGCAGTATGTTCGAACAGACAGCGCCCTCCGTGCCGGTAACATCCCTTGATTTGTCCGGCCAGGAAATGCTGGTAAGCCCGGACATCCGGATCGAGCTGAACCCGGACGGGAACGGCTATCGGTTCCGTCTGATGAATCCCGAAGCTTATCCGGCGGATGGAAGCTGGCAGATTTTGGTGAAATTCATGGACGGAATCCCGGCACTTGCGGGAACACCGGACGGGGAAGGGTATTTTGGCGCCAGGTCTTTCAGCAGTGATTCCCTGCAGCAGCTGCTAGTCCAGGCGGTGAGCCTTGACAATACCAGGCTGCCTTCGGCACAGATATCCGTTCCGGTTTATCTGCCGGCCTACCGGCCTTCCATCACATTGAACGAAGCCGGAAGCAGTACCGGGAAAGCAAAACCCGGCGTGACCATAAGCGGTACCACCCTGGCGGATTTTGGCATGACGGTGACCTTGGATGCGTCTAACTCCGGAAATGTGACGACGCCCCCTGTTTACCGGGCGGAGCTTTTGGGAGACTGGAAGGACAGCAGCGGAACGGTGTATCCCGATACGGTGCTGGCAAGTACCGAGATTTTGGCCGCGGCCAACGGTGTCGCAACCGCCGCCTTCGGCAGCCTGCCGGAATATGCGGCAGATGCCGTGAACCTGAAGGTGCGGGTATGGTATGCCCAATCCGGCCTTGGCCCGGTCTATACTTATTATAATGTTCCGGAAGGGGAAGCAAACATTCGTACCCTGAAATGGGAAATTCCGCCGGGCGGCACAGAACCCCAGTATGTTTGGGAATATGGGGCAACTCCCGTGCTTTCAGGCGGTGAGTTTGCAGACTGCCGCTGGACAATGGAACAAGTGTTCGAGTTCCTTCCCAGGCCCGTTTTGATGGATGGGACAAATGTACTGCCGCCGGAATATGGCACGGATAATCATTTGCAGTATACCTTCCGCTGGGACCAGGGAGTTGGGGAATATCAGCCGGGCGATACTTATCTGGTTTCCCTGTCCGGAATAAAAGAGGGCAGGCCCGTATCCCTGGTAACGGACCAGGAGGTATCCGGCAATACC
>CAJUSQ010000013.1:27492-37822 GCA_910588885.1 uncultured Lachnospiraceae bacterium
ATACGAACAGGTAGAGCTGACCGTGACCCGGAAAGGGGACGGGACTCAGAAAAAGATCGGATGCTCCAGCACACAAACCTATCTTGTAGGACAGCGGCTGCAGCGGCCCGCCCAGCCAACAGTGGAGAATAAAGATGTAAACGAGCTGTTTTACAATATTTCCTGGACGCCGATCCAGCCGGAAACAGGCTGCGGCTCCTATGGAATTTATCTGAAAACTTATCTGGCAGACGGCAGCCTAAGCGCCCCGGTGGAGCTTGGCCAGGCGGATGTCAGTGAAAAAACCGACGGCATGTACCAAAAGAAACTGGATTTGTCCGCCTACAGCGGACAGTCGGTATTGCTGTATGTAATAGCCCAGGCCGGGCACCCGCAATATGTAGACAGCGTAGAAGGGATTACCTATGAGCTTGCGGTGCCGAAACGGGTCAATACCCCTACGGTAAACTGGAACAGGAGCTGGGATTATGACAGAAACCAGCCCGTAACGGAAGACGGGTTTACGGCAGCGGATCCTGCGGGAGGCAGCCTGAAAATCACCTTAGAGCCGGGGAATCCGGAAAGTATTCCTTCCGGAGACAGCAGCTATTTGCTGAAAGCCTATGTGTTCGAAACCCAGGCCCAGGCAGAAGCGGCAAGGGCAATCCTGGGGGCGGGGAATTCCCTTGGGGAAGGACAGGGGCTGCTGGCCACTTATCCGGCCCTTACCGGAGATGAGCTTTTGCCCGTCCAGATGGAAACGGAGCCGGGCGGCCGCTTTGGCCATACGCTTACGGGGCTTTCGGCCGAATACGCCGGAAAATGGATGCTGTGTTACACCAGGATCTCATCCGGAAACGGCCAGGTCAGCTCCTTGTGGGTGGAAAATCCGCAGCTTTGGCAGCTGCCCTATGTAAAACTGCCTGCACCGGAAGTAATGCTGGAAAGCCAGGAACGGGAAATTGCGGTAACAGATGTTACCAATCCGGATCTGCCGGTACAAAAGACCTGGAAGGCAGAACGCATTGCCTTAAAGTGGAACGGGGAAGCTTTGGCAGACACCCATTTGATCCAGGTAAAGAAAAAAGACGGCAGCTCCCAGCTGCTTCGGATTGTGGAGCATAAGGAAACCGGAACCGTTTCGGTCTATGTACAGAAGCAGCAGCCCGACGGAACATTCCTGTGGGAGGAAAAAGTACCAATCCCGGATACCCAAAGCTTTGAACTGCCGGAGGTTCAGATCAGCCTGAACAGCACTTACACCCTGGCCGGAATTACCTACCGGTATCAGACGACGATAGATGCCCGGCTGGAAGTGAGCTGGGATGCGGCGGACGGATTCGCCTATACGCTGCTTTTGCCGGATGCGGAGCGGCTGGTTACGGAAAACGGCACGGTTCTGACCGAAAGCGCCTTAAAGGAAACTGCTTTTGCAGCATTTACCGCTGATGTGGCCAAGAATGCCCCGGACTTGTTCCCGGGCCAGGCCAGCGATGCCTACCTGCCCTCTGACGAACTGGAAGTGGCATTGGGAAATTAGACGGCGCCGGGCAAAGAGCCGGGAAACAGCGACGACGGCAGGAAAGAGCCGGAAAACAGGAAAAAGGGCAGAGAAGCAGAAAGGGGAGAAACAGGGAGGAAAAATGGCCGAAAAGAATAAGAACATATGTTCTAAACTGAAAAACAGAAAAACCGAGGGCTCCTCCCTTGTGATTGTGGTATGCGTATCCGCGTTTTTGCTGGCCTTTGCCCTGGCCCTGGTCTATACGGCAGGATTGCTGCTGTCCGGGGCCAACCGGCGGCTGGAGCGGGAAAGATGCTACCAGCTGGCCAAAAGCTTTGCAGGGGTGCTGGATGGGGAATTGAAAAAATACGATCAGCTCCCGGCCCCCGGAAGCAATACCTTTTATGAATATGCATACAAATTTCTGGAAGGCCAATACGGGGATTATGACCCGGATCATCCGGAAGCAACCGTGTTTCATTATACGGCGGCAGACCCCGGGGGCCTGGAGGAAGGCTATGGGAAGATAAAGGTTGCTTTGTATAAGGAAGGGGCGGAAGAAGGGACCCCGGAAGCGGATGTGGAGATGGAAGGAGAGATTACGCCGTCCCAGGCAGATACCATCCGGACCAACAAGCTGCTGCGATATTATTTTACCGTGGAAGTCACGGCGTCCCAGGGGGACGTTACCTACCGCTATGCTACGAAATATCAGCAGAAAGCCATGTATGAGGTGGATTTTTCCCATAACGGCACCAGGATTGTCTGGGATGAGGGGGACAGCCAATGGCACAGTCTAAGCATTGACGGCCCTGTTTATACGATCCCCTCCGGAGATACCATTTACTATGCGTACCGGGCCGGGGAAATGCGGGGATGTACCTTTGAAAATGCTTACCAGGAGTAGGGGCTTTCGTCCCTACCAAGAAAAACCGGAACATAAGGGCCGGAGAAAGGAGGGCGCTATGAGGGCGGGAAACAAAGGATTTTATGAAAAAAAAGCCGGGATGCGGAACCGTATCCGGAAACGGCTTCGGGCCAAAGCCGGGGAGTCCCTGGTGGAGGTGATGGTCAGCGCCGTAATTTTTCTGATGCTGGCGGCAGTGCTTCAGGGGGCCGTTACCTTCTGTACCAGGGCCCAGCACCGGAGCAAGGAAATCCGGCAGCGGAATGCCCAGATCTGTGAAAACCTGCAGACGGCGCCCTCCGCTTCCAACGGTTCCGCTTCCTTTGCTTTTAAGGCAACCGACGGGGACGGGACACAGACCGGAAGTACGGTTCTCTTTCAGGTGGAGGTGCCCCTTGAGAAAAAAGAGGTTCCCTATACGGATCAAGGCGGCGCCCTGAAGACCGCGGTATTTTACTTGTTCGGCAATAGCGGAGGAGGTGGCGGCCCGTGAGCAGGAAGAGAGCCGGTCAAAGGCCGGGCAGAAGCAAGCCTGTCTTTGGGAAAAAGGCCAGGGCAGGGACGACTCTGGTAGAAATGGTGGTTGCCATGCTTTTGACAAGTATCCTGCTGACGGCCGTGGTAGGGATTTTAAGTCCGGCAGCAAAGCTTTTCGTGCGGATGCAGAAGCTCCAGTATGCCCAGATTGTTTTGGACAATACCATCCAGGAGCTTCGAACCATCACCGAGGATGCGGCGGGATATGTTAAAATATACGATTTCTGCAAAGCAGATACGCAGATGGAGGAGAAGGAAGGGACGGAAAGCGGGCATGCCCTGGAGTTTCTAAATACGGAGGGCTATGTGGTGCTGATTTCCACAGAGGGCTGTCCCGATACGGAGATCTACATGGGAACCTTAAAGGTGGATACCGTCCGGTCCGAGGATGTAAAGCCCGGCAGGCTTTTGGCCCGCTATTATGCCTTCAAAACCGGAGACAATTATTTTTATAAGGATAAAAACGGCCAGGCGGTGGCCCGGGCCGTACAGAAGGTATTTGCAGACGGCTATTATATGGGGAATTTTTTGGAAATTGAGTTTTCCTATCCCCCCGGCCTGAACGAAGAGGATCCGGCCGGGTATCTGGAGGCCGAGGTAAGGCTTTTCGGAGATGAGGAAAAGCAGGAGCTGCTGGTGCAGGATCATGTGACATTGGACCTGCGGTATCAGGCGGTGAAAAAGACCGCGGCTACGGCCCGGCAGGAGCCCTGATCAAATGGAATACGGATGCGCTTTGCGCATTTGTAGATATATGTAACTTTAAAACCGCAGAAGAAGGAAACGGTGCCATGGAGCCGGAGCCGGAAATCTGCCCTGCCACAGCGGCAGGAAATGCCCTGTGAGAAAAGGATAAGAAGGAGAAATGGAGAAATGAGAAGATTGAAAAGAGACGGGAAAAAAGGATTTACCCTGGTGGAGCTGATTGTTGTACTGGTAATTCTGGCGATTTTGGCAGCTTTGCTGATTCCGGCCCTGACCGGCTATATCAATAAGGCGAAGGAAAAACAGATTACCGCAGAAACCCGGCAGGTTGTGATGGCAGCGCAGACGTTGGTGGATGAGTATTATGGGCAGCAGCCTGTGGGTACAATTACAGCCGACCAGACAATAGACACTACAAATGACTTAGGTACAGTTACACTGGAGGAAATCGCAAAGTTGGCAGAAGTTGATGATACGAATATTCAGAGCATTACGGTAGGCGGTACAGGAGATCTTGTAGCTATTATCACAAAGGTAGAGTACAAAAAAGACGGAAAACTCTGTACTTACGAGAAAGCAACGGCGGATGCAGCAGGATCTTATAAAATTACTGATGCTACACCATAACTTGCCCTCATACAGAACCCATGTATGAAACAGCGCAAACTAATCCACAACCAAAAGCAATGTAAAGACACAAACCAAGCGGCCGGGCCGAATCGGTGCAAACACCGGGTTTCCGGTCCCTGCCGCGAGGGCCCGGTCCCGCAGCGGCTGCGGGACTGCCGGCCCGGGTATCAAAAGGGCTGTTTGAATTTTCATCCACACACTATGAAACTTACGTTCGATACATCGACAGTACGATACCCCTTCGACCTGTCACCTCAAAGCTGCATGGAAACTGGCTATCCTCCTCATAGACGGGCCTGCAGCTTCTCAAACAGCCCTTTTGGTACCCGGCTTGAAAAAGGACAGCTTATGAATCAGATGAATGTTAACAATCAAAATGATAAAAAATTAACAACCAAAAAAGGGGTACGGCTCTTTCTGGCTGCTGCCGCCCTGTTGCTGGCTGTGATAGTGGCCGCCCTTCCGGGCATCCTGCATATGGTGCGCAGGGCGGATGCACAAGTGGCCCTTGGAAACGCAAAATCCCTGCGGCTGGCCCTGCAGGCGGCCGGAACGGAAGCATACGGAGCCGGGCAGCCTTTTTATCGTGCAGAAGAAGAAAGCGGGCTGGCGAAGGAGGTCTGGACAAAGGTTCTCCTGGAAAGTAAGGCGCCGGGAGAGTTCTGGATCCTGCAGACGGATCAGAGCGGCTATGAAATTCTGCGGTTTTTGTATCAGGAGGGGGATTTTTCCGTGATGTACCAGAAGGAACCCCTGGTTTATGAGGTATACTATCAGGAATCCTATATTAAAACACGGGAAAGGAGCATGGGACCATGATTTGGCTGTTGGAAGGGATGCTTTGGCTCCTGCGGTTTTTCCTGGGGGCCAGCGTGTTCAGCTTTCTAAGTGCAGCGGCTTTTCGCCTGCCCCGGAAAGAAAGCCTGCGAGGGCGCAGCCATTGTGAACAATGCGGCAGGCAGCTGACCGCCCGGGAGCTGATCCCCTGTATCAGTTATCTGGCATTGGGACGAAAATGCCGGGGCTGCGGGGGAAAAATTGCGGCCGGGAATTTTTGGATGGAAGTCCTGGGGGGCCTGCTGTTTTTGGCCTGCGGCAGCTTCTGGGGCTTTGGAAAATGGGAGCTGCTGTCTCAAAAGGCGCTTCTGGCCTTTCTCTATCTGGGGATACTGGCCATAATTGCGGTGATTGATTGGAAAACGAAGCTGATCCTGGACCGTTTTCAAATCGCAATTGGACTGCTGGGCCTTTGGGCCCTTTGGCTGTTTCCGGAGCATTCTATTAAAGAACGTATGTTTGGTGTTGTAATTATTGCGGTTCCCATGCTGCTTCTGGCCCTGGCAGTGGAAGGGGCCTTTGGAGGCGGAGATATCAAGCTGATGGCAGTCAGCGGCTTTCTGCTGGGGCCGAAAGCCCTGGCAGTTGCCATGCTTTGCAGCCTGATATGCGGCGGGATCTACTGCGGCATTATGCTGTGCCAAAAAAAGCTGGGCCGGAAAGATGCCTTTGCCTTCGGCCCGTTTCTGGCCCTTGGCCTGGGGGTTGCCCTTTTCTGGGGTGACAGGCTGGCAGACTGGTATTTGGCCCTGTTGTTTTAGGGGATGTAATTGCGGAAGGAGGAGTTGGATGGCGTTATTCCGTTATTCGGCGAAAAATATGGAGGGAAAAACCCTGCGGGGGACTATGGAAGCAGCAAGCACGTTCCAGCTTCAGCAGCAGCTGAAGGAGCAGGGGTTGTTTTTGATAGAAGCAAAGGATAAGGTCGCGGTAAAGGAATACCAAAAGCTTTCGCCCCGGCAGCTTTCCGAATTTTGTAAGGAGCTTTCCACACTGCTGACTTCCGGGATCAGCATTGTGCGGGCCCTGGAAATCATTGCGGAGGAAGAGGGAATTTCCCATTCGGTAAGGAGCATTTATCTGGATGTTCTGTCAGATTTGAAAAAAGGGGTCAGCCTGTCGGAGGCCATGGAGGAACGGAAATGTTTTCCGGAACTGATGCTGGGCATGATCCGTTCCGGCGAAGGCAGCGGGAGCATCGACGGGGTAATGGCCCGGCTTTCCCTGCACTATGACCGGGAAAACCGCTTAAAGCAGCAGGTAAAGTCGGCGATGGCCTATCCCCTGGTGCTGCTGGCCATGAGCATCGGGGTGGTGGTTTTGATTGTGACCTTTATCCTTCCACAGTTTGAGGAGCTGTTTTCCCAGATGGAAACTTTGCCCCTGCCTACGGAGATCCTGATGGCCTGTTCGGATTTCCTGATTCACGAATGGTACCTGGCCCTGCTGTTTCTCTTCCTGGCCGTACTGATCCTGCGGACCTTAAGCCGGATTCGCCGGGTGCGGCGGGCCATTGACTATGGGAAGGTGCATCTGCCTGTGGTTGGCAGGCTCAATAAGGTGGTTTACACGGCCCGTTTTTCCAGGACATTGAGCAGCTTGTATTCCAGCGGTATGCCGATTATAGCGGCGCTGCAGACGGCAGGGGAAACCATTGGCAACGTTTATGTGGAGGAGCAGTTTCCAAAGGTAATCTCTCTGGTTCGCAGCGGGGCTTCCCTTTCCTCGGCGCTGCGGGAAGTGGATGGGTTTCTTAAGAAGCTTCCTTCCACAATCCTGGTGGGAGAGGAGAGCGGACGTCTGGATGAAATGCTGGATTCCATTGCCCTGACCATGGAAGAGGAAGCGGAAGGGGCCATGAAACGGCTGGTGACGCTGTTAGAGCCGGTTATGATCTGCATCATGGCCCTTCTGGTAGGCTTTATCATCGTCGCGGTGATGCTTCCCATTTATGAATCCTACGGGGCAATTGAAGGCTCCGCTTAAAAGGGACGGAATTGTTTTAGAGGAAAGAACGCGTTGGAGCTTCCGGGATGCTCCGGGGAACAAGGAGGGACACAATGAGTCAGACAGTCATTGTATTTGAAGAAGATTGCATACTGGCGGCAGTGGGCAAGGAGGGAAAACAGCCTGCCATCACCAAAGCCAGACGGATCGAGCTGCGGGGCCAGGGAGATGCGTTTCAAAGATGGCAGCAGGCCCTGAAAGGGCTGGAAGAGGAATGGAAGCAGACACCGGCCCGTCTGGTACTGCCGGCGAATTTCTGTGCCAGCCGTGTGCTGACCCTTCCTTTTGGAAAAGGAAAACAGCTGCAGGCCATGGCAGTCCGGGAGCTGGAAGACAGCTTTCGAAATGAGACAGCCGATTATTCCGAGCTTTTTACGGAAAAAAAGAGCTGTATCGACCTCTGTGCCGGAGGGGTGGAGGCGGCCAATTTGGAAAGCTTTCTGGAGATCTGCAAGTCAGCGGGGCTTCCGGTAGGCGGGATGACCGTGCCCATGGAAGGATATCTGCGGGTGTTACGGCAGTTGGACAGCTATTGGGACCGGACGGCCATCTATTTGTTTTTTGAAGAGGACAGCATGTTAAGCGTTTTGGGCCAGAACGGGCGTTATGTCTATTCCAGCCGCAGCCGCTTATTCAGTGAACCGGGAACCCTGGATTTCGGGACGGAAATTGTACGAAGCATTTCCGGGATTCTCCAGTTTTCCGGAAATAAACAAAACCTGGATATTACGGAGGTCTATTATGCGGGCTGCCCGGCGGATGATTTTGAAGTCAGTGTGGAAGGAATCCAAAACCTGAACCTTCGGGTATTTCCCATGGCGGCCGGAAAAGGTGTTTCCCTTCCTGGCGGGATGAAAGCCCAGGACTGGCTGCCCTGTATCGGCGCCCTGGTCAGCCGGGGACGGAAGGAAAAACGCATTAATTTATACCAGGTCTTAAAAGCCTCGGCAGAGAAAGAAGAAAAGCAGAAAGGGATTTGGAAGCACTTCCTGGTTCCGGCGGCAGTATTGGGAATCTGCCTGATTTTGACCGGGATAACCGTAGGCTTTCAGCTGCGGGCCGGACAAAGGATACGGCA
Source organism: uncultured Lachnospiraceae bacterium (assembly GCA_910588885.1). Taxonomy (GTDB): domain Bacteria; phylum Bacillota; class Clostridia; order Lachnospirales; family Lachnospiraceae; genus 14-2. The sequence continues at coordinate 35,677 of CAJUSQ010000013.1, forward strand.
GCAATTAGACTGGATCGAGGATCCGAAAAACGAACAGGGGTATCGAGAGGCCCGGGCGCTTCAGGGAACCCTTTCCCGGCTGGAGGACAGTCTTTCCCAGCTGATGCGGACAGGGCAGAACCTGGAAGGATATCCGGAATTTTCCAGCGGTATGCTTCGGAAAATCGAAAGCATCGGGGGCGGCGGCATGGACCTGCGCATTATCGGGTACGATGCGAAAACCGGTGTCCTGACCTTTGACGCGGTCAGCGGAGATGTAATTGACATCCCTTCTTATATCCAAAGCCTGCAGGATACCGGCCTGTTCCATGAGGTGGACTACACGGGTTATACCTTTGAAAACGAATGGTACACCCTGTCCCTGTCCGGTACCCTGGAAGGGAACGCGGAAAAACAGGCCCCGGAAGGAGGAAAATCATGAAGCTGGAATTGACAAAAAAAGATATTTTTCTGCTGAAGGCGGCCGTTAGCATCCTGCTGGCATTTTTGGCCTTCCGGTTTCTGATTATGCCGGGCATTACCGTATATCAGGAAAAGGCCCTGGAAGCAGAGGCGCTTGCGGAAACCAGGGCGGAAATGGAAGCGGCCATCGACAACATCCCCGGCCTGGAACAGGATCTGGAAAAATACCGCCGGCAGCTGGAGGAGGCATCGGCCCCCTACTACGCACCTATGGAAAACAGCCGGATTGACGAACTTCTGACGGGACTGGCACTAAAGCTCGGCCTATTCCCGGTATCCCTGTCCATCCAAAACCCCGAGCCGGGCATTCCGGCCCCTTATCTCTACGTAAAATCCGGCCAGCCGGAGGAGACCTCTGACGCTGAAAGCGTGAAAAGCACGGAAAGTACGGAAGACGTGGAAAGTACGGAAAACGCCGAAAGTACGGAAAACGCGGAAAACACTACGCCCGGCGAAACCGGCGGAACAGGCATCAACAATGAACCCTGTATCTTAATCGGAACCGTCTCCTTTACAATGCGTGGAACACAAGAACAAATGTTCTCTTTTGTAGACCAGCTGGAACAAAACTATCCGGCCGTCCACATCCGCTCCATGCAGATGAACCAGCGGGTATTCCTGGATTCCGGCTGGGAAGCCGTGGAAGAGCTGGAAGCCGCATTTGAATTGGAAATCTATATGTATGAGGATCCCTTGGGGGAATAGACAGGAGGGGAGAGAGACGTTGGGGGCGTCAGAATGGGCAAAAGCATAGGTCTGTTGTTCCGGTTTCAGAGATTAAGAACTTCTAAGTATTCCTGGGGCCGGATTGCAGATGGAGGACGCAACCGCCCAAAACGCGCCGTCCCTGGCGCGGTTTGGGCTTTTCCAGACATCCCTGTCTGGAAATTGCTGGAGTTTGAGCGGGATCCTAAGAAGTTCTAAATCTCTTCAAAGTCACAAGCGACCTATGCTTTTGCCCATTCTGACGCCTCTACGTTTTTGGCCCCTCTTTTGAGTCCTCCTTTGTAGCTATTTCCAGGGGCTTAGGTATTCCAAGAGGCTTAAGTATTCCCACGGGCCTTGAAGAACGTACAAGAGAAACAAAACGAACATTGTAAAAGGAAGGAGCCAGGGCGGGGCAGACAGGGGGTGCCAGTGACTTTGGAGGAGAGCTGATGTTGCCAGGCATCCCGGACATACGCCAGCAATTTCCGGACAGGGATGTCCGGAAAAGCCCGGGCCGCGCCAAGGATGGCGCGTCCCGGGCGGTTGCGTCCCAGGCCAGACTCCAAAACACGGGATGCCCCGGCAACACCTGCTCTCCGGAACGGAACCGCCGCCCCCTGTCTGCCCCGCCCTGGCGGACCCCCTCCCCCCTCTCACAATTTTCACCCATATTTTGGAGGTAAACTTTTTTGAAAACAAATTTAAGAATCGGAGAAATACTGGAAGACCGCGGCTATGTCACCCCCAAGCAGATGGGAGAGGCCCTGGCTTACCAGAAGGAGCACCGGGACAAACGGATCGGGCAGATTTTAATTGAACTGAATTTTGTAACAGAGGAACAGGTATTGGAGGCCCTGGCCAGCAGGCTGGAAATGGAAATCGTGGACGTGGCTTCCCAGCAGGTGGATCTGGAAGCGGTTGCCATGATCGACAAGGAACTGGCGGAGAAGAACCTCTTTTTGCCCCTGAGTGTGAA
>CAJUSQ010000014.1 GCA_910588885.1 uncultured Lachnospiraceae bacterium
CCTGTACGCCCTGCCCCTGACGGCGGACAACGGATATTTTCTCTACTATAATAAAGCATATTTTACGGAGGAAGATATCACTTCCCTGGACCGGATGCTGCAAATCGCCGCGGAACAAGGGAAAAAGGTTTCCATGGAATGGTCTTCCGGATGGTATGTCTATTCCCTGTTTGGCAATACCGGCCTTACTGTGGGGCTGAACGACGACGGGATCACCAACTACTGCACCTGGAACAGTACGGAAGGGAATATCAAGGGCATTGACGTTGCTTCTGCCATGCAGGCAATCGCAGGACATCCGGGCTTTATCAGTACCGACGATGCCGGCTTCCTGGAAGGGGTCCAAAAAGGGGACATCATCGCCGGAATCAATGGCGTATGGAATGCCGTTGCCATGGAAGAAGCCTGGGGAAGCAGCTACGGAGCCGCAAAGCTCCCCTCCTACACCTGTGCCGGGCAGGAGATTCAAATGGCTTCTTTTTCCGGCTATAAACTGATTGGGGTGAACTCCTACTCGAAACATCCGGAATGGGCCGCAAAGCTGGCCCGTTGGATCGCCAACGAAAAGAATCAGAAACTCCGGTTCCTGATGCGGGGCCAGGGGCCCTCCAATATCAACGCCGCCGCTTCCCCGGAGGTACAAAGCGCCCCGGCGATTGCCGCATTGCTGGAACAGTCGGAATATTCCTGTCTTCAGCGGATCGGCGGCAATTATTGGGACCCGGTGGCCGCCTTTACCGAAGAGCTGCTGGCCCAAAATCCTTCCGGAGCCAGCCTTCAGGAGCTGCTTGATGTCATGGTGGAAGGCATTACCGCCCCATAGATTTTGTAGAACGTATGTTCTGCACGGAATACGTTCCATATGAGTAAAAGAATTGCCAGATGTGAAAGAAGGAGTACCTGTTATGAAAAATATCAGCTTAAAGCGGCGTTTGATCCTGCCGATTGCCCTTCTGGGTATTGTAGCGCTCATATCCAACATTCTTTCGATTTTGAATATCCGGAATGTGAACGCCAGCGCCGCCAACATTTCCGATAATTACATGGACAGTAAAAGCCGGCTGGCTGAAATCTGCCAGTCCTCCATGGACATACATAAAATGGCCTTAAGCCACATCGTTGCCACCGATTACAACACCATGATTGTCTTGGTGGAACAGATCAAGGAAGAGGAAGCCCTTCTGGATCAGATGCTTTCCGACTATGAACCCCATGTGATCACGGAGGATCAGCCCCAATACCAGGCCCTCCTTCAGGATTATGCTTCCTTCAAACACGCCCTGGTCCGTCTGGTCTGCGCCAGCGCCAGCCACAAGACCATGGATGCCTACACCCTGGCCAATGAAGACGTAGCTTCTTCTGCCGCCGCCATGGATGCGGATATCAACGCCCTCACCGATTCCATCAGCCGGCAGACTTCCGAGGCAAGGGCCCGTCTCTCCAGTGTCTATCTGGAATCCTTAATCATCGGAATCACTGCGGCTGCCGCCTGCTTACTGCTGGTATTTGCCGATGTCCGGCTGATTACCAAATATGTCGTCACTCCGGTGAAGAGTATTCTGAACACGATCCGGGAAAGCTCCGGGCGCATCAACCATATGACCGGGGCGGTATTAAAACGGACGAAAGACTCCAAGGAGAATGCCGCAAGCCTTTCCGCCCTGGCAGAACAGCTTTCCGCCACCATTCAGGAAGTGGCCGGGAATGTATCCGTAATCAATGACAATACGGAAAACGTCCGAACAGACGTTGATTCCATTACGGAAGAATGCAGCGCCATCACTGCTTATACCGTACAGATGAACAGCCGGGCCGATCTCATGCAGCAATCCGCACAAAGCAGCGCCCGGTCCACTAAGAGAAAAACCGAAGAACTTCTGGAATCCCTGAACGAAGCCATTGAAAAAAGCAAGAGCGTCAATCAGATCCAGACCTTAACCGGGGAGATCCTTGCCATTGCCCAACAGACCCGCCTGATCTCATTAAATGCTTCCGTGGAAGCCACCAATGCGGGGCCTGCCGGAAAGGGCTTCGCCGTAGTTGCCAGTGAAGTCCGTGCCCTGGCCGATTCCAGTCAAAAAACGGCCAACCGCATCCAATCGGTGAACCGTGTGGTTACGACAGCCGTATCCAATCTCTCCGAGCATGCCCAATACCTGATTCAGTATATGAACCAATCTGTACTGAAGGAGTTTCAGTCTTTCGTGGAATCCGGCAGCCAGTATAAGGAAGACGCCGCCTATATCCGCCAGACCATGGACGAATTTTACCAACAAACGGAACGGCTGAAGCAATCCATGTCGGAAATTGCCGATTCCATCCGCATTATTACAAACGTAATTGACGAAGGCGCCAACGGCATCACCGGGGTCGCCGGCAATACCAAAAGTCTTGCGGATGACATGGAAGAGATTACCCAGCGCATGGACACCAGCCTGGAAGTGGTGGAAGAATTGGAAAAAGAAACCGCCGTTTTTGATCATCTGTAGATTTTAAAAGCGTCCGAACGCCCCTGGCCCAGGGTGCGTTCCGACGCTTTGGATTTATATATTATATCTTCCGATTACTAACTTATTAATATAATACTGTTTTATATACTGGCTATGCTCTTTTTCTGCTTCCAGCACAGCCTCCAGCTCTCGTTTTTGTATGGCTTCGTATATTTTCTCATGCTGCTTCGTCGTCTCCCTGCCATGTTCCATATCCTGATAGGACGTCAGGTCAAAACGCCGCTTCTGATTTACCAGCAGTTCAAAAATCATATCCAACCGTTTGTTATTCACATACTGAACCATGAAATTATGGAACTTGATATCCCACTCCATCCGTTGGATCAAATCTCCGGCCGACAGGCATTCCTTCATTTTTTCCAGAATCTGCCCCAGGGCCGCATCCGCCACCGCATCATAATTTTTCAGGGAAGTCTGCAGGGCATACCCCTGGAGGACCTCCAGCAAATCATAAACCTCCAGAATATCTTCCAGGGTATAGACCGGAACCACGATCCCCTTTCCCGGCTCGTCCACCAAAAGCCCCTCCTTCGCCAGCTGCCGCAGGGCATACCGTACCGGGGAACGGCTGACCTGATAAGCTTCCGACAGCTTCCGTTCTACCATAATCGTTCCCGGTTCAAATTCGTTATGCAGGATTGCCTGCTTTACCTGATGGTAAAGCATCAATTCCTTCGTCATTTTCGGACTCATATATTCTGATTTATCCATCATTCCATTCCTCTTATGCCTTTTCCTGTCTGCTTCTGCCTTCCGGCCCCGTTGTCCTTCAGGATTCCAAAACTGCCAGCCTGCGTCCGATTTCATAGGCCCGCCGCTTCAATTCCCCATCCTTTTCCGCCGTCTCCGGATTGTTGGCCCCCACGCATACCACCCGTTCCTCCTGTACGAACCCGAAGCCCGGAAACAGCACCGCCAGATAATCGAAATACATCCGGAACATATCCGGGTCTTCATGATCCTGTGAGTATACGGTTACAATCTTCTTTTCCCCGAACCGGGGCGCTCCGCCTTCTCCGATCAGCGGAAAAAAGCGGTCGTACATATTTTTTACCGGACCGGTGACCTGCATAAAATATACCGGCGAGCCTATGACTACCGCGTCCGCATCCTTCACATCGGAAAGCGCTTTCTTCAGCTCGTCATTCACCATGCAGTCCTCCTGCATCCGGCATCCGAAACAGCCCTGGCAGGCCATAAACTTCATTTTAAATAAGGTATAGGATTTTACCTCCGCATGGTGTTCCCTGGCGCCCCGCTCAATCATTTTCAAAATCGTAGCGGTGTTCCCGTCCATGCGGGGGCTTCCGTTAAAAATCACAACTTTCTTCATTGCTTTCTCCTTTTATATCCAACTTCTTGATTCCCGGCCCCTTTTCTCCAAAGCCAACGCTTCTTTGGCAGTATGGAAATGGTGCCCATGCTTTACAGCATGGGCACAACATTTTACAAATTAATAAAATCAAGATTTAATGATTGGCCTGCGATCTGCGCTTCCAGCTCTTTCTTCCGTCCGTCTGCGTCGATCTTAATCACGTACTTCCCGTCTTCCAACCCGTCGAATTTGAAATCTCCGAAGAAATTGGTCTTCTGGGTTTCGATAACCTGACCGTCCTTACAAAGCTCTATGACAGCTCCTTCAAAGCAGTCCCCCTCTACCAGGACGCCTGCTGCCACAAAGTTTCTGGTAAACCGGTGCAGGTTCTTATAATATACATGGGGCTTGGTGCCAAGCTCCGGCTTGTAAACCTCCAGCCCTTCTTCCTTCACCATGGCTTCCATTTCTTCCGGCTCCAAATGATACGCCTTGATTGCCTTGGTAGGACAGGAATGTGCACATCTGGGAATTCCGGGAACCCAGTCCGGGTCGTCCAGAAGGTGGGCGCACATGGTACATTTCTGAGGTACGTCCGCTTCTTCATTATAATAGATAGCGCCGTAGGGACATGCCTTTAACAGCTCCTTGTTGCCCTTTGCCTTTTCCATATCAATCATGACAATGCCGTCTTCCCGCCGTGTTACGGCGCCTTTTCCGGCTTCGATACAGGGTGCGTTCTCACAATGCTGGCAGGGCATCGGGAGATATACATAATCGTTTCTGGAATATCTGCCCCGCTCCCTTCTCTCTATGTTCATCCAACGGTGCCCATGGCGGGGCTGTGCATTGGTATAGCCCGGCCACTCATTGTCTACAAACTCGTCTTTACAGGACATAAAGCAGTTGTTGCAGTCATGGCACCATCTTACATCTATCACTAAATACCACTGTTTCATCTCTAATCTCCTTTCGGGCCGTATCTATGAAATTAATAAATTTCATAAATACCTCCATCCCATTTTTCTACTTCCACCTGTGCGCTGTTGGGCGCCATGCCGCAGGCATACTTGGACATATAACGGTCGGGTGTTAAAATATTCACACAGCCGCCCCGGTCTGCCGAACAGCCCGGTTTTCCAAGGGGTGCATATTCCGCACAGGATTCGTAAGAATGTACGGTTCCCGGCTGTACGCGTTCCCCAACCTGGGCGCAAAGGATTACGGAGCCTCTGTCGTTATAGGCGCGGACCAGATCGCCGTCCTTGATTCCCCTTGCCTGTGCATCCACGGTATTCATACGGATGATCCAGTAGTACCAGCCGTCTACCAATACCCGGTGATCCTTAATATCCATCATAAAGGAATCCTTTGCATCTCCCATGGTATGCATGGAAAATCTGGGATGCGGAGACAACATGCCCAGAGGATATTTCTTCGCAACCTCTGCATGCCAGCTCTCCCAGGCCGGAACATATTTATGCATGGACGGACGGTATTCATCCACAAAGCCCTGGTCTTCGAACCGCTTGATACTGGTGGAAATAAATTCGATTTTTCCGGTAGTGGTCTGCAGTCCCTTTAAGGCTACGGTCTGGTTGGGCGCGGGACCCCAGTCCGGCGTATCCCTCTCCCGGTCCTCGGCAAACCAGCGCAGCGCCGGGGTCTTCTTCCGGTTTGGATTGTCCGGTACCACCAGATAACCCTTCTTGAAAAATTCATCCCAGGACATGAGCTTGGGACAATCGGTAGCATGGTAATACTGCTTCACCCAGGCCAGCTCATCTTTTCCTTCTGTAAAAATATCATAAATGCCCAGCTTCTTCGCAAACATGGCATAAATTTCATAATCGGACTTGGATTCGCCCAAAGGCTCAATACATTTTGCCTGCAGGGAAATCACCCGGTTATTGGCCATCTGGAAGTTGTCCGGAATGTACCCGGAACAGTTGGCAAATTCGGAAATATCCCACCGCTCGTAGTTGGTGCAGGCCGGAAGGATAATGTCGGCAAACATAACCTCGCCTTCGTTCCAAATAGACTGGGATACCACAAATTCCAGGCTTTCGGAGGTATACATCTTCGCATAGCGGTTGGTGGCCGTCATGGTTCCGATATGGGGCCCGCCGTATTTCCAATACATCTTGATTCCGCCGTAACCCGGAGCCGGATACTGGTAGGGATGCATCTGGGTTTCAATCGAACGGCCGCAGAAGCCTTTGCCGTACCACTCGAATTTTCCGTCCATAATACATTCCGGGATCTTCAGACGTGGGATGTGCTGTCCTGCTTCCGTATTTAATTTTACCGGAGCCGGGAAAGTGGTTTTTCCGTCAAACATCCTCCAGGCGAACTTAAAGCCTGCTGCCGAGTTCTCGCAGTCACCGGAAATCCCCCCTTCCGCATAGCCCGGGAAATAGAATTCGTAGTCGGTGGGAACGCCCTGGGTAGTCGACCATATGTTCGATCCCGGTTTTCCCATTCCCTGCATGGTCGCCAGCGCAATCATGCCGCGGGTCCATTCAATTCCGTGGGTTGCCCGGCAGGCGCCGCCCCAGCCGCCCATACCGCCGGCTGCAAGGTATGTATTCTTCTTCGCCCATTCCCTGGCAAGGGCACGGATGTCGCAGGCCGGAACACCGGATTCTTTTTCTGCCCATTCGCAGGTCTTGGGAATCCCGTCTTCCCCTTTTCCCAATACGTAATCCGCCCATTCTTCAAAGCCATAAGCATGGGTTTTCACATATTCCTTGTCATAGGTCCCTTCCGTCAGCCAGGTATAGGCAATGGCGAAGGAAATCGCATGGTCCGTCCCAACCTTCGGGGAGAACCATTTCATGCCCCACATATTGGCGGAATGATTAAAGAAGGGATCAATAAATACCATCTTTACTCCCAGCTCATCCAGCCAGCGGCGGCGGATATGGGATTCGTATGCGGCATAGATTCCGCTGTTTACCTCCGGGTCGGAGGACCAGAATACGATCATTTCCGCATGCTTTAAGCCGTCCTCCAGCAAATCGTACTGTTCCGGACAGCCCAGCCGCCAGGAAAAGCCCCACATATGCATGCCGCCCCAGTGCCAGCCTTCCCAGGAATCCGGGTTGTGGTCTGCATAGGTAAAGCCCATTAAGTTCATAAAACGGAAATAGGTGGAATGGCGGTAGCCTACATTTCCCCACAAATGATGGGAGGAGGGTGTAGACAGGATGGATGCCGGGCCGCTCTCCCGCTTAATCCGGTTAATCTCATTTACTACAATATCCGTTGCTTCTTCCCAGCTGATTCTCTCGTACCCGGAAATCCCCCGGTTCTGAATATTCCGTTCCCCGTTGGGGTCAAAGTCCACACGCTTCATAGGATACAAAAGCCTGCGGTCCGAATAGATCATGGATTTCTGCCCTGCGGTAAAGGGTGCAATCGTGGTGTATCTGGGCGCATTGAATACTCTGCCTCTTGCTTCGATTTTCCAGCCTTCCGGATCTGTCTCGTCAAAGTCCATCGGTGTGATGCGGACAATTTTCCCGTCCTTCACATATACGAACACCGGACCCCCGGTACTGGAGTTAGTCAAACGAACTTCGTTTTCCATAGGTGAAACCTCCTTTATTAATTACAATGAATCTCCCGATCTGTCCTGCCTTTGGACTGCCTGAGTAGAGGGTTTTGTACTGCCAAAACATGCAGCAGTTCCGCGGCATTCCTCTGGCCGGATCAGATACGTCTGTCATCCGAAGCACAGCCCAAAGCCCGCGGCAATCCCGTCTCTTTCGGACTGCCGCAGCTTTTCCTGCCCTTCTTAAGTCGTAATTATAATGTGTATTGCAATTATACAGTCAAGGGGCTTTTTTACTTTTTTCCATTGCGGGCCCAAAACGGCAAAAAGCGGTCCTTTTTTCCCAAAAACTGTAATCTCCCTATTGACCTTATATTTACTATACAGCTTATAGTAGTACACGAACACCAAAAAAGAAGGGGGAACTACTATTGAAAAACGTAGAAGTAACTGATTTACGCTCCGCACTGAAACTCATCCAATCCATTCCCGGAGAATATGTGGAAACCGATGTGGAAGTGGACCCGAACGCCGAACTTTCCGGCGTCTACCGCCACGTGGGAGCTGCCGGAACCGTTATGCGCCCGACGAAAATCGGCCCGGCCATGATGTTTCAAAACATCATGGGACATCCGGATTCCCGGGTCATCATCGGTATGCTGGCCAGCCGGAAACGGGTAGCGGCGCTGCTTGGCACCACACCGGAAAAGCTGGGCTTTTTCTTAAAGGATGCGGTTTTAAATCCCATTGATCCGGTGGATTTTACGGGAACAAAGGTTCCATGTCAGGAAATCGTACATTATTCCACCGACGAAGGCTTTGACCTGCGCAAGCTGCTTCCGGCGCCCACTAACACCCCGGAGGATGCCGGCCCTTACATTACTATGGGACTCTGCTATGCCTCCGACCCGGAGCTTGGGATTTCCGACGTGACGATTCATCGTCTCTGCCTTCAAAGCAACGATGAACTTTCCATGTGGATTACGCCCGGCGCCCGCCACATCGGGGCTTTCTACGAAAAAGCCGAAAAATTAAATCAGCCTTTACCAATTTCCATCAGTATCGGCTTAGACCCGGCCATCTATCTGGCCAGCGGATTTGAACCGCCCACCACTCCCATCGGCTACAATGAGCTGGCCTGTGCCGGAGCCATCCGCCAGAAACCGGTGGAGCTTTGTAACTGCCTTACGATCCCGGAAAAAGCCATTGCCAATGCCGAGTATGTCATTGAAGGGGAGCTGATCCCTCACGAACGGGTACCGGAGGACCGTTCCACCGGAACCGGAAAGGCCATGCCGGAATTTCCGGGACAGACCGGGCCTGCTCCCATGGTCCCGATTATTAAGGTAAAAGCCGTGACCCACCGGATCCGTCCCATTATGCAGACCACCATCGGCCCCTCCGAAGAGCATGTACATATGGCCGGGCTGCCCACGGAGGCCAGCATTATTTCCATGGTGGAGCGGGCTATGCCGGGCCGGCTGTTAAACGTATACGCCCACTCTTCCGGCGGCGGAAAATACATGGCCGTCCTGCAGTTCAAAAAAACCGTTCCCAGCGACGAGGGACGCCAGCGTCAGGCTGCGCTGCTTGCTTTCTCCGCCTTTCCGGAGCTGAAGCATGTAATCCTGGTGGATGAGGATGTGGATCCCTTCGACAGCAACGACGTGCTGTGGGCCTTAAATACCCGCTATCAGGGGGATATTGATACGGTGTGCATCCCGGGCGTACGGTGCCATCCCTTAGACCACACTCAGGAAACCTCCTATAATCCCATGATAAGGGATACCGGTATTTCCTGTAAAACCATTTTTGACTGCACCATGCCCTTTGCTTCCAAGAACTATTTCGAACGTTCCCGGTTTTTGGATGTTGACCCGGCCCACTGGCTGCCGGATTTATACCGATAAGAAAAATATCTGCTAGGAGGAAACCTGATGAGTTCCAAAAAAGAATATATCCATTACCTGATCGCCCTCATCATCGGCCTGGTGCTTGCTTTTGCACTCCAGCCGACCAATGGGCTTACCGAAATCGGCGTACGCGTCATCGCAATTTTAATCCCCATCCTCTATCTCTGGCTGACCACCAATACCCATTGGACCAGCCTGCTGGCCCTGGCTCTTCTGATTATGACCCAGGCCATGACTCCCAACGAGGTATGGGCAGGCTCCATGGGCCATTTCGTGGTCATCACGATCATCACCTACTTTTTATTAAATATCGCGTTAAAGGAAACCGGAGTCATTAACAAGATCGCCATTTTCTTTGTCACACGGAAATTTGTCCAGGGCAGGCCCTATGCTTTTATGGCCATGTTCTTCGCATCCAGCCTGATCATCGGCATGGTAATGGACAACATGTCCCTGGCCATCATCTACATCGGCATTGCCGGATCCCTCTGCGAAGAAATTGGGGTAAAGAAAGGCGAACGCTTCTATATCTGTATCTTTTTGGGCGTTCTGTGGACGAATGTCATCTACTCCATTGCCTCCCCGATCGCCCATGCCCTTCCCAACATTATCATGGGCAGTGCGGAAAGCCAGCTGGGCATCACGATTACCTATCCCCAATGGCTGGCCGTAGGCGTACCCTTTGCGGCAATTATGTATGTGGCGCTGATGATCTGTGTACGGATTTTCAACCCCGATACCGCGGCTTTCCGAAACTTTGACGTGGAAGCGCTGAAGAAAAAATATCCGCCCCTGGATGCCAGAGGAAAATTTGCCTCCATTGTTTTTATCTGCGTTGTGGCAATGGTCATCCTGCCCTCCCTGCTGAAAGGCGCCTTCCCCATGTGGGGCTACTGGAACAGCGTAGGGGTTGTGGTTCCCGCTTTGCTGGCGGTTGCCTGCCTGTCCATCGTCCAAATCGGCGGAAGGCCCGTCCTGGATGTACCCGGCGGTTTGAAACAGCTGCCCATGCCGGCCATTATTTTCGCCGGAACCGTATCGGTATTTGCATCACCCCTTTCCTCCGAAGCGACCGGAATCTCCCTGTGGCTGGGAAATATCTTCCGTCCCCTGGTGGAAAATCTGTCGCCCATGGCGATTATCGTGGTGCTGATTATCGTTGCCATATTAATGACGAACTTCCTTTCCAACACGGTTACCATGGTATTGTTCTTTAATATCGGTGCCGTCCTTTTGGCAAACGGAAGCACGAATATGGCCATGTTCACGATCGTCATTTCCCTGGCGGCTTCCATGGCGACCGTAACGCCTTCCGCTTCGGTGCCTTCCCCGCTGTTTTTCGGAGACGGGCATTTAAATATGAAGGATACTCTGGTTTGCAACCTGGTCTTTGTTGTACTGTCCTTCCTGGCCTTAACCCTGTTCTGTATCCCCTTTGCTTCGGCAGTGATTCACTAACCCGGAAACCCACGGTGAAACGGATCCGGCATCCTGCAAAGCAAACCGCAGGAGAAGGCCGCATTTTATAAAGAACTATCACAATATACGGCATTGCAAACGTGCAGCAGATCCTGATCCGCTGTCCGTGCAATGCTGTATTGGCCTGTTTATAAATTAAAAGTTCAGACATGCTGTTTCCGGTGGAGGTTGGAATACTGTTTGGCAAAGAGGAAAAAATCGTTCAGCGCCGGATTTTTATTTTTCGTCCTCCTGGTCAGCTGCATGGGCAGGAATTTCTGGGGCACATCCTCCTCAATGGGGATAAACCGCAAATTCCGGTTGGACGTAACCTCATCTTCTTCAAAGACCAGGGAAACCCCGTCCCCCATTTCAATGGCAAATAAAATCTCTTCGAAATCTTCAAATTCCGCCGCAATCCTTGGCTCAAACCCGAAAGCCCCGCATATTTTATGCAGATAATCATCCTCCGGCTTCAATTTCATCGGAAGATATCTTAAAAATACACTATCTTTAAAATCTGACAGTTTTACATCTTTTTTATAAAAAAGCCGATGCTTCTTATGGACTACGATCCCCACCTGGGAATCATACAAGGTAAGCTTTTCCACGCCCTGGACCAGTTTCACATCATGATCCGCAATTAAAATCGCGTCATAGTAGTCATTCAGCAAACCGTCTACCAGCTTCTTCTGGGTACAACGTTCCTTTGTAATCTGTATCTCCGGCCTGCATTCCCGAAAGCCCGACAGCACCTGTGAAATATAGCTGTTGGCCTTAATATGCTCCTGGCATCCCACGGTAATGGAACCGTTGTATTTCCGTATGGAATTCTTGGCCCTGGCCAAAACCCGGTTCCATTCCGCAACCATCTCGGACAACGATTCATTCAGCATCTGCCCCTGCCTGGTCAGCTTTACACCTTTGGTATTCCGGTCAAACAAGGCAAGCCCCAGCTCCTCTTCCAGAGTCGCAATCTGCCTGCTGATATTGGACTGGGAAATGAACAATTCCTTTGCCGCCCTTGTAAAGCTTAAGCAGCGGGCCACTTGTAAAAAGCATTTTACCTGCAAATCCGTCATAATACATTCCCTCTCCCTTCCTTGTTTTCTTAGTTTCCCCCCATTTCTCCATTTTAACCTGTATACCTGCTATACAGTCAAAACTTTTCTTGTGTCTGTCCCAAAGGAAAAAGACCCCTTCTTCTACCCAAACGGGCAGTCCGATCTTTGGAACCGGGAATTTTTTCCTTGACTGTATACCGGGAATATACACTACACTGGAAAAAGAGTAGAGGAGTATTTTTAAGAAAGAGGGGTATGATATGGCTCTGATTATCGCAATTCTGTACTTTGCCGTATTAATCATTGTGGCAAGTATTTATTCTAAGAAAAAAATCAAATCCGCCGAGGATTTCTCCAATGCAGGCGGGGGACTCGGCTGGGTTATGGTTACGTTTTCTTTCGTTCTGGCGCCCTTGGGCTCCGGTCACACCATGTCCTTATGGCAAAAAGCAGCCGGAGGAGGAGGCTACACGGAACTGGCCGGAAACTTTACCGGAATCGGGGCCGGGGCCATGTGGTGGGCCATCGGGGCCGGAGCTATTTTCCTTCCCATCGCCATGCTCTGGATGGGGCCGATGTACAAACGAATCGGCGCTCCCACGGCTCCCGGGGCTTTGACAAAAATCTTCGGGAAAGAAATGGGCTGGTTCCATGCCGGATTCCAGACAATGACCTGGACCGGAATCGGCTGCTCCGAGCTGGTGGCCACCGGAACTGCGATTTACACGTTATGCAATGCCAGCGGAATATCGTTAAATATTTATCAGTCTATTATTCTGGGCTTTCTTTTGATTGTCTGCTATGTATTCTTCGGCGGCATGCTGCAGATGGCCTGGCTGAACTGTATCAATGCCGTGGTCATGATTGTGGCATCCTATGCGGCCGTTGCAATCATCGCGGTCAACTATCTGGCAGACATCGGCGGCTGGTCGGGAGTTATGAAGCTTTATGAAGCAGCAGGCTACAGCAGCCTCCTGACCCAGACCGGGACGCTGGGTCTTCCTCCGGTTTGGCTTGGCGTAATTATCCCGGTAATCGTATTACATACAACGGCGGGGGCGGTATCCCAGACCATGATGCAGCCTTTCTTTGCCGCAAAGGATGAAAGTGCCTGCCGGAAAGGTGTTTTCCTTGGGTGTTCCTTCAATATTATGTCCAGCCTGCCCTGGATCTTTTTGGGAATTGCCGCAATGGCAATCCCGGCCATTTCCTCCGTGGTAGGCGCCAACGGCTTAGAGGCCGTTCCCACCATTGCCCAGCGGGGGCTGCCGGTTCCTGCCATCGGCCTTTTGATGGTGGCCCTGCTGTCCGCCACCCTTTCCACCGGAGGCGGCGTTGTCCTGGCTAATTCCAATGTCATTGCCAACGACATCCTGATCGAATGCTGTATGCCTAAGGCAGACCCTAAAACCAGGATGCGCACCAACCGCGTCTGCATCATTATTGCCGCCCTTCTGCTGCTTCCGGGCGCTCTGATCATGGCCCATGAATTTGTATTTAACCTGTTCCTGTGGGTATTTTCCTTTGGTATGCCGGTATTTGTGGTATTTATTTTAGGCTACAATTATAAAGTCAGCAAAACCGCTGCCTGGGCAACCATTATCCTGTGCTATATCATCAACTGCATCTGGACTTTTTTACCCATGGAGCGTATCCTTCACCTGGCTCCCGGCAGTATCTGGGGCATGAACCTCTATGCCGTAATGGTTTCTTCGGTGGTACTTGGCATCCTCTTTCATCTCATATTTCCCGGGGAAGATGCCTGGAAAAAAAGCCACTGCAGTGAAATCCGGGCCAATATTGCCAAATAGGTCACCCATATTATTCAGAAGGAGGAATGCATCATGTGGATCATACAGGATATTATCAGCCAATACGTGATAGGCATTGTCCTATGCGCCATTATTTTTGGAATCTGGAAAGCCACCCATAAGGGAGAAAAATTATAGGAGGATTTAATTTATGGCAATAACTATTGTTTCCATATATCTTCTCTGTGTTGCCGCTATTCTGATTGCCATCTGCTTTTTTGGAGCAAAGGCCAACGGTATCAAGGAAGATTATGAATAATTAACGCTTAATTCTATTTTTTGTTATACCTAATACCAAGGGAGGCATTCCAAAACCTTCCGAATCGCAAAAAGCACTGCGTCAAGGGCATCCTCCGATCAGAGGATGCCCTTGACGCATAGTATCCGGCTTTCCACACATTCTATTGGCGCACATAATGGCCGGACTTCCCGCCGTCTTTTTCCAGAAGCAGAATCTCCCGTATCACCATTCCGCGATCCACGGCCTTGCACATATCGTAAATCGTAAGGAGCGCCGCAGAAACCGCATGCAGCGCTTCCATCTCAATCCCGGTCTTCCCGGTAGTCTTTACGGATGCCACGGCTTCAATCTCCGCTTTCTCCGGATATAGGGTAAAGTGAAGATCCACTCCCGTCAGCAGCAGCGGATGGCACATGGGAATGATATCCCAGGTCTTTTTTGCGGCCATAATCCCCGCCGCCTGGGCTACCGCAAGCACATCCCCTTTTTTCATTTTCCGCTGCGTCACCAGAGCGAATGTCTCCGGCTTCATGGCTATCCTGCCGGAAGCTACCCCGATCCGGCAGGTATCCGCCTTTTCCGAAACGTCAACCATCCGCGCCCTTCCCTGTTCATTTATATGTGTCAGTTCCATACCCGCCTCCTAACTTCTTTGATACAGCACATCCCAATCTTGGGGGAATTTTTCCAACCCCAAAAGCATTCCGTCGGAAATACGCCGATGGCCTTCCGGAATCGTATAGCCCATCCTGTTTAAATCCTCCTCGATACAACGAATCATTTTATGGTTCGAGGGAACGGCCCGGTATTCCTTCGGCGGCAGCACCCCGTGTTCCTCTTTTCCGCTGTAAAAAGCGATACTTTCCGTTTCCGGGTCATGCCAGATCCGGTAATAGCCGATCACCTGATCCTCACATTTGATTTCCAGATGCATGACCTGAAATACCACATATTTTTCGATGATCTCCCAATGTATCCTGACCGGTTTTCGAGTTTCCATTCTGGTTTCCTCCTTGTCCCTTTTCTACTGCTTTTATCATAACAAGGTTTTCTCCTCCTATTATCCGGATCCGGCTGGCTGTCATGCGAAATCCGAATCTTTTGCAAAAAAGTGTTGTCAATCAGGCGCATACCATGTATAATTCTATAATGGATATTTATTTTTGAAAGGGGTGATCACGGTTGGATGACACCAAAACGAGAATTATTTCCGCCACGATGAAAGCCGTGCGGCAGTATGGTTTAGAGGGTGTACGTATCCAGAATGTCAGCCGCCTGGCAGGGATTTCCCCCGGAGCGCTGTACCGCTATTTCGACAGCAAGGACCAGCTGATTGTGGAATGTTTCATCTATGTGGACAAACAGGCCGCAGAGATTTTCGAACATCTGAAGTTCAATCCTATCAAAATGCTTGTTGATCCCATGGGAGCGGTAAAAAGCCTGTGGCTGCCCTACTTCCGATTCTGGGTCGCCCATCCGGACGAGACCGTCTTCTATCACCGTTTTCGGGACAGCGCGATTTTTCCGGAGTATGATAAGACCCGGGATGCCTCTTATTTCGAAACCTTCGCCGGAATGGTCCGTACGTTCCGGAATGTATTCCCGAGCCTGAAGCTCATCAACCAGGACCTGCTTTGGCTCCATGTCCTCACTTCCACTGTCATGTATGCAAAATACGTTGTGGAGGGCGTACTTCCCAATACACCGGAGACGGAAGAAACTATTTTCCAACTGCTGACTACCGGCCTAAGCGGCTATCTGAAGCCGGAGAAACAGAAGAAGGGCAGAAATTAGCTTCCAGGAGAAACCGATGCCGAACTCTACATTGGGCAGAGGGTAAAAACCTACCGCCAAAGAGCGGTTTGTTTTTCCATATAATTAAATAAACATTTATTTAATTTGTTTTGAATCTACTACACACTCTTTTTTGATCATCCCCTTGGCGGGAATATTTTTTTCACATATAGTAAATAAACATTTATTTATATTCCAAAGAAGATTCCAAGTGACCCATACGCTTGTTTTCATAGACCGGAGATCTTTTATTATCAGGAGGAGGAAATAAAAATGCGAACTATTAAGAGCCCCTTTCAAAGGAGCACATCTTTTTTGGCACAGCCGAATTTCCGGCGCACAAAAAAGACAAGGCTTTGGATATTTTTCCTAAGCCTGCTTCTGTTCCCCGGATTCTTTCCTGCGCCGCCGGCATCGGCGGAAACAACGGAAAAGCTTTCCGATATTGCGGCCTTTCAAAGCATTGCGCTTCATTATGCAGGCAGCGACGGACTGCCCATGGGGACAGCCGTTCCGGAACATGCCCTGCTGGAACGGGATACGCCCCTGGTGCTGTACTACACCTATGAAATTCCGGAAACAAAAGTCCCGGCAATCCGGGCAAATACCAACTACTATCTGGAAGTGTCCTCCCATTTGCTTTTATCCCCTCTCCTCAGCGGCTCGCCCCTGACGCTGGAGACGGAGGACGGCCCGGAGCAATTCGGAACCATTTATTCCGACGGAAGCAGGGCCTGGGTTACCTTTTCTCCCAATGCCAACGGTTCCGGCACGCTTTTATCGGAATACGGGGAACTGCACAATGCTTACTTCTATTTAAACTGCAGGCGGGCGGACGTTCCGCCGGAAGATACGCTGCCGGGAGAATCCAATCTCTACGCCGTTAAATATGAAAACGGGGAACAGCTGCATTTCGGCTATGCGGAACGGGAACCGGTCACGGCCAAGGCCCAAATCAGGAAATCCGGCAGTTTGACAGACAAGACCATTACCTGGGCCATCGACTACACCCCCTGGCAGAATCCCACAAAGGAGGAGGGATTGACAATGGACACTCCTTTTGAAATCCAGGACCGGATTGACGGCGCCCTGCACAGTTATGCGGCAGACAGTGCCAAAATCGACGGCGTTCCCATTCCGTCCTATTCTTCCCGGGATTTCATTGACGACACGGCCGAATTTTATGTGGTTGTGGAACACTCGGCCGACGGAAGCACCCTTCTCTCCTTCGGCGGCACAAAGCTCCGCCCGGGAGCCGCAACCCAGGGAAACCCTGCACAGCCCCTGAAGATCACCTACGATACTGCAATCCGGGAAGAGCTCCTTCTTCCGGGCGGAAGGGAAAATCAGAAGGTCACCAACGCCGCCGAATTGTTTGCCAACACGGACGGCATGTTTCACCCGCTGGAAATCAATGGAACCCATACGGTCCCCATCCCCCGGCCATCCTGGCTTTCCAAAACCGGAAAAACAACGCGCCATACCGACGGAAGCGGCTCCACCACTGACTGGACGATTACTTTTTCCCCCAACGGGTTTTCTTTTACCGACACCAATCTGCTCACCCTTCACGACCAGCTTCCAACCGGCAGTACCCTGGTACCGGATTCGGTAAAGGTAAACGGGAGCAAAACGGCAGCGGCCGGCACCGGAGCCAATGGTTTTACCGTTTCTCCCATCCAAACCGACAATCAGCCCGTAACCATTACGTATCAAACTCAGGTTCCGGAAGAACTCTATGACAACGGCACAAGCCTTGGTGCAAATACCGCCTGGTTCACCTTTCAATATGGGCAGGAGGAGTATGAAACCCCCAGGGTCACAACCCCCATTGACAGCGGAAACGGCAGCGGAAACAACACCGCAACCATCCTCAAAACCAACGGCGGCTACCAGTCCCCGGACCGTGCGATCCCATGGACCGTAACCATTAATCCTCATAAAGCCAACTTTAAAAGCGGCACCTTCACCGACGATTTCAGCAGCATCGGCCCTGCCTGCGGAAGAGACGGCCATCCAAGAGGTCTGGAGCTTTGCGGCGGAAAGGACGGCGTCACTGTTCTGCTGGACGGCAGCGCGCCCGCAGATACAAGTTTGATACAACTAACTTATCAGGATCAAGTCCTTACGGTAAAAGTCGGAAACATCGGCCCAAGGACACTTACCCTCCAATACACCACAAAGGTATGCGATCCCTGCATTTTCGCCAACAATACCTCCAAAGTGCAGCTGAAAAATACCGTTTCAACCACCGACATGCGCATCGGGGCTTCCGGTCAGGAACGCAGCGCAAGCGCCGACAGTACGGCCACTGTCAGCGCCTCGGTCCTGACCAAAAAAGCTCCGGTCTACGATTACGCGGCCGGAACCATGAAATGGGCCATTGAAGTAAACAATGCCGGGCTGTCCATGGCAGATGTGACCTTAAAAGATACTTTGCCGGAAGGTTTGTCCTATGTGACGGATTCCCTTCGTACAGCACCGGAAATCCCGGGGGCTGCTGCCCAGGCATCGGGCCGGGAGCTGACCATCCGTTTGGACGGTGTCGCGGAAAAAACTACCGTCACCTTTGATACCCAGGTTGCTCCGGAAATATTGGGTTTTCAAAACGCTGAAGCCGTCACCGTTACCAACACCGCCATTTTAACCGGGAGCGCCGACAACGTTCCCTTCGCCGAGGTTTCCCATCAGGTCGCCCGGCGCTTTTCCAATCATGGATTGGTAAAAAGCAGCAACGTAAACAACCAGCAGGAATGGATCCAGTATGAAGTATTAATCAATCCCTTTGGCCTGGCCCTTCCGGAACAGCCTGCCCTTGTGGATACCCTGGACCCCCGTCTCCAGTTGGATTCGGATACCCTGCTGTTCTACAAAGCAGCTTTGTCCGGAACCACCGAAAATTCCGGTCAGAAGCCCGGCTATACGAAAATCGGGGCGGGGCAGCCTCTTTCGGTTACCGATTATGACCCGTCCGCTAACTGCTTCACGGTACGGCTTCCCATTGAAGCCAACAGCCGGGATGCCTATGTCCTCTCCTACCGGACGGATATCCTGGACCGCCAAGCCGGAGGATACGGCAACAGCGTCCGCTTTGAAGGCGGTTCCGTCCTCCTGGGCGGCAGCAAAAACAACAGCGCCTCGGTCGGCGGAGGCGGCGGGGGCGGCGGCGGCGTTGCAGCCCGAAAAGCCGGAATTACGATTACCAAGACCGACGTTTCCACCCAAAAACCCCTGGAAGGCGTAACTTTTACCCTTTATCACTGGGATACGCAAAGCCTTACACGGGGCCTTCCCTTCGCCCGGGGAACCACCGATTCCCAGGGCCGGCTGTCCTTCAAGGTAAAACCCGGCGCCAGTTACGAGCTGGTAGAATCCGAAAGCCTGCCCGGCTATGAGAGCGCCTTCGGATGGACGCAGCTTCCCGAACATGTAACCGAAGGCAGCCAAAGCCTGATCATTCAGGCCGGAGAAGCAAAATCAGAATTAAATTTAGATTTAACTAACTCCCTTATACCGGATCAATGGGAACTGATTGTCACGAAAATCAGCAGCAACGAAGCCACGCCCCTCCCCGGCGCCACCTTCGGGCTCTACGAAGAGGAATCCTGCCATACTTTACTGCAGACCGAAACCAGCGGCCCGGACGGCACCCTTTCCTTCTCCGGGCTTTCCGGGGGCCAAACCTACTGGCTGAAAGAAACAGAAGCCCCTTCGGGGTATCATCCGGATTCCACCGTGTACAAAGCAGAGGAACAGAACCCGGCCATAACCGTCTCCAATACTCCCAAAGACCTTCCCCCGGACCCGGATGACCCGAATCGGCCGGGCGGCCCGGACTCGCCCGACAATCCCGATCCGCCCGGAGATTCCGGCGATTCTGGCAGTTCCGGCGGCTCCGGAGGGTCTGGCGGGTCTGGAGATTCTGGCGGATCTGGAGGTTCTGGGGATTCTGGTGGCTCCGGCAACTCTGACGGATCTGGCAGCTCCGGAGGGTCTGGCGGGTCTGGGGATTCTGACAATCCGATATTCCCCGATTGGCCCGGGAGTTCCGGTAATCCGATACTTCCTAATTGGCCCGGCGGCTTTGACCCTTCCGGCAATTTTGGATCTTCCGGCAAACCCTCCGGGCTCCCCGCCTCCGTAATTCCGTCTTGGATTCCGGTTTCCAACAAAACGGAACCGGATTATTCCGCGAAAAACCATCCCCGGGACATTCCACAGACAGGGGATCGTACCATATGGCTCATTGTCTTCGTATCGTTTACCGGAATCTGTCTGGGAATTCTGACACTGTATCATCTCTTTAATATAAAAAGTGAATGGCAGGATGAAAGTAAAAGTGAAATCAAGGAAGAAAAGAAAATTAAAAAGAAAATCAGAAATGAAAACGAAATCAGAAATGAAAGCGAAAAGAAAACAAACTAATGTATTTCGATTTATTTATTTCCTGTTCTTAACCGTTTTTATCCTTTCCGGCGGAATATTGACGGTTCGGCTCCTGCAGATGCATCAGGGGAAGGAATTCTATCAAAAGCTCCGAACGGCAGGGTGGCCTTCCCCTGCCGTTTCTCCCGGTACTCTTTCGCCAAAGCCAACTGCAGCCCGGTTTTTCCTTTCCGGATATCCCCGCCAAGGGACTTCCTCCCGAAAAACAGCCCGATTTCCGTACCAAATCGAACCGGCCCCATTTTTCCCGGATCTTACGCAGCTGACGGAAATATATCCTGACCTTGCCGCCTGGCTTCAAATTCCAGGCACTTCTGTGGACTATCCCGTTATGCTTGGTTTAGACAATCAATTTTATCTGAATCATCTGCCGGACAAAAGCTTCAACCCCCTCGGCAGCTTATTTCTGGACTTCTGCTGGAGTCCGGACAGCCCCCATTCCATTATCTATGGACACAACGGAGCCGGCGGGGCCATGTTCGGTCTGCTAGAGGAATACGAATCCCCGGATTACTATGCAGCGCATCCAAGCCTTATCTTCACTACACCGGATGCTTTCTACATCTGTCCGATTTTTTCGGTGCGCCGGGTGGAAGCAGACAGTGATGCCTATACCGTGGTTTTTGAGGATTCCGATGCTTTTCCGAACTATCTTAGACAAGCAGCGGCAGAATCCCTCTATCCCATTGACGTGGATTTCTGCAATGCCGAAAAAATATTGACCTTATCCACCTGTACCGAAAAACGTAACCAGCGTCTGGTCATACAGGCAATCTGTATCCGGCACAATCAGCTTTTCAATGAAATCCCGCAGTAATACCTTCCTGCCTCCCCGGCTGTTTTTCCGTTGGGACGGAACTTATCGGACATAATGTCCGGACTTTCCCCCGTCCTTTTCCAAAAGCAGGATATCCCGAATTACCATGCCCCGGTCTACGGCTTTGCACATATCGTAAATCGTAAGCAGAGCCACCGATACCGCATGCAATGCTTCCATCTCAATTCCGGTCTTTCCGGTGGTTTTCACAGATGCCACCGCTTCTATCTCCGACACTTCCGGATAAAGGGTAAAGTGAAGGTCTACTCCTGTCAGCAGCAGCGGGTGGCACATGGGAATCAGATCCCAGGTTTTTTTTGCAGCCATAACCCCCGCTACCTGGGCTACTGCAAGTACATCCCCCTTTTTCATCTTCTGCTGCGTAACCATTTCAAAGGTTTCCGGCTTCATGGCAATCCGGCCGGAAGCTACTCCAATCCGGCAGGTATCCGCCTTTTCCGATACATCTACCATTTTTGCCCTTCCCTGCTCATTGATATGTGTAAATTCCATCGTTTCCTCCTATTTATACCGGCGGAAGCCCTGCACTCAACCTTGCTTCTGCAATATCAAGTTTCCAGCAATATAGTCATAAATATCATCTAAATCACGCACTGCACGGCTCATTAATTTGACGCTATATTTATTCAAAATGTTTTCTCCTCAATGCTCCCAGCGTCTCTCGCGCATCAAAAAGCTGACTGTCCTGTCCATATTCTGCTTCCGCTTCCGTAATTGCCGCATCTGTTTCCGCAATTTCAACCATTGATTCATAGGTTTCAATACTCATAACAACGAGGTCACCATAACCATTTTTCGTAATAAATATTGGCTCTTTCCTGGCATGACAGATTTCAGAAATTTCGTTGGTATTTCTTAGGTCTGTAATTGGTCTAATCTGTGGCATCCTGCCGCCTCCTTTACTATTTTGTACATTATTATATCATAATTACATACAGTCATTCAATAGACAGCTTCCATATTTTCAAAAATTCTATTACTCACCCCGGCAAACTATCCCGCAAGCAAAGCACACCCCAGCCCAGCATCGGATTCGGATACTCCTTTACTGCCTCAATCTGCTTCGCCCCGTGAATCAAATACGCTTTCACCTTCTCCCCATACAAAAAAGCGTCATTTCCTTCCACAATCCCCCACTGCATCAAAAGCGCCGCGCTCCCTGTCACAAAGGGAGTGGCCATAGAAGTTCCGCTGCGGGACATGTAGCCGCCGCCCGGAGCTGCGGAAGTGATTTCCACACCCGGAGCCGCAAGATCCGGTTTTATCTGTTTTGTCTGCCAGGTGTAGCCCCGCCCGGAAAACTCAGCCAGCTGCCGGTAACGGGCATCATAGGCGCCGACGGAGATCACCTTTTCTGCGGTAGAAGGGATGGTAAGGGTTATGGCCTCGGTAGGATATAAAAACCCTGTAGAAGCATTCAGCGCCGCCTGGGAGGGCAGCCATAAGTCATAATCACCCTGAATGATTTTTCGGGGAATCAGGCGGATTTCCCAAATCCCGCTGTCTAAATAGTCTGCTGCCGGAAGGAAATCAATATAAATTTCCTGGTATATGCTGTAAGGGCTTGGTTCCCCATAATACACCAAAAGCTCCGTATTGCCCAATCGGAAACGCTGCGGTCCCGGATTTTGGTCCAGAGGGCCGGCACGCCGTCCTCCCGGGGAAACAAGTACAATCTCAAAATCATCGGCATAGGATTTCCAAAGCTGGACATTCATCGTACTTTCAAAATCGCCCACCGCAAGCTCTATGATTTCCTCCTGATCCTCCTGCAGAATACCGGCGGTATGCCCGCGCCCGCTGCCCTCATTCCCGGTTCCGATGGCAATCACGCTTTTCCAGTAATTTGCCATATCGTCGATGTAGGTTTCCAGCAGGGAAGTGCCGCTGTGGGAGCCATAGGTATTCCCAAAGCTGATATTGACGGCCACCGGCATTCTGTATTCCAACGCTTTTTTTATTACAAAATCCAGCCCTTCCATTAGCTCCGTAGTTCTGGGAAAGGACTGTTCCCTGGGCGTGCCAAGCTTCACGACTAAAAGGAGGCTCTCATATGCCACACCCCGGTACACGCCTCCGGAAGCCCGGCCATTTCCGGCAGCAATGCCTGCCACATGCGTCCCATGCCCGGAAATGTCCCGGGACGGCACCAGACGGTACCGCTCCGCCTCCGTAGGCGCTGCCAGAGCCTGGTTGATTTCTTCCTGGGAAAATACCCGTCCCAGCGTCTGGTCCCACAACGCAAGAATCCGGGTGCTCCCGTCCTCCTTTCGGAAATCCGGATGAGCATAATCAATTCCGGAATCCAGAAACGCGGTCAAAACGCCTTTTCCGGTCAGATGGAATTCTGCGCTTTGCAGCGGCAGGATACAGGATGCCCGTTTTCCCTGATCTACCGCAAAAAACAAGCGTTTTGGTTTTTCCACATACTCTATTTCCTCCCGGCGCCCCACTGCGTCCACCAGGCGTTCCGGTACCTTTAAAATGGCATATTCGTTCAGCAGCTCCCGCACCTGGATGGACGGAAAGTCTTCCATCAGCCCTTCCAGGCTTCCGGAATATTTTACAATCAGCTCCCAACTGTTCTCCTCCGGCTCATAGCCCACGCCCAGCTGAATGGATTTTTCCCGTTCCGAAACCGTAGCGTCCAAAGC
Source organism: uncultured Lachnospiraceae bacterium (assembly GCA_910588885.1). Lineage (GTDB taxonomy): Bacteria > Bacillota > Clostridia > Lachnospirales > Lachnospiraceae > 14-2. The sequence continues at coordinate 23,601 of CAJUSQ010000014.1, forward strand.
CAGGTTCAAAAGGTTTTCAAACTTTGGATTGTCCATCCTCTTCCCCCTTATTTTTATGGTAATTTAATCCTTTTTATATTATAATGAAAAAAGAGGGAACAATGTGAAAGGTATTTGCAAGAAACGGGGAAACTATGTAACAGTTCCGAATCCAAACCGGATGCGGAAGGTTCAATCACCGATACCGGAGGATATGGGGCCAATTCGGTATCGAAGCTATATTTGTATTGAAGGGAGAGATCATATGCAGAACGAAATTACAAAACCGATACCTCTTTTAGATGAAAAAGGGCATATTACCGAACCGGGATGGGCCAGACAGTTGTACTGGGACTACGAGCGGGCCGCAATTCGTGGGCCGAAATGGCGCATCAAAGAATGGGATTACTACCTGGTGGCTAATTCTTCCTTCGGAGTTGCCTTCACTATTTCAGATTTGGGCTATCTGGGCATGGCCAGTGTTTCTTTCCTGAATTTTTCCGAAGGATGGGAACATACGGAAACCTTTTTAACGCCCTTTCCTATGGGAAAATACGGGCTGTCTTCCCATTCCGACAATGGAAATGCCAAATTTCAGAATAAAAAGCTTCAGTTAAAATACAGTGTGTCCCCGGGCCGGCGCCGTATTTACTGCCATTTTTCAGATTTTTATAAAAACCAGGATCTGGACGTGGAACTATCCCTGACACAGCCTCCGATGGACACCATGTGCATCGCCACTCCCTGGAAGAAAAGGCCCGCCTGTTTTTATTATAACCAGAAAATCAATTGCCTTCCCGCAAACGGAAAAGCAGTTCTGGGCAGGGACACCTATTATTTTAAAGAAGACCGGGATTTTGGCGTGCTGGACTGGGGCCGCGGAGTCTGGACCTACAATAATACCTGGTACTGGGGAACCGGAAGCGGCCTGGTGAACGGCATTCCCTTCGGCTTGAATCTGGGCTATGGCTTCAGCGACCGAAGCTCGGCTACCGAGAACGTAATTTTTTACGATAACAAAATCCATAAATTGAACCAGGTAGAATTTGTCATTCCGAAAACGGCAAACGGCAGCTACGATTTTCTAAAAACCTGGAAAATTACTTCTGACGACAACCGGCTGTCCGGTGTATTCACTCCCATTTTGAATCGGCAGGCCCATACCAACGCCCTAATAATCGCCACGATACAGAATCAGATTTTCGGGCATTTTAACGGAACCGCCGTTTTGGATGACGGGACCTCCCTGAACGTCAGGGATTTCTTCTGTGCCGTTGAAGTCGTACACAACCGCTATTGATTTTTCCCGGAATCAATGATACAATATTTATCGTATCGGATGAAAGAGGGAGGTTGTATACAATGAGTCCATGGTTAATTGTAATGCTTGTGATTTGCGTGATTTTAATAATCGGGATTATTGTCCTATATATACTCGGGAAAAAATCACAGAAGAAAAAAGCGGAACAGGATGCGCAGATTGCCGCCGCCGCACAGACGATGTCAATGCTGATTATCGACAAGAAGCGTATGCGCCTAAGAGATGCGGGACTTCCGGCCGCAGTCGTAGAACAGACTCCAAAGCTGCTGCGCCGCTCCAAGGTTCCGGTTGTAAAAGCAAAGGTGGGGCCGAAAATTATGACGCTGCTCTGTGACGCCGAGGTCTTTGAATCCATTCCGGTGAAGAAGGAAGTGAAGGCCGTTGTCAGCGGACTTTACATCACGGGAGTCCGGGGGCTTCGGGGAACGGTTGCCGCCGCTCCTAAGAAAAAAGGATTCCTGGCAAAGTTAAAGGCCAAGGCAGAGAAAGCAGAATCTGCCAAAGCGGAACTCTCAAAGGGTAAAACAGAGAAAGCCGCATCGAAGAAAAAATAACCTTTCTGATTAAAAGGTCGGACAAACTGAAAACCGCCTGGTGCAAATGATGCACCAGGCGGTTTTTTCGTTTCTTTTATTTTCCTAATTCAGTCTTCAGCTGTGCGGTCAAAGCCGGAATAATCTTATTCAAATCGCCAACGATTCCGTAGTCTGCAACATCGAAAATCGGTGCATCCTCGTCTTTGTTAATGGCAATTACGATATCGGATTCTTCCATACCTGCTACGTGCTGGATTGCTCCGGAGATACCGATTGCAAAATACAGAGAGGGGCGAACGGTTTTACCGGTCTGTCCTACCTGTAAATCTACCGGCAGCCAGCCATTCTCTACTACGGCACGAGAGCAGCTTACGGTTCCGCCTAAAACTTCTGCCAGATCCTTTAACATCTGGAAATTCTCTGCAGAGCCAACGCCACGGCCGCCGGATACCAGGATCTTTGCGTCCATGATATTCTCGGTGGTCTTTGCCTGCTTGATGATATTCAGGATTTCCACATACTTATTGTTTACTTCAAATCCGGGATTGAATTCGATGATCTCTGCTTTTGCGCCCTTTACCGGCTCTAATTTCTGCATAACGCCGGGACGTACGGTAGCCATCTGAGGACGGTTATCCGGACATGCAATGGTTGCAATGGTATTTCCGCCAAAAGCAGGACGGGTCATTAACAGCTGATTGTGTTTCTGCTCTTTGCCCGGCATGGGATTCATCGGGAAATCACCGATTTCCAGTAAGGTACAGTCTGCAGTCAGACCGGTCTTTACTCTTGCAGAAACAGTGGGGCCTAAGTCACGGCCAATTGCGGTTGCACCAACCAGCATGATGTCCGGCTTGTATTCGTTAATAACTGCGGACAATGCGTGTGCATAGGGCTCTGTACGGTAGGTTTCCAGCTCCTTGTCATCTACTACGATCACTTTGTCAGCGCCGTACTCTGCCAGCTTGTCAGCCAGCTCTTTTACATTGTAGCCCAAAAGAACGGCTGTCACATCTGTAGCCAGTTTTTCTGCCAGTTCTTTTCCTTTTCCAATCAATTCAAAGGCAATGTCGCTTAATTCGTTATCTACCTGCTGCGCGTAGATATATACGCCCTTATATTCTTCTAAATTCATTCTTTTCACCACTTTCCTTCGTCTTTATTAGATAATGTGTTTTTCTTTTAATTTGCCCATAATGTAGGTTACGGACTCGGAAGCATCCAGAGTTACTTTCTCGCCGGCGCCCTTACGCACCTTGTCAGATGCTTTTGCGATCTTAGTGGGAGATCCGGCCAGGCCAAGATCGGAATCATCTACATCCTTCAGATCTTTTCTTCCCCAAACGGTAACTTCTTTTTCATCATACGCATCAAAAATTCCGCCCGGTGTCATGTAACGGGGAACATTTAACTCGGAAAGTGCGGTAATTAAGCAAGGCATTTTTGCCTTTACTTCATGATATCTGTCTTCATACTGTCTCTTAACGATTACGGAATCGCCTTCGATCCGGATATCTTCCGCATAGGAAATAACCGGAACGCCAAGGTGCTCTGCGATCTGGGGGCCAACCTGTGCGGTATCGCCGTCGATTGCCTGACGTCCTGTAATAATCAGATCATAGTCAATATTCCGAAGGGCTCCTGCGATGGTAGTAGAGGTAGCCCAGGTATCTGCTCCGCCCAGAACCCGGTCGGTTACCAGGATTGCCTTATCTGCTCCCATAGCCATTGCTTCTCTTAAAGCTTCTTCTGCTTTCGGAAGACCCATAGTAACAACGGTTACTTCTGCACCTGTTTCGTCTTTTATTCTCAAAGCTGCTTCCAGACCTGCCTTGTCGTCCGGATTCATGATTGCAAGCATTGCTGCACGGTCCAGCGTACCGTCCGGATTAAATTTAACGCCGCCTTTTGTATCTGGAACCTGTTTTATACATACAACTATTTTCACGGTAGTTTCACTCCTTATTATTTTTATCATTTTATGGGTGGGTTGCCGCCGAAGGCTTTACAGTTCCCCGGGCACAAACTTCTGCTTTACTGCAAAACCTGCCCGCGGATTGCCCCGTACATTACGGCTATTTCAACAATGCTCCTGAGATTACCATACGCTGAACTTCAGAAGTTCCTTCGTAAATCTCGGTAATCTTAGCGTCACGCATCATACGTTCTACGTCGTATTCACGGATATATCCGTATCCGCCGAAGAGCTGTACCACTTCTGTGGTTACTGCCATTGCAGTCTCTGCTGCGAACAGTTTTGCCTTTGCCGCTTCTACGGAATAAACCTTCTGGGTAGCCTTCGCCATAGCTGCCTTGTAAACCAGAAGCTGAGCCGCTTCGATTCTGGCTGCCATATCTGCCAGCTTGAACTGGGTGTTCTGCTGCTGTGCGATGGAACGGCCGAACTGCTTTCTTTCCTTGGTGTACTCAATGGCGCGCTCCAGTGCACCTTCTGCAATACCAAGCGCCTGTGCAGCGATTCCGATACGGCCGCCGTCCAGTGTATGCATAGCAATCGGGAAGCCCTTTCCTTCCGGTCCCAACAGGTTTTCCTTGGGTATTCTGCAGTCTTCGAAAATCAATTCATATGTAGCGGAGCCCCGGATACCCATCTTCTTCTCTTTCGTACCGAAGGAGAAGCCCGGAGTCCCTTTTTCTACGATAAACGCAGAGAAGCTCTTTTTCTTTCTTCCTCTCTTGTCCTCGGTTACGCTGGTAATTGCGATTACGATATAAACATCGCCCACTTTACCGTTGGTGATAAAGCACTTGGAACCGTTCAGCACCCATTCGTCACCATCTAAAACAGCTTTGGTCTGTGCGCCCTGTGCGTCCGTACCTGCACCCGGCTCTGTCAGAGCGAATGCACCCAGCTTCTCACCCTTTGCAAGGGGTACCACATATTTCTTCTTCTGTTCTTCGGTACCGTAGGTCATAATCGGGTCGATGCAAAGAGAAGTATGTGCGGAAACGATAACGCCGGTAGTTCCGCATACCTTGGACAATTCTTCTACACACATGGTATAGGTAAGAGGATCACAGCCCTGTCCGCCATATTCCTTCGGAACCGGAATTCCCATAAAGCCCGCTTTTGCCATTTTCTCAACGGTTCCCATGGGGAATTCTTCAGTTTCATCTACCTCCTGTGCCAGAGGCTTCACTTCTGTTTCGGCAAACTCTTTGAAAAGAGTTCTGGCCATTTCATGCTTTTTGCTTAACGCGAAATCCATTCTAATTTCCTCCATTTTCAGATAGTTAAACTTTTAACGAACTTGATAAACTGAAAGGGCTGCGATAAAAAGTACAGCCCTTTATAAAATTATTCATATCAAATCCGTATCATATTGTGTTTCTTATTTGCTGTAATCGTAGAAGCCGACACCCGTCTTCTGTCCTAACTTGCCGCCGCGTACCATTTTGCGAAGCAACGGATGGGGTCTGTATTTGGAATCGCCGGTTTCTGCCTGCAGTACTTCCATAATTGCCAGACATACGTCCAAGCCGATCAAATCGCCCAGAGCCAGGGGGCCCATCGGATGGTTTGCACCTAATTTCATGGCTGCGTCAATGCCTTCTACGGAAGCAACGCCGTCTGCATAAATGCCTACTGCTTCATTAATCATCGGGATTAAAATTCTATTTACAACAAAGCCTGCAGCTTCTTCTACCTGAACCGGAGTCTTGCCTAAATCTTCGGAAATCTTCTTAATCTTCTCTACCATATCGGCAGGAGTATTCAGACCCGCAATTACCTCCACCAGCTTCATAACCGGAGCCGGATTGAAGAAGTGCATACCGATTACCGGACGGTCTAAGCCCGCACCGATTTCCGTAATGGAAAGAGAAGAGGTATTGGTTGCAAACATAGCGTCTGCCTTGCAGATTTCCTGCAGTTCCTTAAAGGTCTGCTTCTTAAGCTCCATGTTCTCAAGCGCTGCTTCTACAATCAGGTCACAGTCACCGCAGATCTCTTTGGTTCCCGTTACGATCTTAGCCAGGATTGCGTCTGCCGCTGCCTGTTCCATCTTGCCTTTTGCAATTCTCTTTTCAAACCCCTTAGCAATCTTTTTCTTGCCGTTTGCCGCAAATTCATCATTGATATCACACAGGCAAACCTCATATCCTTCGGTTTGTGCAAAAGCCTGTGCAATACCGGAACCCATAGTTCCTGCGCCGATAATTCCTACTTTCATGATACTTCCTCCTTATGAATAAAACAGTATTTATTTTTCAACGATAGTAGAACAACCCATACCACCGCCGATACAAAGAGTTGCCAAGCCGCGTTTTACGTCCGGTCTCTTTTGCATTTCATGCAGCAATGTAACCAGGATACGGCATCCGCTTGCTCCTACCGGGTGGCCCAGTGCGATAGCGCCGCCGTTTACATTCACCTTGTTCATATCGAAGTTCAGATCTCTTGCCACAGCAACAGACTGTGCCGCAAACGCTTCGTTTGCTTCTACCAAATCAATATCATCAATCGTTAAGCCGGTACGCTCGAAGACCTTCCTGGTGGAAGCAACCGGGCCCACGCCCATAATCTCCGGCTCTACTCCGCCAAGCGCTCCTGCAATCCAGGTAGCCATAGGAGTTACACCAAGCTCTTTCGCTTTTTCTTCACTCATTACAACAATTGCAGCTGCACCGTCGTTGATCCCGGAAGCATTGCCTGCGGTAATCAGGCCGCCTTCTTTCCCGGAGCAGCATTTCAGCTTGCCCAAAGATTCTTCCGTAGTGCCAGCCCTGGGACCTTCGTCCGTATCAAACATCACGGTTTCCTTCTTTACTTTAATCGGAACCGGAACGATCTCATCCTTGAATTTGCCCTCTGCCATAGCCTTCTCACATTTCTGCTGGCTGTTTGCGGAGAATGCATCCAATTCTTCCCGGGTAATGCCGTATTTTTCACAAACATTCTCTGCGGTAATCATCATATGATAATGGTTGAAAGCATCTGTCAGTGCATCATTTACCATGGTATCAATAATAGTTGCATTGTTCATACGATATCCGAAACGTGCCTTTGTCATTGCATAAGGAGCCAAAGACATGTTCTCCATACCACCTGCAACTACAATATCGGCCTGGCCAGCCATAATCATGTTAGCTGCTTCGTTCACGCATTTCAAACCGGAACCGCAAACCACGTTCAAGGTAAATGCCGGTACTTCAATGGGAAGCCCTGCCTTGATGGAAGCCTGTCTTGCAACGTTCTGTCCCTGTGCTGCCTGGATCACACAGCCCATCATAACCTCGTCCACCTGCTCCGGCTTCACGCCTGCACGGTTCAATGCTTCCTTAATTACGATCGCACCCAAATCAGCTGCGGATGTGTTGCTTAAAGCTCCTCCCATTCTCCCGATTGCGGTACGGCATGCGCCTGCTAAAACTACTTTTCTTGACATACTCTTTTCTCTCCTTCTTAATGATAATCCCTGCCATGATACCGGAACCCCCCGGTTCTGTCCCTTCGAAAGACAGTCCTGGCAGGCTTTTCGTCCATTCCGTAAAAACCGGACGGCACGATGCATCAGACAACTTTATTCTACCACTCCAAACTTGATTTTGCAACCGCTACATTTCAGTATTCCGTCCGGATCGTTATTTTTTTAACAAACCAGACATACTGACAATTCTCGTACAAATACCCTAATGCCTATACTACCACAGTCCTTGGTAAAATGCAACCGAACGGACTGTTTTTAATAGAATACATGATTTCCGATCACAAGCCCGGTGACAATCCCATTGTTCCTGCAAAAATACAGGCAGCTCACGATCCTGGCCCCGGCCAGGCATTCCTGGGCAGCCCGGATGCTGTCGGCAGAAGCTCCGCGGCTTAGCACCGCCGCAAACCTTCCGCTGGCTACCGGGGAAAACTGTCCCTTCTGGTAAATCACTTCCACAATGCTGTTCGGAAACAGGGAGCTGCGCACCCGGTTCATCACAACGCTGCCTACCGCCAGTTTTCCTTCATAGCTTTCCCCTCCGGCTTCACATTCGATCAAAGCAGCCAGAAGCGCCAGATCCCCGGCCGATTCGGCCTGGCCGCCGGAATTGGTCCCGCCCTGGCTTCCGCCTGTATCCTGCCCGCCGGAATCTGCGCCGCCCTGGTTTCCTCCGGAGCCTGTACCGTTCTGACCATTGCCGGAACCGGTACTGTTCTGACCGTCTCCTGCATTCGTGCCGTTCTGGTTGCCCCCGGAATCCGCTCCGTTCTGGCTGCCTCCGGAACCTGTGCTGTTCTGGCCGCTGCCTTGGTTCTGCTTATCCTTCTCTTCCTGCTGTCTGCGCTCTTCTTCCTCCTGCTGACGGCGGATTTCCTCCTGCCGCTTCGCATCTTCCTGGGCCTTCTTCCGCTCCAGCTCCTCTTCGATATCCTTCTGCCGTTTGATCTCCGCTTCATAGGCGGCAAGCTCGTCCTTCGTCTTATTAATCTCCTGGCTGGTGCTGCTTAGATTGGCCTGAACCTCAGCCAGCAGCGTTTCCACCTGGTCTACCGCTTCCTGCTGTTGCTTTGTCAGGGCAGAAATTTCCTTGGTTTCTGCTTCCAGCTGCTCTTCCTTGGCAGCAATCTCGGTTTTCACCTCCTGATACTGCTGAAGCATTTCCCGGTCATAGGAGTAGATGCTTTCCACATATTCTCCATAATTAAGCATATCCACCAGGCTCTGGGCTTCCAAAAGCGTAGCCAGGAAGGAAAAATCCCCTTTTTCATAAAGAAACCGGATTCTTTTCTTCATATTCTCATACTGTTTCGCTTCTTCTTCCCGGGCCGCCTCCAGCTGCTGCCGGGTCTGGGCCAGGGAAGCTTCTGTCGCCGCCAGCCGTTCCTGCAGATCGGTAAGTTCCCGGGCCAGTGCGGTAAGCTGCCCGTCCAGTTTGGCCTGCTGCCCGTCCAGATACGCCTTTTCTTCCTGCAATCCGGCAAGCTCCTCTTGGCTGTCCTCTTTCTGATCCTCCAGCTGGTTCAGATTTTTATTGACTTTTTCAATCTCCGACTGGGTCGCTGCCGCCGGCAAGCTCCACGACAGGCCACACAGACAGATGCAAACTACGGCAAAAAGCATTCGCCGGATTCTTCTTGTCATGCTGCTCATCCCTCGATCCTTTGGTATCACTCACGGGTTCTTCTTCGTTCCCGGAAACTCTACGATATCTGTGGTCATTATACTCCAGAATCCGCCTGTTTTCCAGTTCTTTTTTTTGGAATTTCCCCAGGATTTGACAGTATTCCGTTCCTGTTCAGCCCCCTAGCCTGATGTGATTTCTGTTCGTCAGACCAGAGCTTTGCCTCCAGCTTTCTTCGGATTCCACCTCACAATGGACACCCTTGCTCTTGGCTATACACTTCCCACTACTAGGGCGTGTTATCGGCTCTGCGTCTAAGCGTCTGGCTCTTAATGTTTTATTTTGGCGAACAGGACAACGCACCCATCCTTGTTCCATTAGTACATCTCCTCTGTTTATACTACTTTGTAAGCGAAGAAAAAATTAAATATTTAATTTTTCTATATATCCATAAAACTGTTCATGCAGTACTCTCATTTCATCCGGTGCTTTCATGGAATGTTGATACATAAATACATTTCCAAACTTGCTTTGAACTATAGAACTCAATACAATACTAAATATCGGGATAGGGATAAATCGAAAAAGATTCATTTTTGGGGGAGAAAGTTTGATTCCCGTATCAGTAAGCAATGAAAAATTGGTTTTCATTTGTCTTGCAGTATGGAGCATAATCTTTTTATCAATTCCTACCCGTTCAGGTATTTCTGTTTCATAGTAGGCATCGGCAATTGGCACAACCATTGCTAAATGGCATAATTGCCAAATGTGCATATCTTTCACAATTTGATATGGAATGCGAGCGCACTTGAATATGGTCGCCAGTTGCACAAGTCGTTTTGACGAGTTCCGCCGGATTGCCGAGTACATTGAAATCAACACCACCGACACCGCCGCGGCGGGCTGACCCCCGCCAAAGCATAAAATCCTTTTGGCAGTGTGTTTTCCTAATAAAACGCAATCTTAACCAGTATAAGCACACTAAGGCAGTAAAAAAGACTTTAACCATACCGTCATGGCTGAATGACCGTGCCATTTCTATGGGAATTAATTTCTCCCATGCATTACAAGAAGCTCTTCTTTCCAAAATACAGACTTAACGGCTCACACATCTAACTAAATGACATTAGGTGTGAACAGCAACAATGTACGAACCCTTCCAAACTTAAGCTTGACAATACCCGGCATCTATGTTAGCCTATAATCACTCTTTGCACTGCATATAAATCTACAGTACAAACTGAACAGGCCGTGACCAAGTGTCATGGAGTCGGGTCGCATAAGTGGCAGTGGAATTTTCTATCCACGGGACAGTAGTTGCTAATACTGATTCGTGGGTATTTTTTTATACTTTTTTATAAAGATGTTATTCTAAATCCCCACATATATTGGTGTCATAGAGCCATCAAACATTTTGGAGGTACATCGTATGCGGAGAAGCCGAATAACAAAGAAAGTATGTGTTGGGTCAGGCAGTGATTTTCAGAAAATCGCAGACAGGGTGTCAGCCGTGAGCATCACGGGCAATTTGATTTTGTCTGTGTTTAAGCTTATCGCAGGCATTGCGGCTCATTCCAATGCAATGATCAGTGATGCTGTCCATTCTGCATCGGACGTGTTTAGTACGATCGTGGTGATTATCGGGATCAGGCTTGCTTCAAAGGAGGCGGATAAGGAACATCCCTATGGGCATGAGCGTATGGAATGCGTGGCAGCCATTATACTGGCAATGATTCTGTTTATGACAGGGCTTGGTATTGGGATGGAAGCATTCAAAAATATTCTGTACGGCAATTACGGTGATTTGCAGGTGCCGGGGGTTTTAGCGCTGGCTGCCGCAGCTATTTCCATAGTGAGCAAAGAAGCCATGTTTTGGTATACAAAAATGAATGCTGCAAGAATTGATTCCAGTGCGTTGCTGGCAGATGCATGGCATCACCGTTCCGACGCGTTTTCCTCTGTGGGGGCTTTAATCGGAATTGCAGGAGCCAGGCTTGGCTTTCCGGTTATGGATTCCATTGCAAGCCTGGTAATCTTTTTATTTATCATGAAAGCTGCATATGACATTTTTAAAGATGCTGTCAATAAAGTGGTGGATCATTCCTGTGACGAGGAAACAGAACGGCAAATTTATGAACGTGTTCTGACAAATGAAGCCGTTATGGGGATCGATTCGCTCCATACGCGTATTTTTGGGAATAAAATATATATAGATATAGAAATCGCAGTGGACGGTTCCTATACGCTGAGGAAATCTCACGAAATTGCGGAAGAAGTCCATGAGGATATTGAACAGAATTTTCAAAAGGTAAAACATATCATGGTGCATGTAAATTCAGCCCAGACGGACGAGTCATGAACTGTCACAATAAAGATCGAGTAGGAGGCGGTAACTAACCGCCGTCCTCTCACAGCACCCGCTACCGTGCGGGTGTGTTCTTATACTAACTATTTTTCTTTTTATACTCCGTTCCCCACTCTACCATAGCGTCTAAAACAGGTTTCAGGCCATACCCTGTTTCCGTTAAAGTATATTCTACCCGCGGCGGCACTTCTGCATATACTTTCCTGGTAAGTAACCCGCTAGTTTCCATTGAACGCAAATTCGCAGTTAAAACTTTTTGAGATATATTTCCAACCGATTTCTTTATTTCTCCGAATCGTTTTGTGCCGTCTAATAAATCACGGATAATAAGAACCTTCCAGCGATCACTGATCAGCATTAAAGTAGTTTCTACCGGGCAGGCAGGTAAATTTTTTCCCATGAAAAAGCCCCCATTTCTTCACAATAACAGGAGGGACGAAGCTATGAAAATCGCAGTTATTTGTGCAAATGGGTAAGGAGGGTATGTTGATTGTCGAGGAAGCGCTCACAAGAGGAGCAGATGTTACCGCCGTTATCCGTGGCGGGAACCGGTCAGCAGCAAAAAAGGGCATTCAGAAAGACCTTTTTGATTTGAACGCAGCCGATTTGGAGGGCTTTGATGTTGTAGTTGACGCTTTCGGAGCATGGACACCGGAAACCCTCCCGCAGCACAGCACTTCTCTGAAACATCTATGCGACCTTGTAAGCGGCAAGGAAACGAGGCTTCTTGTTGTCGGCGGGGCGGGCAGCCTGTATGTGAACCCGGAGCATACTATACAGGTCATGGACAGGGCAGGCTTCCCGGAAATATTCAAGCCGCTTGCTTCCAACATGGGCAAGGCGCTTGACGAACTCCGAACCAGAACCGATGTAAAATGGACGTATATCAGTCCCGCCGGAGATTTTCAGGCAGACGGAGCTAAGACCGGGAAGTACATCTTAGGCGGTGAAGAATTGATATTGAACTCTAAGGGAGAAAGCGTAATCAGTTATGCCGACTATGCGGTTGCTATGGTTGATGAAGCGTTAAA
>CAJUSQ010000015.1 GCA_910588885.1 uncultured Lachnospiraceae bacterium
GAGGAGGATACACTCCTGCCTCAGACCAATTCTTGACTGAATAATCCGCTCACCGCAGGATCATCGCCGAAATCTCCTGGGGGGAATACTTCTTGTCGTCGATGGCTTTCTTCTGGTCGGTACCCATCTCACGCTTAATGGAAGCAATGGTCTTCTCTGCGTTGGTAACTGCCTGCCGCTTTGCCGGCTCCCCTACCAGACGCTCGCCTGTCTTCGTAAAAGCAACCACGGAGGGTGTTGTCCTTGCTCCTTCTGTATTGGCGATAACTACCGGCTTACCACCTTCCATCACTGCTACACAGCTATTTGTTGTTCCTAAGTCAATACCAATAATCTTGCTCATAATGAGACCTCCTCTATAAAAATAAAATTATTTACTGTCTGGTTACTGTACCACGGCCACCATGCTATGCCTTACCACGCTGTCCCGGTACATATATCCTTTCTGCAGCTCCTGGGCTACGATTCCGGATTCGAATTCCTCACTCTCCACCTGCATCACCGCATTGTGGAAATCCGGGTTAAACTCCTGGCCCACCGCTTCAATGGGCTTCACGCCGATACTCTCCAGCTCGGTCATAAGCTGGCGGTAGATTTTGTCCATGCCCTCCACGAAGCCATTTTCTTTCTCCTCCTCCGGTACGGCCGCAAGGCCCCGTTCGAAGTTGTCTACCACCGGCAGGATTTTTTCCACGACGCTCTTGGCGCCGATTTCGTACATCTGGGATTTCTCCCGTTCCGTACGCTTGCGGAAATTGTCGAATTCCGCCATCTGGCGTTTGAGCTTATCGTTCAGATCCGCAATCTGCTCTGCGGCCTTATCCTTCTTTTCCTTCCGCTTAAACAGGCTCTTCTTCTCGGAACCGCTCTTGCCGTTCTCCGAATCCGCCTGTTCCGGATCTTCTGTTTCCTCCGGGCCGGCTTCGTCCTCCCCGGCTTCCTCTGCGTCCGGATCTTCCTTTGTCTCTCCGTCTGCGGCAGGAATCGAACTATCGTTCTCTTCTTCTGTTTCGGCGCTCTCTGCCGGGCTTTCACCTGTTCCGGCTGCCGCCTGCTCCCTGCCGGATTCCTTCTGTTCTGCTGTTTCTTCCTCAAAATCCGTTTCCGGATTCTTTGCTTCCTGATCCATCTCTGCCATCCTCCTTACCGCCTTTCTCGCAACCCTCCGAAACTGCCGGAATCATTGCTTCTTTTCTCCATTCTCTATCCATCCTCGCCTTTCGGCTTCCTGAATATATTGTCTAACTGCACCTTTAAGGTCTTCAGATTATCCACTACATTTTCGTAATCCATCCGCTTGGGCCCGATAATCCCTATGGTGCCCTGAATGCCCTCTCCCAATTCATACGTGGCCGTTACCACACTGCAGTCCCGCATGGTTGCCACCGGGGATTCATTCCCGATATAAACCTGAATCCCGGTTTCCTCTCCGCTTGTCAAGGTCCGGTTCACCAGGCTGGCCAGCTGCTGCTTCTCCTCAAAGGCGGAGATCAGCTCCACGGCCTTGCCGGAATCGCTTAACTCCGGATATTTGAAGATATTCGTCGCCCCGCTGGTGTAAATCTGCAGGTCTTCATCCTCCTGAACCGCTGCCGCCACCGCATCCAGCACGTCGCTGATAATATTGCTGTGAATACCTGCCTGCTCCTTCAGCCTGGCAATGGCTGCCAAATTGATTTCTTCCAAGGACAGGCCGTTCAAACTGGTGTTCAGCAGGATATTCAGCTTCAGCATCGTTTCATTGTCCAGGGGCTCTTCTACGGAAATCATCTTGTTCTTTACAATATTGCCTTCCGTAACGATGACTGCCAGAATCTGTTCCGCATCCACCTGGGATAACTGGATGAACTTCACCTTATTGCCGTGAAAAGAGGGGGCCGTAATCATCGTTGTATAATTGGTGTTATTGGCCAGCAGCTTTACCACCTGCTTTAACACCTGCTCCATCTTCTCGGTACGTTCAATCATAAACTCCTTGATCTGCGTAACCTCCCGCTCCTTCTGCTCCATCAGGTTATCCACGTAAAAACGGTACCCCAGGTCCGAAGGGATCCTGCCGGCCGAAGTATGGGGCTGCATGATATATCCCAATTCTTCCAGATCCGACATCTCATTCCGGATAGTAGCCGAACTTAAGTTCAGGTCCGAGTATTTGGAAATGGTGCGGGAGCCCACCGGCTCTCCGGTTTCCAAATAGTTCCGGATAATCGCGTTTAAGATTTTTGTCTTTCTTTCATCTAATTCGTGCATCCGCTCACTCCCAGGAAATGTTTCACCGCAGCCTCCGGTTCCTCCCGCCTTGGCAGGTCCGTATGGAATCCCCCGGCCACCTTGTTAGCACTCAACCTTTTAGAGTGCTAACATCTATGTATTTAAAATAGCACTACCAGATTTTTTTGTCAATAGCCTTTTTCAATTTTTTTATATTTAAAAAGCGGGGCGGCTCCGGTTCCAGGAACTGGGTCATCACAAAATTACTGATAATCGTCCCGTATCTGGTAAGGCTCAAATAGTCCCCGTTCCATTGCAGCAGGCCCTTGGACCGCATCCGCTCGATTTCTTTTTCATAGACCTCCGTAAGCTCCGCATGAAAGCAGCGGCGGAAATCCTCTTTGGAAACCCCCTGCATCAGGCGGAAGCCCAGAAACATAAATTCTTCGATCTGATCCCGGCGGGTCAGATATTCCCAGCGGTACTTCTCGTAGTCCCCTTTGATATAATCCTCCAGATTTGCGGTATTCTGATACCGCTCATTGCCGATAAAGGACGAGCTGCCAAGTCCCAGCCCCAAATAATGGACCCGCCGCCAGTATCCGATATTATGCCTGCATTCCCTGCCTGCCTTGGCATAGTTGGAAATCTCATAGTGCTCATAGCCGCAGTCCTCCAGAATCCCCACCGTCAGCCGGTGCATTTCCACCTCCATCTCCTCGTCCGCCAGCCACAGGGGCGTATCCCCTTCTTTCATGCGCTTCTGGTCCCGGAAAAAGCTTTCATAAAAGGGCGTACCCTTTTCCAGGATCAGGCTGTAGACCGAAATGTGCTCCGGTTCCAATTCCGTTACTTTTTTCAAGGTATACTCCAGCTTGTCCAGCCCCTGCATGGGCAGCTCGCTCATAATGTCCAGATTGACGTTGTCGAAGCCTGCCTTGCGCACCATATCGTAGCATTCCAGGAAATCCGCAAAGGTATGAATCCGTCCCAGCATTTTCAGCTCAAAATCCACGGCGGACTGAAGCCCCAGGCTTAAACGGTTTACCCCTGCTTTTTTATATTGTGCGAGTTTTTCCGGATTTAATGTACCCGGATTGCATTCCACGGTAATTTCCGCTTTCTTTTCAATGGAAAAGCATTCCTGCAAAAGCTCAATCAGCTCCGCAAGCACTTCCCCTTTTAACACAGAAGGCGTACCGCCCCCTATATAAACGGTCGGTACGCTGCAGTCTTTGAATTCTTCGGCATGCAGTCGGATTTCCTTGTGCAGTGCCTCCATATACTGTTGTTTCGTTTCCTCCTCGGCCGGGCCGGATACAAAGTCGCAATACTTGCATTTCTGCTGGCAAAAGGGAATGTGCACATATAATTCCAGATTTTCCTTTTTCTTCATTTTCTCACCTGTCGTCTAATTTCAAAACACTCATAAATGCCTTCTGGGGAATCTCTACATTGCCCACCTGGCGCATTCGTTTCTTTCCTTCCTTCTGCTTCTCCAAAAGCTTCCGTTTTCTTGAAATATCCCCGCCGTAGCACTTGGCCAGCACATCCTTGCGCAGGGCTTTTACCGTTTCCCTGGCAATGATCTTGCTTCCGATGGCCGCCTGGATGGGAATCTCAAATAAATGGCGGGGAATCTCCTCCTTCAGCTTCTCACACATTTTCCGGCCCCGTTCATAGGCCGTTCCGCTGTGGACAATGAAGGACAGGGCGTCCACCTCTTCCTTATTGATAAGGATATCCAGCTTTACCAGCTCACTTTGGACATAGCCCTTCATTTCATAGTCAAAGGACGCATACCCCCGGGAACGGGATTTCAGGGCATCGAAGAAATCATAGATGATCTCGTTTAAGGGCAGGTCATACTTCAGCAGGGCACGGGTTTCTTCCATATATTCCATGCTGATGTAGACGCCCCGCCGTTCCTGGCACAAATCCATGATGGCCCCGATAAATTCACTGGTCACCATAATCTCGGCGCTGACCATGGGCTCTTCCATGTATTCGATCTCCGTAGGCTCCGGCAGGTTGGAAGGGTTCGTCAGGTCAATGACTTCCCCGTCGGTCCTATGGACCTTGTATACAACACCCGGGGCCGTTGTCACTAAATCCAGGTTAAATTCCCGCTCCAGCCGCTCCTGTACGATCTCCAGATGCAGCAGCCCTAAAAAGCCGCAGCGGAATCCAAAGCCCAGGGCAATGGAGGTTTCCGGCTCAAACTGCAGGGCCGCGTCATTGAGCTGCAGCTTTTCCAGGGCATCCCGCAGATCCGGGTACTTGGCCCCGTCGGCCGGATACAGCCCGCAGAATACCATGGGATTTACCTTCTTATAGCCGGGCAGGGCCTCCTTGCAGGGATTCTTGGCATTGGTTATGGTATCCCCCACCCGGGTATCCTTTACGTTCTTTAAGCTGGCGGTAATATAGCCCACCATCCCGGCGGAAAGCTCATCGCAGGGAATGAACTGCCCGGCTCCGAAGTATCCCACTTCCACGACGTCCGCCTCGGCCCCGGTGGCCATCATCCGAATCGGGGTCCCCGCTTTCACCGTACCCTCTTTCAGACGGCAGAACACAATTACCCCTTTATAGGAATCATAGAGAGAATCAAAAATCAGCGCCTTCAAAGGGGCGGACGCATCCCCCAGGGGGGCAGGGATCCGCTCCACAATCTGCTCTAATACCTGATCCACATTCAGTCCTGTTTTCGCGGAAATTTGAGGCGCATCCTGGGCTTCCAGCCCGATGATATCCTCTATTTCGTCAATGACCCGCTGTGGTTCCGCACTGGGCAGGTCAATTTTATTGATGACCGGGAGTACATCCAGGTCATGGTCTAAGGCCAGATAGACGTTCGCCAGGGTCTGGGCTTCAATGCCCTGGGCCGCATCCACCACCAAAATAGCTCCGTCACAAGCCGCAAGGCTTCTCGATACTTCATAATTAAAATCCACGTGGCCGGGAGTGTCAATCAGGTTAAAAATATACTCCTCCCCGTTCTTGGCCTTGTATACAATCCGGACCGTCTGGGCCTTGATCGTAATGCCCCGTTCCCGCTCCAAATCCATGTTGTCCAATACCTGGGACTGCATCTCCCGGCTGGTCAAAAGCCCAGTCATCTCAATGATACGGTCCGCCAGCGTGGATTTGCCATGATCAATATGGGCAATAATGCAAAAATTCCGGATCTTGCTCTGCTCTATGGCTGCCATATTCTTCCTCCTGTTATCAAACCATTTTGTGCACTTTGGTCATGAGTATACCATATTTTGGAGCCCTTGTCCAACCTTAGAGCAGTTTTTTCCATTTAAAAAACAGCAGGCAAAGGGCTACCACCAACAGGGAAAGCCCCGCTGCCATCGGATAACCGTAGGCCCAGGAAAGCTCCGGCATATTGAAATTCATGCCGTACCAGCCTGCAATCAGGCTTAGAGGCGTAAAAACCGTCGTCACCACCGTAAACACCTTCATAATGGAGTTCAGGTCGTAGCTTAGGGCCGCGTCCAAAGCCTCCCGGACATGGACCAGATCCTCGCAAAGAAGCTGGGTATTTTTCCGAAGCCCTTCTGCCTGATCCGTAAACGCCTTAAAATATCGGATGTCCTCCTTCCAGAAAATTTTGTTTTCATTTTCCATAAGGGCCGCCCCTACGCTGCTTAACTGCTGATAGTAATTTTTCTGCAGCGTCAGCTGCCGTTTCAGTTCAAAAATCCGCAAATTCAAATCCTTTTCTATATTTCCCTCCACCAGATGGCGTTCCAGGGCAATCACGATCTGCTCCGTTTCCTCCAGTACCGTGTTTCCCTCCTGCAGAAAGCTTTCGAAAAACTCAAACACCACCTTTTCCAGGCTGGTATTCACGCCCTCCTTTTTCAGCACCCCTTCGAACTGTTCCCGGATGAACCCTTCCGGATCCTTGATTTCCACAAATACAAACAAATTCTCCCGCATAAAAAAGGCCAGATACCCGCACTCCTTCTCCACGTTCCGGATCTGCAAGAGCTTTAGCATGGCAAAGCCGAAATTGTCGTAATATTTCAGGCCCATCCGGTACCGGGCCTGTTCGAACATACATTCTTCCAATGTGCGGGCCGAAATCTGCAGCATTTCTTCCTGCCGCTCCACCTCCGGCAGCGTCACATATCCCACGCAGTCTGTTTTTTTATCCCAGTCCGAAAGGGCAACCGCCTCCGGGCCGGACGAACCGATAATGTAAAACATGGCAAGCCTCCTTGTGCGGGCAATTCCGTTTCTACGGCGCCAGCACCTTATGTAACAGATCCGCCAGAGGCTCCATAGCGTTCATGGCTTCCTGCACCGTATTGGTTTGGGCGCCCACCTCAATCAACATGCTTTTGGGCGCATAGTGGAGGTTATAACGATAGCCCTTCAAATAGTTGGAGCGGGCAAAGCCGGGGTAATATTCCTCCGCCGCCAGCTTCATCTGCAGGGAAAGGGCCAGGTTCTCCTTCAAGTACGGGTTATACAGATAATCCAGATCCCCGTTGGAGGTAGTCCGGCTAAGGCCGTTGAAAAACATGATTTTCGCCGTCTGTTTCCCGTTCACATCCGTCACCAGATGGCCTTCCTTAATCCCGTCCCGATGCAGGTCAATCACCACCTCTATGGAAGGGTTTTCCGCCAAAATCCGTTCTATCGCAGGCCCCGCATGCGCATAGGCATTCTGATGGTCCTCCACGTCATACGCCCCGGTATCATGGATCACATGAAACCCGTACCGCTCCCGCAGCAGAAGGGCCAGATATTCCCCCACCCCTACAATGGAAGTGGACGTATCCCCGGTGGAATCCGCATACCCTTCCAGGGAATGGGTATGATGGATCAAAATCTGCGGCTGGTCGGCTCCCACCGCCAGCTTCATATTCATTGCCAGAAGCTCCTGGGCATTGAGCTGGCTGCTGTCAATGGTAGTCGTCTTATCCACCACATAAAAGTGCTGGATCAAATAATCAAAATCATTGAGCTTTTCCCGGGAGATATGCACAACCGGTTCCGTTGCAGATACAAAGGGAGATCCTTCCGGCGGTACCGCCGTTCCCTCTCCGGCTCCAGATGCTTCCCCGGCGCTCTCTGCCGCACCGCCGGCGGCCGTCCCGTCGGCAGCTCCTCCCGTCCCGTCTACGTTCTCTTTGGCACTGCCCGAAAGTCCCTCCTCATTCCCTGCGCTTTCCCCGGCGATCCCTTCGGCGGCTCCTGTCAAATCCCCGGCGTCCACAAGCTGCCCGTCCCGATATTGCTCGTCTACCCCTTCCCGTGCCATCAGCATTTCATAGGAAAGCTCACTTTCCGGCCTGGTATCGTATTCTATTAATGACATCGTATAAGATTGGATTGGCAGCACGGCCAAAATCCGTTCCAGAAAGAATCCCCAGGCGGGCCGTTCCCGGCTTTCTCCTGCGGATGCCGCCACGATGGGCATATGCACATCCAATGCCTTTCGGTACAAATTTCCTTTAAAATGTTCCATAATTTCCCACAACGCCGGAGCGTCTCCGCTGGTATTCAGGTTCTGCCAGCAAACTGCCACCAGCAGCACCAAAAATGCCAGGCACACCGTCCTGATATAATTTCCTTTTTTCCTGATCCATCTCTCCAATGCCAATCCCTCTGTTCTGCCTGCTGTCATGATTCCAAAGCAAGACTGCCTGCCGCAGCCATAATCGTAACTGCAGCGGACAGCTCCCAAAATCCGGCACAAACGAAGCTGCTGCCCATTTCCGGACTCCTCCCGGGGAAGCAGCGGCAATTCCCGTGCCGTTTACTATAATATATTCCTGTCCCCCTCCCATTATGACAGGGCTTCGCCGAAGGCAATGTTTAATCCTTCAGAAACCGTGTAGCTTAGATGCTTAATGGTATCATCAATATCCTTGGGCGTTACGAACATCGTATTTAAATTAGGAGAAAGCAGTTCCCGAATCAGATCGTATTTTTCGGAATCATTCAGGGAATCCAGGGAACTGCCCAATCCTTTCAAATGCGTGGACTGGGACATGGCTTCAATCAAGGTCTGCATCGTATCGCTGACAATGGTGGCCGCATCCACCACCGTGGGAATCCCGATGGCAATTACCGGGATTCCCAGGCTTTCCCGATTCAGCCCGTGCCTGTGATTCCCCACGCCGGAGCCGGGATTGATCCCGGTATCCGTAACCTGTATGGTACGGCCCAGGCGCTTGGTGCTTCTGGCCGCCAAAGCATCTATGGCAATCACACAGTCCGGCTTCGTTTCCTGTATTACTCCCCGGATAATTTCCAGGCTCTCCATCCCGGTCTGTGCCATTACTCCCGGTACAATGCTGCTGATTGGATGGATCTCCTGTTTCCCAAACGCATATTTTCCAAATTCCCGGATAATATGACGGGTAATCATCAGATTGTCTACCACCCGGGGCCCCAGTGCATCCGGTGTCACCTCCCGGTTGCCCAGCCCGGCCACCAAAATGGAAACCGGCGTTTCCTGCTTCGGCAGCAGCTTTTGAAGCACCCGGGCCAGTTGTTTTGAGACTTCCCGGTGATATCCCTCTTCCTGGTCATTCAAATTGGATGCCTCCAGGGTAATATAGGTGCCTTTGGGCTTTCCCATAATCTTTGCCCCGTTTTCTGTTTCAATCACCACATTGGTGATCTTGATTTCTCCTTCTTCTGCCGATTCTTCCTCAATCCGGACTCCTTTGATCTCAACATTATCTTCCTCGAATTTCTCTCTGGTCTCCAACGCCAAATCGGTTCTTACCTGAAAACGACTCATAGCTCTTCCTCCAAATGGTTTTTAAATTCCTTCCTATTCCTTGTACGAGGTGTTCTCAGCTATTTTTTGCAAAAAAATACAAAATATGTATTGACAGATAGATTTTCATGGAATAAAATATATGAGTGTGTTTACATTAGAACGTCCGTGTCCGGCTTTAATGAAACATCCATATACGAAAATCATTTTGGGATTGGAGGTGTACGGATTGGCTAACATTAAATCAGCAAAGAAGAGAATTCTGGTAGCAGAGACCAGAACTGCCCGCAACAAAGCAATTAAGTCTAAAGTGAAAACTGCAATTAAGAAAGTGGATGCTGCGGTTGCTGCGAAAGATCAGGAGGCTGCAAAGTCTGCACTGCTGAACGCTGTTTCTGAAATCGGCAAAGCAACCAGCAAAGGTGTGTATCACAAGAATACCGCTTCCAGAAAGATTTCCCGTTTAAACAAAGCTGTAAACGGAATTGCGTAATTTTAGAAGATCATAGATAGCCCATCCGGTACCGTCAGCCGGATGGGCTTTTTTCATGTCTTCATGAACTTTTGTGTTCTGCAATTTATAACCCCTTTGTTCTGCCCGTGGTTTCACCGGATCAGATCCTGCTGCAAACATCTCTTACTTTTCACCGGATCAGGGCCTGCTGCAGACACACCTTATGCTTCGCTGTATTTTACAATCAGAAGCTCTACCGCCATCCGGTCATTGAGATTCCCGGTTTTTACGGCTTCCTCCATCCGGACACAGTCCGAAACCGCTTCCTTCAGCTGTTTTCCGGTAAAGCTTTTCGCCTGTCCCAGATGCCGTTTTAAAGTGAATTCCGGGATTCCGGCCTTTTGGGCAATGAATTTACTGTCATGGCCCTTTCCGCTTAACCCTTTGACCTGAAGGAGGATCTGAAACTGCCGGGCAATCAGAAACAAAATCCGCATCGGCGGCTCCCGCAGGGAAAGCAGGTCATAATACAAATCCAGCGCTTTCCGCTGCTGCTTTTCCGCAACTGCATTCACCATATCGAAAATCTTGCTGCTGGTCTGCTCCACGCACACCGCCGCCACATCCTCCGCTTCGATGACCTCCTGCTCCAGACAATAGCACAGCAGCTTTTCCAGCTCTTTTTCAATATAGGCCATATCATTCCCCACCGCATGCAGAAACTGCTGCATTACCGGCTGGGTGATCTTTTTTCCTTCTTTTTTTAACCTGCCTAAAATCCACTGTGTCAATATCTTTTCACTTTGTCTTTGAAATTCTACCACGCATCCCCCGGCCTTGACATTCTTGTACATTTTCCCCCGCTTGTCCACTTCCTCTTCTACAAAAACAAAGCAGGCGGTCGGCGCAATCTCCTTCATATATCCCGCCAGTTCTTCACTGGCATTCTTGAACACACCGCTGTTTTCCAATAAAATCAACCGCCGGTCGGCAAAAAAAGGCAGTGTTTCCGCCAGATCTATGAGGGTTCCGGGATTTATACCCTTTCCCTCATAGACCGAAAAATTCATGGTATCGTCCTTTTTCACCAATGCCTGTATCAGCTTCTCTTTGTACTGCTTTTTCAAATATGCCTCTTCTCCATACAGCAGATATACCGGTGCAAAATTCCCGGATTTGATGTCTCCGTCAATTGTCTTCATATTCCTCCTCCGATCTCCTTTGGATCCTAGCCGCAGCACATAGAAAGCCTTATGCCAGTTTCTGCAATTTATCACTGTGCTCCGCTACTACCTTTTTCATAACAGAGATATCCTGCTGCATCCCCTCATAATCCTGAACGCTGTCTTTGTACCGGTCATAGGTCGAAGTATAACAGGATTCAATGGTGTTCAATCGGGGTAACACTTTGTTTTCCTGGGTCAGTTCGATATTTTTCACTCTGGTTTCAACACCCTTCACCTCGGTTTCTACACTTTCCAATCTGGTTTCAACGTTCTCCATCCTGGTTTCTACACTCTCCAATCTGGTTTCGATATTCTCCACACGGCCTTCCAGTTGTTCCAGTCTGGTTTCGACATTTTCCAGCCTGATTTCGATATTCTCCACACGGCTTTCCAATTTTTCCAATCTGATTTCAACATTTTCCAGCCTGATTTCGATATTCTCTACCCGGCTTTCCAGTTGTTCCAATCTGATTTCGATATTCTCCAGCCGGCTTTCCAGCGTTTCCATCCTGGTTTCAATATTCTCCAATCTGGTTTCAACACTCTCCAATCTGGTTTCAACGTTCTCCATCCTGGTTTCAATATGCCAAAGCCGATCGTCCATCTGCTCTAACCGAATCCCCATATTCTTTACTTCTTTTTTAATCTCCCGGACATCCTTCGTTACATGTTCCAATTTAGTATCCATCATATTTGAGATGGCCAATAATAATTCGTTATCGCTCATTCTGCCTCACTCCTTCGTGAAATGCTGTTATGTATGCAATGAGTATATCATATTTAAAATATAAAAGCGAACCCTTTCTGCCCTGGCCGGAAATTTCCTCCACGCCGGATTACCGTTCACTCGGTTTACGGCAGCCGCGCTGCATCTGAGCCCGCTTTGGGCCTGCGTGTTCTTCCGCGGCCCTGCCTCTGTTCCAAACGTTACTCACTGCATCGTTTCAAATGTTATTCATTTCCATGACTATTCCGGAACTGGCTGTTCCAGAAAAGGCAGAATCCACATACCGCCTTCCCTGTACTCCACCGTAATCTGTCCCCTGTCCATGGTATACAAAATCCTGCTTCCGCTCTCCGAAATCCTTGCGACTGCCTCCTTTCCCGGATGTCCGTAGCTGTTTTTTTCTGCACAGGAAATAATTGTTAAATCCGGATTTAATTGTTTTACAAATTCTGCCCCATTGGAAAAATTCGAGCCGTGATGGGACGCTTTGTACAGGTCTGCCCCAAGAGCCGGATATTTTTCCAGCAATCGCTGCTCCTGCTTAGTCCCGATATCCCCCGCAAAAAATCCTTTCAGGCCGGGACTCCCGTCCGTTCCTGACAACTCCAGCAGCAGGCCCAGGGAAGCCCCGTTCCGGTCTGCTTCTTCTTCCCAGGGGCAAAGGCAGGTCCACTTCAATGTAGTTGTCTCTACCGTATCACCCGGTTTTAAATACAAGATTTTGGTCTGATGGTTCCTGGCCTGCTCACATAATTGTTCCCAGACCTCGTCTTTGATCATTTCAGAGGAAAGGAACAAGGTGTCAATCCGGAATCCTTTTTCCCAAAGCTCCCACAGCCCGGAAATATGGTCTTTGTCCCCATGGGATACGAACCAGCCGTCAATGGAAGAAATGCCATGATATTTCAGAAAACTCAAAATCCGGTATTCCCCGACCTTGCTCTCACTGCTGCTTCCCCCGTCCAGAAAAAAGGAGCTTCCGTCTTCGGACCGGACCAACACGGCATCTCCCTGCCCCACATCCAGAAAGTCGATCCTGCTTCTCCTTCCGGGCCTTAGGATTAACAGCATAAGCAAGCCCACTGCCGGAAGGGAAGACAGGAGCAGCTTCCTTCCGGGCGAAAAACCGGCTCTCCCCTTCCTTTTATTTTCCGGCCCTCTTTTATCTGCTGTCTCCTTTTTATCCGCCGCCTCCTTTTCATTTTCCGGCCCTCTTACCTCCCAGTCCGGCCTTCTTCGTAAGTTCACCGCCTCTAACCTCCTCTGACGTTCCCAGCTCCTGGTCCTTTCCTGCATCCGCCACAGCACCACTATTAACAGCAAGTAATAGAGCACCAGGCCCGGCAAGCCGGGTTTTCCGGTAATCCAGCCGGCAAAGGGAAACTTTTGGAACTGGGTGCACACCCACAGGTTCCAGCTTAATATCATGTGAACCGGCCAAAAACAGACCGCCGCCAGACCCCGGAACAATCCGAAAAAACCTGTCAGGCCGCTTAAAAGCCCCGCCAGGCCGCCCAAAAGCCCCAAAGCCAATGTCATACCCATGAAGGGCAGCAGCAAACAGTTTATGAATACGCTGTAAACCGACACTTCATAATAGAAGAATACGGTTAGCGGCAAGGTCACCAGCTGGATACAGCCGCTTAAAAAGCAGGTCCCGGACAGTACGGAAGCAACCTTGTGTCCGGCCTTGCGGATTTTTCCCTCTGACTCTTGTTTCCGTTTTTCCCACCGGAAGCCCCAATAGTCCTTCCAGATCCTGGCTGCAACCACCGCTGCCAGTACCGCACTGTAGGAAAAAAGGAATCCTGCCTGCCAAAGGCTGCCCGGATTTTCCCAAAGCTGCAGCAGCGCCGCAGCGGAAAGGGCCGTCACCGAATCATAGGCCATTCCCAGGACATTGCCAAACAGCAGGATCAGAAACATCAAAACTGCCCGCCGGGTGGACAGCTCCATACCGGAAATCTGTCCAAAGGCCAGAATCAAAAGCCCCGACACCACGCCTGAAATCCCATAAGAAATTCCCCGGTTCCGCAGGAACCGGTACAGGCCCATGCCCAGAATTGAAACATGCAGGCCGGAAATGGCCAATACATGGGAAATCCCGGACTTTTGGTACAACTCCTTGATTTCTCCGTCCAACAAGCTCTTTTCCCCCAGGGTCATTACGCCCAGAACGCCCGCCTCCTGCCGGGATAAAAAAGCCGCATACACCTGACGGAGTCCCTTACGCAGCCGATAAAGCCACTCCTGCCAGGGAAACCGCATTTCCTTAAGGCTGACAATCTGCTCCGCTTTTACACGGAATAGAATATTCTTACTATAATAATATATTTTTTCATTAAAATTTCCTTCGTTCCGGGCCTCCCGAAAGGGCTCCCCGGTTCCTGTTACTTGTAGGATTTCGCCGATCGAATAGATATCGGCATCATGATAAATCAGAACGTGACCGCAGGATCTGCCGTCATTTCCGTCCTGTATTTCAGAATTTTTCAGATCATAAATGAAATTTCCGTTCTTTTCTTCCTTTTTGCATATGGTTCCGACCAAACAGATCTCTTTCTCTTCGGCCAAACACTGCCCTGTTTCCCGAATCAAATCCAGCTGAAAGGCCCTGCGGCCAAAGCCCAGCAGGAGAAACGCCAGGCAGATCCCCAGCCGCGGCAGTACATTACGGCAAAACAACACCTTGGTACTTTGACCGTTTCGAAAAGAACCCGCTTCGTTTGCTCTCCCATTCCAAGTCCGGTTCCAGGTCTTCTGCCTTCGGATCAAAACCGCAGCCAGGCCCGGGAGATACAGTCCCCACAGGCCAAAAACCAACCCGTTTCGATATTCGCAGCCCATAATGCCAAGGAGAAAAGCAACGGTTATCTGGGCTAACACCCGGTCCGCCATCCCTTTCTCCTCTCCTAATTCAAATAATCTAAATTCCACTCACACGCGGTCTAATTCAAATAATCCAATTCCGCCTATACACAGTCTAATTCAAATAGTCCAAATTCCGCTCATACACGGTTCCCAGGGAAAATTCCTCCCGATAGGTCAGCTTCGTGTCCCCGTTCACCGAAATCTGCACCTTGTTCACATTGGGCAGTTCTGCCAGGGAATTCACAATGGAATAAATCACAACCCCTTCTTCAATCTCATAATTCTGGTTCAGGAAGCCTTCGTCCAAATTCACAAAGCAAACCCCGTCCAGAACGGATACGCTTACCAGCTTGGTGCCGTTTGGAATGGCAGATACCCCTTTGGAGCCAATCGGCCCTTTGATCAGCTGCTCCATAACCAGCTTTTCCAGGGAAATATTGCTGTTGTAATGACGTTCCTGTACCTCCTGCACCAGCTTGTCCCCGCTTTCGTCCGCAAAATACAGAGTAATCACCGCCGTCTGGATGGAATTGATCTGCTCCCCCGGATTCTCGATAAAGCTGTCTGCCGTCATCACCCCCACCGGGTTCCCGCTTTGATCCATCAGGGGGGCATCCCCCACATAAAAGGAAATGCCGTCTACCATTTCCACCTGGATTAAGGTACGCACCACCGCTGCCCGGCACAGCACCTCGGCTACCCGGTCCATCTGGGAATATTCACTGCCGAAATTCAATTGCAGCTGGCCGCTCTCAATGGCCCAGGAGCGGATTTCCACCTGGCCGCCCAGGGGCTTCTTATAATCCACGCTGGAAGGATTCTGGCTAAGCTTCAGGATCATATCCTGAATCAAGGCCATATCATCCGTAATTTCCGGTTCATAAGCCACCGGCGCCAGCTTTGTCTGCTCCTTATTTATATAAAAAATTTTGTATTCCGACCATTCCTCCGACTTCCCGCCGCAGCCTGCTGCTGCAAAAAGGGCCAGGATGCAAAGGAAAAGACCGATCCGTTTTCTCATAACATCCTCCTATGCCGTATAATTCAATGGAATACGCACCGTGAAAACCGTTCCTTCCCCCACCTTGCTGTGGGCTTTGATCGCCCCCCGGTGCATAAGGACGGCGCCCCTGGTAATTGCCAGGCCAAGCCCGGTCCCGCCGATTTCCCGGGAATGGGATTTATCCGCCCGGTAAAACCGCTCATAAATATGCTCCAGGGAATCTTCCGGAATCCCGATGCCGGAATCCTCCACTCGTACAAAGAAATACTTATGATCCGCATTCAGGGACATATGCACCCAGCCCTCCGGCGTATTATATTTAATAGCATTTTCCACAAGGTTAGATATGGCTAACGAAAGTTTTACTTCGTCAACCTCTGCCGTAACCGGACGGAAGCTTTCCAGCACCAGTTCAATATTCTGCTTTTCCGCAATGGGTTTCAGCCGCTTGAGAATCAATTCCAGCAGCTCGTTGATATTTACCACGTCGATATTCAAGGTTCCGGCAGATTTATCCATTTTCACCAGGGAAAGCAGGTCGTTGATAATTTTATTCTCCCGCTCAATCTCCTCGGCAATATCCATCATAAATTCCTTGTACAACTCTTCCGGTACCTCCTCCTGCCCCAGCAGGGAATCCGCCAAAACCTTCATGGAAGTCAGGGGCGTTTTCAGCTCATGGGACACGTTGGACACAAATTCCTGCCTGGACTGGTCAATGACCTGCATCCGCTTGATCATTTCATTAAACGCCCGGGAAATGGCCTCCGTCTCCGTATAATCCGCCACTGCCAAAGCCTCTTCCCCTTCGCCGGTCCGCACCGCATCAATGAATTTGGTGATCCGGTCAAAGGGCCGCAGCAGGCGCAGGGAACAAAACACGGCAAAAGCCGCCACCGCCAGGCCGCACCCGATCTCAATAACCAGGGCATTGTCCTTCAGATAGTCGTAGTTGGCCACGATGCTGTCCGTGGATACACTGACCAGCAGCACGCCCAAAATCTCTTTCGTTTCATTATTCGTAAGGGGAATCGTCATTTCGATATAGCGGTTTTCGGAATCGTACTTTGAGATTTCTTCTCCGTAAAAACTTTTTACGACTTCTTCCGATATGATGGCCTTACCTACATCCAGATTATAAGTATCCTTCACAATCAGAAAACTGCTGTTGATCAGCAGTACCCGGCCGTCATAAATATTAGACAAGACATCCAGCTGTGCGTTGATGACATCCGAAGAGGGTTTATTCAGATAATCATATGTAACAATCTGGGTTCCCAGGATCTTGGCCTGGCTTAAAATATCAATGCTCCGGTTCGATACCGCTTTGCTCTCATAGATCCTAAGAAGCCCCATCCTCAGCACCACGCCGGGTAAAATCCCGATCAGGAGCATTAAGATCATCATACGGAATTTCAGACTTTTTAAAAACTTTAATCGCTTCATTCTTCACACCTTTGTCAGCTCTGATAGTAATACCCCACGCCCCATTTGGTGTGCACATATTTCGGTTCACTGGGATTTGCTTCAATTTTCTCCCTAAGGCGCCGTACATGGACATCCACGGTCCGCACATCACCGGGGTATTTATATCCCCACACCATATCCAAAAGGGTCTCCCGGCTATATACCTTATTGGGATTCGTAATTAAAAGCTCCAGTAAATCAAATTCCTTGGCCGTTAAGTTGATTTCGTTTCCACGGATAAACAGCCTGCGCCCCTCCCGGTCCATGGTCAGGTCCGCCACCCGCATCAGGTTCGGATCGTCCTCGCTGACCTGGGGCTGCATGGGCTGTCCGGTCCTGCGCATAATGGCCTTGATCCGGGCTTTCACTTCCAGGATATTAAAGGGCTTGGTTATGTAATCGTCCGCCCCGTATTCCAATCCCAGGATTTTATCCATGTCTTCGCCTTTGGCTGTCAGCATCACGATGGGGGTCAGGGAAAATTCACGAATCTGCTGGCAGACTTCAAACCCGTCCATTTTCGGCAGCATAATATCCAGGAGAATCATGTCGTACGCATTCTCCCGGGCCAGCCGAAGGGCTTCCTCCCCGTCATAGGCACAATCCACTTCCATCCCGTCCTGCTCCAGGCTGAACCGGATTCCCTTTACGATTAGCTTTTCGTCGTCCACAACAAGAACTTTTTTCGCCATTACCTCACCTCAATCAACTTTGATACGATCTTCGATTTTCGAAAAAACCCCTTCTTTGATGCCTTCAATCTTCATAATGTCTTCGATTTTCTCAAAGGCTCCATGCTCCTCCCGATAGGAAACGATATATTCTGCTTTGGCCTGACCGATTCCCGGCAACGTCATCAGCTGCTCCACGGAAGCCGTATTCAGGTTTACTTTCCCGTCCGCATCGGAACCGGTGTTCTGATTCTCCTCTGGCCCGCTTTCCGGCAGGGACTCCACAGGCGTTTCACCCCGGGCATAAACATAAATCATCTGACCGTCTTTTACCGGAAGGGCCTGGTTTAAAAGACGCAGATCCGCTTCCTCCGTCACTCCTCCGGCCAAGGCCACTGCTTCAAAAATCCGGCTTCCCGCCGTTACCTGATAGACACCCGGATTCCGGACGGCTCCGGATACCTGTACATACACGGCTTCCGTTTCCGGAGGGGAACTTTCCTGATCCCCGTCCGAAGCCTTAGAGTCCCCGGGGATTCCGGCCCGGGCATCCGGCTTTAAACCGCCGGAACGGCCCTCCCGGCTTTCTCCCGGCTCCTTCTCACCGGCTCTGTCCCCGGGAGAAACAGCTCCGAAGGCACTGTCCGAAGCGGTTTCTTTTCCTTTGGTATCTTTTCCTTCGGATTCTTCTTCCGCCCCGGCCTTTTCCTGCTGGTTTACATAAAAACCGGCCTGACTCTTACATCCGGCTGCCATGGCACACAAACCACAGAGAACCGCAACATACAGGCATATGCTTCCCACCCGGATACGGTTCCCGCTGCTATTCCTTGTGTGTATTCTTCTATTTTTCATTTCCGTTCCTTTCCGGAACAGGACTTTTACGAAACTATCTCCATTGTATCGAAAATTCGGAATGATTACAAGCGTATTTTCAAAAATTTTATTTTAGTGTCTTTTGATCCCTTGCTCCCGGGATGCCTTTTCCCGTAAAATCCCGGGGCTTTTCATTCCCACTTAAATAAAATGATTCCGCCGATGCAGATCCCCATTCCCAGCAGGCGCCGCCATTCGAAGGGGACCTTTTCCACTCCGAACAAGCCGAATACCTCGATCAGATACGCCAAAAACAGCTGGGAAACCACAATGAGCATCACCGCCTGCGCCGGGCCTAAGGACTCCATGCTTTTGATCACCGTATAGGTAATAAACGCCCCGATCACGCCGCCTAAAAGCATATATTTCGGTTCCACCTGCAGGATTCCGGCGAAGCTTTTCCGGTCGCAGAAAAACCAGGCCACCAGGCAGATTACAAATGCGGAAAACTGCACCCAGCTGTTGGAAACCCACATACTGGTGCTTTTGGTAACTTGAGTGTTGAATACGCCCTGTACGCTCATCAGCGCACCGGATAAAAGGGCAATAAAAATTCCAATCATGTCTACTCCTCCTGTCAACTGGGGCAGCGGCTTCAAACCGCCGCCTCTTACGGCAACCGTATACCGCCGCCTTTGCAGATAGGATTTCCCATAATTGGAATTTTATTTATCTTTTGTTAATTTTTTATCGAAGGGCATGCTTATTTTTTTCAAAGCACCTGCCGAAGGGCCCTGCTCAATTTCTCGATCATCTCATCCACATGGGCTTTTTCAATAATCAAGGGAGGCACCAGCCGCAACACGTCGCTTCCGGCCGTAATGACCAAAAGGCCGTTGTCCCTTGCCCGGTTCACCACTTCCCCTACCGGGACCGTCAGCACCAGGCCCTGCATCAGCCCCATGCCCCGGCGGGCCGTAATACAGGGGAATTCCTCTGCCAATCCCTCTAATTTTTCCGCCAGATAAGCCCCCATTTCTTTTGCGTGGGCCGGGATTTTTTCCCGTTCAAAGATCTCAAACACCTTGTCCACAGCGGCTCCCACCAAAGGGTTCCCCCCGTAGGTGGTGCCGTGGTCTCCGGGTACCAGGGAACGGGAGGCCACCTTTTCATTCAGGAAAAAAGCGCCTGCCGGAACGCCGCAGCCAATGGCCTTGGCACAGGTCATAATATCCGGCTTTACGCCGTAATACTGCCAGGCAAACAGCTCCCCGCATCTTCCCATGCCGCACTGGATTTCATCCAGAATCAGGAGTATGTCATTTTTTTCACAAACCGCCTGAACCCCCCGGATAAATTCCGGTTCAGCCGGGTAAATGCCGCCTTCTCCCTGAACCGTTTCCATCAGGATCGCGCAGGTTTTCTCGTTCACCAGAGCTTCCACCGAAGCCAGGTCGTTAAATACCGCAAAACGGATGCCCGGCAGCAGCGGTTCAAAGGGTTCCCGGTAATGGGCATTCCCGGTAACGGACAATGCGCCTAAGCTGCGGCCATGAAAAGAATGCTCCATGGCAATGATTTCATGGTCCCTGCGGCCGTCCTTCTGAAAGGCATATTTCCTGGCTGCTTTCAGCGCCCCTTCAATGGCTTCCGTCCCGCTGTTGGTAAAGAACACACGTTCCATCCCCGAAGCCGCAACGGCCCTCCGGGCCGCCCGGGCAATGGGCACGTTGTAAAACAGGTTGGAGCTGTGCATCAAAAGATCCACCTGCTCCTTAATGGCTTCATTTAGTTCCCGGTTCCCGTAGCCTAAAGACTGCACCGCAATCCCCGCCGCAAAATCCAGATACTTCTTTCCGTCGGTATCATAGAGGTAGACCCCCTCCCCTTTTTCCAGGACAATGGGATACCGGTTATAGGTATGCAGAAGATTCTGCTCCGCCATTTCCATACAGGCTTTACTTTCCGTCATAGAACCGTTCCTCCTCATCTCCTAAAATTGCGGTACCGATTCCGCGGTTTGTGAAGATTTCCAGCAGCAGACAATGAGCGATCCTTCCGTCTAAAATATGGACTCTGGAAACACCGTTTTCTATGGCGTCAATGCAGTTGCTAAGCTTTGGCAGCATGCCGCCGCCGATATTCCCGCTGTTCAAAAGTGCTTTGGCATCGGAAACCGTCAGTTCGGAAATCAGGGAGGAGGCATCGTCCGGATCCTTGTATACCCCCTCGATATCCGTTAAAAAGGCCAGCTTCTCGGCCTTTACGGCCCGGGCAATAGCACAGGCCGCATCGTCCGCATTGATGTTATAGGTTTCAAATTCGCCGTCTAAGCCCACGGGACAGACGATGGGCAGAAAATCCTTTTCCAGAAGGTCGTATAAAATCTTGGGATTTACCTCCGTAATCTCCCCCACATAGCCGATATCCTGGCCGTCGGAATATTTTTTCTCAACCTTCAGAAGGCCGCCGTCCTTGCCGCTTATACCTACCGCCAGTACTCCCAGCTGCTGCACCAGCTGCACCAGGGATTTGTTGACCCGGCCCAGCACCATTTCCGCAATTTCCATAGTGTCCGCGTCGGTCTTGCGCAGGCCGTTGACAAACTCCGGCTCCTTGCCGCTCTTTTCCACCCACTTGCTGATTTCCTTGCCGCCCCCGTGAACGATAATCGGTTTAAAGCCCACCAGCTTCAAAAGGGTCACGTCCTGGATCACATGGCGTTTCAGCTCTTCGTCCACCATGGCGCTTCCGCCGTATTTCACCACGATAATCTTCCGGTTAAACCGCTGGATATAGGGAAGGGCCTCAATTAAGACCTCCGCCTTTTTCAGTACCTCATTCATATAAATTTCTTCCATAATATCTGATTCTCCTCTTTTCACGCGGAATGTGTGCGGTTTTACGAACGGTAATCCGCATTGATTTTTACGTAATCATAAGTCAGATCGCAGCCCCAGGCCGTGGCCTCCTCTTCTCCCATTTTCAGATCCACCAGCACCGTCACCTCCGGCTCGGCCAGAATCCGGGCCGCTTCTTCCTCGCTGTAATCTGCGGCGGTTCCGTCTTCGTAAATCTTAATCCGGCCGGACTTCCCCTCGAAATACAAGGTCAGCCGTTCCGGGTCAAAGGAAACGCCGGAATAGCCCAGGGCGCAGAGAATCCGTCCCCAGTTGGCGTCGTGCCCGAAAATCGCCGCCTTGGTCAGGGAGGAACAGATTACGGATTTCGCCAAAATCCGGGCATGCTCCTTGGTATCCCCATGGATCACCTTCGTTTCAAAGAGGGCGGTGGCCCCTTCCCCGTCTCCGGCCATCTGCTTCGCCAGGGCTTCGTTGACCGCATGGAGGGCTTTGGTAAATTTCCGGTAAGCCTCGTTTTTTTCGGTAATTTCCGGATTTCCGGCCAGGCCGCTGGCCAGGATCAGAAGGGTATCGTTGGTGGAGGTATCCCCGTCTACGGAAATCATGTTAAACGTGTCCTTCACGTCCTCCCGCAGCGCTTCCGCCAGCAGCTCTTTGGAAATGGCCAAATCCGTAGTCAGAAAGCCGAGCATCGTACACATGTTCGGGTGTATCATGCCGCTTCCCTTGCACATGCCCCCCAAAGTCACCGTTTTTCCGTCTACCTCAAAGGTCACGGCGGCTTCCTTTTCCCGGGTGTCCGTAGTCATGATGGCCTTTGCCGCCCAAAGACCGCTTTCCGGAGAAGGAGAAAGCTTCGGCGCCATCTCACGAAGCCCGGCGGACAACCGGTCCATGGGCAGCTGCATACCAATCACCCCGGTAGATGCCACCAGCACCTGTCCTTTCGGGACTTCCAATAAGCCTGCGGCGCATTCCGCCGTTTCCCGGCAGTACCTCATCCCCTCGGCTCCGGTACAGGCATTGGCAATCCCGGCATTGATCACCACCGCCCGGATATGCTCCTCTTCCGTAATCCGGGCTTTGTCCCACTGCACCGGAGCCGCCTTTACCACGTTGCTGGTAAAGGTCCCCGCCGCCACAGCCGGTACTTCACAATACAAAAGGGCCATGTCCTCCCGATTCTGATATTTGATTCCGGCAGCGGCGGACGCCGCCTGAAATCCTTTCGCAGCCGTCACGCCGCCTTTTATTTTTTCCATAATATCCTCTTTTCTTCTGCTTTATTGAAAGGTTGTAATGTTTTTCTCATTTAAAGAAAACTCATAATAGTTCAGGTCCTCCCGAAACGTCCAGCCCACGCTTTTCCAAAAGCAGTTCCCGACTTCATTGGTGCGGAATGCGATCAGGTTCACCTTGGAAATCCCTTCGGCCTTCAGGGCTTCCATGGCTTCTTCGGCCATCCGTTTTCCAATGCCGTGCTTGCGGTACGCTTCCTTTACACACACATGGTAAAAACAGCCCCTGCGGCCGTCGTGGCCGCATAAAATCGCGCCCACAACCTGTTCCCCCTCCTGGGCCACAATGCTGGTGGTGGGATTCCGTTTCAGAAAACGCGCAATCCCTTCCCGGGAATCGTCAATACTGCGGATTCCGAAGCCTTTGATGGTTTTCCACAGGGCATATACCTTGTCATAATCCTCTGCTGTCATTGCTCGAATTTTCATGATGCCCTCCTATGGAAACATGGGTACCAGGTTCAGTCCCGTATCCTCCGGAAAGCCGAACATCAGGTTCATATTCTGCACGGCCTGGCCGGCCGCTCCTTTCACCAGATTGTCCATTGCCCCCATCATAATGACACGACCGGTTCGGTTGTCCAAAACCACATTGACATCCACATAATTGCTGCCCTCCACCCATTTGGTCTGGGGGCAGACGCCCGGCTCTAAAAACCGCACAAATTTTTCCGATCCATACGCCTGCTCATATGCCTCCCGCAGCATGGCTTCCGTTACTCCCTCTTTCACCACGGCATAGGCCGTAATCAGAATCCCCCGGTTCATGGGCACCAGATGGGGTGTGAAATTCAACGTCACGGGCTCTCCTGCCGCATATCCCAACTGTTCTTCAATTTCCGGCGTATGGCGGTGGGCCGCCACACCGTAAGCCTTAATATTTTCATTGACCTCACAGTAGAGATTGTCCACCTTGGCGCCCCGCCCGGCCCCGGAAGTCCCGGATTTGGCGTCAATAATCAAGGTATGTAAATCCAAATAGCCCGCCTGTACCAGAGGCGCAACCGTCAAATAAGAACAAGTGGGATAACAGCCCGGATTGGCCACCAGCCGTGCGCCCTTCACCGCCTCCCGGTTCTTCTCGCACAGGCCGTACACGGCTTCTTTCAGAAATTGGGGGCTTTTATGAGTCAGCTTGTACCATGCTTCATAGACCGCCACATCCTGAATACGGTAATCCGCGCTTAAGTCGATGACCTTTGCTTTTTCCAAAATCCCTTCGGTCAGAAGCCCGGCCAGATATCCCTGAGGCGTTGCCGTAAAAATCACGTCCACTTCCTCCGCCAGCTTTGCAATATCGTCATCCGAACATATATTCTCAACCAATTGAAACATATTCCGGTATACCTCCGCATACTTTTGGCCGATATAGCTTTTCGACCCATACCATTTGAGTTCCACTTCCTTATGGCCCAGCAAAATCCGGACCAGCTCTCCGCCGGCATATCCGGTTGCTCCGATAATTCCTGCTTTTATCATGTTCTTCACTCTTTTCCTGATTTTTGTTTACACCTGCATAATTATACATTCATTTTTCCATTTATGCAAGCCCTATTTTCGAAATTCTCATAATCTAACATTTCAGTTACCGGATTGGCCTGTCCGCCAAATAGACAGACCTGCGGAAACGGGCTTGCTATCCCCACCGCCCTTTGCCGCATCTGTCGGGACCCTCTCTCCATTTTGAGTCATATATATGCACCAAACATCCTCTTCCCCGTTTTTTTGTACATAAATATGCATTTTCAAACGAAAATAATGTATACTTTTCCGCTTGAAATTTCTTTTTCCCTGATGTATATTAGTCCTATGCGATACAAAGCCCCCGCCCAAATCCGGCGGGGAGAAACAGGGATACGGAAAAGCAATCCGGCGTCCCATACATAAACGGAGGAAAAATCATGAAGGAAAAAGTTGTACTGGCATATTCCGGCGGTCTTGATACCACGGCCATTATTCCATGGTTAAAGGAAAATTTCGATTATGAGGTAATCTGCTGCTGCATCGACTGCGGCCAGGGGGAAGAACTGGACGGCCTGGAGGAGCGGGCAAAGCTCTCCGGCGCAAGCAAGTTATATATTGAAGACATCGTAGACGAATTCTGCGATGATTTCATCCTGCCCTGTGTCCAGGCAGCCGCCGTATATGAAAACAAATATCTGCTGGGCACCTCCATGGCCCGCCCCGGCATTGCCAAGAAGCTGGTGGAGATCGCCCGGAAGGAAGGGGCGTCTGCCATTTGTCACGGCGCCACCGGAAAAGGAAACGACCAGATCCGTTTTGAGCTGGGCATCAAGGCCCTGGCCCCGGATTTGAAGATCATCGCGCCCTGGCGTATGACAGATGTATGGACCATGCAGTCCCGGGAGGACGAAATCGCTTATTGCAGGCAGCATGGCATTGACCTGCCCTTCTCGGCAGATTCCAGCTACAGCCGGGACCGCAACCTCTGGCACATCAGCCACGAGGGCCTGGAACTGGAAGACCCGGCCGCGGAACCCAATTATGACCATCTGCTGGTATTGGGCGTCACTCCCGAAAAGGCTCCGGAAGAAGGGGAATACGTCACCATGACCTTTGAGTCCGGCGTACCCAAATCCGTCAACGGAAAGGAAATGAAGCTTTCCGATATTATCCGCACCTTAAACGAACTGGGCGGAAAGCATGGCATCGGCATTGTGGACATTGTAGAGAACCGGGTAGTAGGCATGAAATCCCGGGGCGTCTATGAGACTCCCGGCGGAACCATTTTAATGGAAGCACACCAGCAGCTGGAAGAACTGGTACTGGACCGGGCTACCATGGAAACAAAAAAAGATCTGGGAAATAAGATGGCCCAGATCGTATACGAAGGAAAATGGTTTACCCCTCTTCGGGAAGCAGTACAGGCATTCGTGGAATCCACCCAGAAATACGTTACCGGAGAAGTTAAATTTAAACTATATAAAGGCAATATTATCAAAGCCGGCACGACTTCTCCCTACTCCTTATACAGTGAATCCCTGGCCAGCTTCACCACCGGGGAGCTGTATGACCACCATGATGCCGAGGGCTTCATTACCCTGTTCGGCCTGCCCTTAAAGGTTCGCGCTATGAAAATGGCGGAAGCAGAGCAAAAGAATTAGGATTAACCAGAATATTAAAAGTAAATTTAATATTTAAAAAGTAGAATCAAAATTATAATTTTAGGAACCGATCAGCATTCTTGCAATGCTGATCGGTTCCTCTTTCTATTTTTCTTTCTATTTCCGATTCTCATCCCTGCCGGTAATAATTCCCTCCAAAATCTCAATTCCTTCCAGGATCTCCTGTTCCGTCAGCCCTGCGTATCCCAGTAAAAAAGTCGGAGCATCCGGCGGCTGCTCCTGACCGATGGAATACTCTCCCAGTCCATAAATCCGAAGCCCCGCTTCCTCCGCTTCCTCCAGGATCCGCTGTTCCGTTTTTTCCGCCGCAACCTCCGCCAGGACGTGAAGCCCGGCATGTTCTCCAAAGACCCGTTTGATCCATGGTTTTTCCTTCAAAGCCGAAAGCAGCACGTCGTGGCGATTCCGGTAAATCCGGCGCATTTTATGAAGATGCCGTTCAAAATAACCTTCCTTGATGAAATGATACAGGATCTGCTGCTGAAGACGGGAAACCGTAGAGGAAAAGAAGCCGCACCGCTCCTGATACAGGCTTTGCAGCTCTAAAGGCAGCACCAGATAGCTGACACGAATGGCGGGGGCAATGCTTTTGGAAAAAGTGCCCAGATAAATGACACGGCCGTAAGGGTCGCTGCCTTGAAGGGAGGGAATGGGCTTCCCCTTATAGCGGAACTCACTGTCATAATCGTCCTCGATAATATACCGGCCCGCCTGCTCCCCGGCCCACTGCAGCAGCTCCATCCGGCGCTTCATAGGCATGACGTTTCCCATCGGAAACTGGTGGGAGGGCATAATATAGGCCAGGCCGGCGCCGCTTTCCCGCAGGGCCTCCGGCATCATCCCGTGGCCGTCCATAGGAACGGAAGCCACCTCCCATCCCAGGGTGCAGAACGTCTGGTATGCCTGCCGATAAGTAGGGCTCTCCATGGCAATCCGGTATTTTCCGGAAAACATCTGGTACAGAAGCATCAGAAGATATTCATTTCCGGCTCCTATGACAATCTGATCCGAACAACAGTTCACACCCCGGGCCTGGTGGAGATACTCACAGATTACCTGCCGAAGATTTTCCTCCCCCTGGGATAAGCCGGACTCAAAAAGCTCCATCATATCCTCCTGCAGCATACACCGGATGGCTTTCCGCCAGGAGGTCATGGAAAAATCAGACCATTCCGTTTCATTCGGGGAAAAATCATAGCGGAAAGAATCCCGGGGCCGCGCTGCCCGGTCTTCCCTGGGGCCCCCGGGCCAAAATACCGCTGCCGAAGCCCCCTTTGAGTCCCAAAGCTCCTTTTGCAGGTCGCAGACATAATGGCCGCTGCCTGCCGCTGCCTGTACATAGCCCTCCGACAGAAGCTGGCCATAAGCCAGGTCCACGGTGCTGCGGCTTACCTGAAGATATTTGGCCAATAACCGCGTAGACGGTAATTTTTCCCCGGGGGAAATCTTACCGTCTGTAATGTCTTCCTTAATATATGCGTAAATTTGTTCGTATAACGGAACCTTACTGTCCGTCCGTAAGGGAATTGTCAATTCTTTCAAACAACCCGTCTCCTTTTTCCAGACATCCGTCTATAAAACCCTTTCTGCAAAGCCCTTAGTCCTTTTTCCTCAGCTGCCTTACAATATCCTCCTTCAAGTCAAAGGCCAGATCCTTCATTCGCCTGCTGGCCGTCCCGGAGGTTAATACTCCGCCTAAAAGCTTGGCTGCCGTCTCATTTTTCCCGAAGTGATAGGACATATATGCCAGAAGGTAATCCATGGTACTCTGATCCATTCCTCAGATGGGAAAAATCTCATTGGCCATGGCTGCCGTAAACCCTTCATACGCCTGCAGATAAAAACGTTCTTCCTCCTGGCGCACCGCTTCCTTCGCTTTCTGCTCCTCTTCCGTTTCCTCCGGCATCCCTTCCGCCTTTCCCCTCAAAAGCCAGGCAAGCTTCAGGCAGGCATATGCCTTTTCGCTCTCCTTACCCTTCTTGGCAATGGTATTGACCAGGGAAAATTTGTATTTCCGAATGGCGTCGTCATAGGTGTAAAACTTCTCTCCGCTGTCGGGAAGGGGCCCGTACTTGGCAATTACCTCCTCCCGGAGCAGCTTCCGCTGCAGCGATGAAACGTGGTCGAAATAACGGGTCATTGCCGTATAGCCGCAGTGGGGGCAGGAAATAATGTCATACTTTATGGTATCAATATGACGGAACCGGGGCCTTAAATCCCGATCCGGCTCCATACGCATGGCTTTTCCGCTCTTTACGGCCTTCGTCTTGAACTTCTGGTCGCACACCTTGCACTCTACGGTCTTCTCCAGCAAAAAGCTTTCCTCCGGCGGAGCGCTCTTTGCCGCCTGTGAATTACTGTTTCCTTCTGTTTTTTCCATTTCCGGTAATTGATTCAAAATTTTTCCTCCTCCTGATTACGGGCCGCTTTTCTTAGGCCCTTCCCTTCTCTGTCAAATGCCCTATGGTCCCAAGGCTTACATTATTTTGCAGCCGGCAGCTTATAAGAGCTTTTTAATGAAACGATACGGTTGAACACCAGTTCTCCCGGTTTGGAATCCTTCGCGTCTACACAGAAAAATCCCTGGC
This sequence comes from uncultured Lachnospiraceae bacterium, assembly GCA_910588885.1. Lineage (GTDB taxonomy): Bacteria > Bacillota > Clostridia > Lachnospirales > Lachnospiraceae > 14-2. The sequence goes on from CAJUSQ010000015.1 coordinate 28,097, forward strand.
GTACGAACTGAAAGCTGTCGTAAGCCTTTGCATCTGCCAACGCCGGCTCCACATAGCAGTTTCTTACCGTCAATGAATTCGGGTTCAGATTGATGCTGCCGTCCTCGTTGTAAACCCCCAGCTCTTCATTTACAATATTTTCATACAGCCTGGCCTGGGCTGTCAGTGCATAGGGCGCCGGTACCCAATGGATGGTTCCCTTCACCTTCCGGCCCGTAAAACCACTTCCGGCTTTTGTCTCCGGATCATAGGTACAGTGAACCTCTGTCACATTTCCCGCTTCGTCCTTGACAAATCCGGTGCATTTTACAAAATAAGCATGCATCAGGCGCACTTCGTTTCCGGGGAACAGCCGGAAATACTTCTTCGGCGGCTCCTCCATGAAGTCCTCCCGTTCAATATACAATTCCCGGCAAAAAGGAATCCGGCGTTTTCCCAAGGCTTCATTCTCCAGATTGTTATCCGCCTCCAGTTCTTCCGTTTCTCCTTCCGGATAGTTGTCAATCACCAGCTTAATCGGATCCAGCACAGCCATCATCCGGGACTTCTTCAGCTTCAAATCCTCTCGGATGCAGTATTCCAGCATGGCATAATCCACCGAGCTGTTGCCCTTGCTGACCCCGCAAAGCTCCACAAACCGCTGAATGGATTCCGGTGTAAAGCCCCGTCTGCGCAGCGCAGCGATGGATACCAGCCTGGGGTCATCCCAGCCGTCTACAATCCCATCTTCCACCAGCTTCTTGATATAACGCTTCCCGGTTACCACATTGGTCAGATAGAGCTTGGCAAATTCAATCTGCTTGGGGGGATTCTCATATTCCAGTTCCCGTACCACCCAGTCATACAGGGGACGGTGGTCTTCAAATTCCAGAGTACAAATCGAATGGGTAATCCCCTCAATGGCGTCCTCAATGGGATGGGCAAAATCGTACATGGGATAAATACACCAGGTATCCCCGGTATTGTGGTGGGTCATACGGGCCACCCGGTACAAAATCGGATCCCGCATATTGATATTGGGGGAAGCCATATCAATCTTTGCCCGGAGCACCTTCTCCCCATCCCGGTATTTTCCGGCTTTCATATCTTCAAACAGCGTAAGATTCTCCTCCACGCTCCGGTCCCGGTAAGGGCTGTCCTTGCCCGGCTCCGTCAAAGTCCCCCGGTACTCCCGGATTTCCTCGGCCGACAGGTCGCACACATAAGCTTTTCCCTTCCGGATCAGCTTCAAAGCCGCTTCGTACATTTGTTCGAAATAATCTGACGCAAAAAACAGGCGGTCTTCCCAATCCGCCCCCAGCCACTGTATGTCCTCTTTGATGGATTCTACAAATTCCGCCCTTTCCTTCGTAGGGTTCGTATCGTCAAAACGCATATTGAACTGCCCCCCGTATTCCCGGGCCAGCCCATAATTTAATAAAATAGACTTGGCATGTCCGATATGCAGATATCCGTTGGGCTCCGGCGGGAAACGGGTTCGTACCGTACTGCAGTGGCCCTCCGCCAAATCTTTTTCAATAATCTGTTCAATAAAATTCTTGGAAACGGTTTCACCTTCCATGGTCTTCCTCCTAAAATCACCGATGATAGAAAAAGGGGCTGTGATAAAGCGCAGTCCCTTTACAAACGTTACCAATATTATAGTTTCAAATCTCTGATTTGTCAATGAAAGAACGGCTACATTCCGCGTTTCTTATGAGTATGCGTAAATAAATGATCCTGGCAGTACTCATAATTCCCCTCACATTTGGAGCAAAACCGGAATTCCAGATGCTCCCCGTCCTGTTCCGTCCGTCCGCAGACGGCGCATTTGTGCTTGGTAATCCCGGCCGCCTGGCGAACCTGCCTGCGGTACACCTGCTTGCGCCGTACTTCCTTGGGAGATATGACCCGGTAGTTCCTGGTACACAGGAAAAATATAATCACATTCAGCAAAGAACAGAGGATCACCACACGAATCCCCCAGCCGCCCCGGAACATGTCAAAGCCCAGGAGCACCACATCCAAAAGGGCCAGATATTTCATCCGGATGGGAATCAGGAACATAAAAAGTACCTGCATATCCGGATAGGTCATGGCAAAACCCAGGAAAATCGACATACTGATATAATAGGTGCTGAATGCCCGGGAATAGATCTGGGAAAATACAGCCGCCTGCTGCCCGCCGTATAAAAGCGCGGAAATGCCATACAGAAGAAATGCCCCGATAATTGTGGTCAGGATCCCTCCGATAATGTAAAAATTATAACGGAACGTCCCCCAGGTGCGTTCCAGCGTATTTCCGATGGAGTAATAAAAATATAACGTTATCAGAATCAAAAAGGAAAACTGCCATGGCGGCACCAAAAGCCAGGTAAACAGCCGCCAGACCTGCCCGTGCAGAATCAGGTACGGGTCCAGATACAGAAACCGGATCACATTCCCGGCAAAAAACTGCAGGAAATACCCAAGGATATAAGTCCCTACAATGTATAAGGTCAGATTTGATATGGCATACCTGCCCAATTTCCGTTCCAGTTTATTTAAAAATTTCATAAGTCCACCTCATTCGCTGAAAAGGGGCATAGCACAGCCCCGTTTCAACTAATTATAGTTTTTCCCCATGAATTTGTCAAATATTCCCGGAGATTCTTTATGAAAAATTTATATTTCATCCCTCATTTCATTCCTGTCATTTTGTTCCCCGCCAATGCTTCTTCCTTCCGTTTCCTCCATTTCTTCTCTGGGCTGGGGGCCCACCGGTATACACAGCTCATCCCCCACCTGAAGGTTATAGATATTTACATAAGGATTGGCAAACATAATCCTGGATACGCTTACGTGGTAACGCTGCCCCAGCTTATACAGGGTATCCCCTTTTTCAATCACATGGATCAAGCCCCGGCAGGGCCCTCCGGAAAAAATCGGTCCAATCGGAATCGTTACAAGTCTGGCCATATTCGCTCCAAAATTTCAATACTCCCTTTATCTTATTCCACTTTTTGGAATCGGTTCCTGTTTCGGATTTCACAGCCTGTGGGAAATTATTCGCATAAATGGAAATCCCTGTCCATATACATTAGACAAAGTGTACAACAAAGATAAAATTTCCCTTTCCGGAATCAAAACATTTCATAAAATGCAGAAAATGAATTGTTTTTTGTCATTCACTGTCGTATAATGAAGCTTGTTCGAATCACGTCCGAACACTATTTATAATAGGAAGTAATGGTGAAAATAATGGAAAAACAAAGTTTACATAAGTTAGGAATTGACATTGGTTCCACCACTGTCAAGATCGCAATCTTAAATTCAGAAAACGAACTGCTTTTTGCGGATTACGAGAGGCATTTCGCAAACATCCGTGAAACTTTGTCCGATTTACTGAAAAAAGCCCATGACGTCCTGGGGAATCTCACCCTGGCGCCTATGATTACCGGTTCCGGGGGACTGACCCTGGCCAAGCACCTCGGCATTCCCTTTGTACAGGAGGTCATTTCCGTATCGACCGCATTGACCGGCTTTGCACCCCAGACCGATGTTGCCATTGAACTGGGCGGGGAAGACGCCAAAATCATCTATTTTGAAGGCGGCAATGTGGAACAGCGTATGAACGGCATCTGTGCCGGCGGTACCGGCTCTTTTATTGACCAAATGGCTTCTTTGCTTCAGACAGATGCTTCCGGCCTGAATACCTATGCCAGGGATTACAAGGCAATTTATCCCATTGCCGCCCGCTGCGGCGTTTTTGCCAAAACCGATATACAGCCCTTAATCAACGAAGGAGCCACCCGGGAAGACCTGGCCGCTTCTATTTTCCAGGCTGTGGTCAATCAGACCATCAGCGGCCTGGCCTGCGGAAAGCCCATCCGGGGGCATGTGGCCTTTTTAGGAGGCCCCCTGCACTTTTTACCGGAACTGAAAGCGGCTTTTATCCGTACCCTCCGTTTAGATGAGGAGCACATCATTGCACCGGAGCATTCCCATCTGTTTGCCGCGATCGGCTCCGCTTTGAATTATAAGGAAGATACGTTTTTTCCCCTGGATTCCATCCTGCAAAAGCTTTCCGGGGAAATCCATATGGAATTTGAAGTGGAACGTATGGAGCCGCTGTTTGCGGATGCGGCCAGCTACGATGCTTTTTTAAAGCGCCACAGCTCCCATCATGTTGCCACCTCTGAGCTTTCCACCTATGAAGGAAACTGCTATCTGGGCATTGATGCCGGTTCCACCACTACCAAAGTGGCCCTGGTCGGGGAAGACGGTTCCCTGCTGTATTCTTTTTACAGCAATAACAACGGTAGCCCCCTTTCCACGGCGATTTCTTCCATTCAGGAAATCTATCACATGCTGCCGGAAGGGGCCCATATTGTCCACTCCTGTTCCACCGGCTACGGGGAGGCCCTGATGAAGGCCGCTTTTTTGCTGGACGAAGGGGAAGTGGAAACCGTGGCCCACTACTATGCGGCAGCCTTTTTCAATCCGGAGGTGGACTGCATCCTGGATATCGGCGGCCAGGACATGAAATGTATCAAAATCAAAAACCAGACCGTAGACAGCGTCCAGCTCAACGAAGCCTGCTCCTCCGGCTGCGGCTCCTTTATCGAAACCTTTGCAAAATCCCTGAATTATTCCGTCGAGGACTTTGCACAGGCTGCTTTGTTTGCCCAAAATCCCATTGATCTGGGCACCCGCTGCACCGTTTTTATGAATT
>CAJUSQ010000016.1 GCA_910588885.1 uncultured Lachnospiraceae bacterium
GACGAAAAATTGAACGTGAGCCCGGAGGAAAATCCCCAGCCCAGCTTGTTCGATGCAGGCCCGGCAGATGCTCCTGCCCCGGAAAATGCTATACATATTCTCTTTCTTCCCTGTCATCTAATAACTGTAAGACTAATTGCATTTGTGGGCTTATCCATTTGTTTTTATGGTAAACACATACAGAAGTATACATTCTTTCATCCAGTTCTGTTTTTATCTGAATCAGGGAGCCATTTTTTAATTCTTCCCGAATGGCAAAGATGGGGACATAAGCGATACCCAGATTATTCATAACGCTCCTTTTCACAGCTTCAATGCTTTGCATTTTCATATATGGGTTTAGAATAATGTCTTTGCGCTTAAGATACTCTGTTATTCCCCGCTGGTAATTGCTGTTTGGCTCATTACAAATCATGCTTAATGATTTGTGCTGGTGTGGTGAGATGAAATCAAGTTCTTTTGTATCTGCAAACGGAGCAGCCACAAGGCAAGCCCGAAAAGGGCTTAGCAGTTTATGTATAATAGTATCGGGATAATTGCCTTTATCACAGTCTATCCCAATATCTGCAATACCATTTATGATGGCATGGTTAATCTCATCGGAGGGCAGGGAATTGATAACAAGCTGTATATTAGGGGCTTTATGTAAAAAGGCTTGAATCAATGACTGCATATTATAAATTAAAATGGAATCTGGAATTGCCAGACGTAAAGTGCCTTTTATTTCTGACAGGCTTTTCCCGTAGTTGTTTATCTGCTCCGTAGCTTGCAGTATGGTTTCCACATAAGGGAGAATGTCTTTTCCCGCTTGTGTCAATTCCATTTTTCTTCCTATTTTTTCAAATAATTTTATAGACAGTTCTTCTTCCAGCTGTTTCATCTGGAAGGTTACCGTTGACTGCGTGTAATTTAATTTATCAGCGGCATTTTGGAAACTGCCCGTTTCAAGTATTGTCTTAAGGGTTATCAGATTTTTCGTGTTCATCAGCGTGACCTCTCATAATATATTCAAAAAATCGAATCCTATTATCGAAAACATTAACTTTTTTAATATGATTTGTAATGATATTATAACTGACAGATGGAAGAAAAACAAGCTGGTTGAGAGAAAAATCCAACTCATGCCCACGGAAAGGAGAAACACATTATGAATTTTAAATTTAGTGAAGAAGAAAAAAGGTAATTGACCTTATCCATGAATTTGGAGTGAATGAGGTTGCGCCATTGGCAGCAGAGATTGATGAGCAGGAGCGTTTTCCCGAGGAAAACAGGAAAAGGCTGGCAGAACTCGGCATGATGGGAATTTGCTATCCGAAGGAATATGGCGGCGCAGGACATTCGTACCTTGCTTATATCGCAGTGATTGAGGAATTGGCAAAGCATTGTTCCACGACATCGGTTATGTTATCAGACCATCATTCTTTGGGTTCATTCCCGCTTGCGGAGTTTGGCACAGAAGAACAAAAGCAGAAATTCCTTGTGCCATTATTGAAAGGGGAAAAGCTCGGAGCCTTTGCGGTAACGGAACCCTCGGCGGGAAGTGATTTAGGAAACCAGCAGACAACGGCAAAAGATATGGGAGATTACTGGCTGTTAAATGGCTCAAAAATATTTATCACAAATGGATTTTATGCAGACACCTATTTTGTAACTGCCATGACAGACAGGAGCCAGCGGAGCAGGGGGATTTCTGGCTTTGTTGTGGAGAAGGGAACCCCTGGCTTTACGTTTGGGACAAAGGAAAAGAAAATGGGTATCCGTGGCTCTGCCACCTATGAATTGGTTTTCCAAGATTGCAAAATCCCAAAGGAAAATTTATTGGGAGAATTGGGAAAGGGCTTTAAAATGGCTCTTATGACATTAGATGGCGGACGGATAGGGGTTGCTGCCCAAGCGTTAGGCATTGCCCAAAGCGCCATTGACCATTGTAAGGAATATGTCACAGAGCATATGCAAGGAGAAAAACGGATTTCTCAATACCAGTTTACGCAATTTGAGCTTGCAGATATGCAGGCAAGGGTTGACGCAGCCCGTCTGCTTGTTTATCGTGCGGCACAGGCAAAGCAAGGCCATGAGCCTTTTTCACATTTAGCCGCAATGGGGAAATTATATGCGGCAGAAGCGGCAACAAATGTGACACGTCGTTGTGTCCAACTTGTAGGGTATGATGGATATTCAAGGGAGTTCCCGTTTGAACACCTGATGCGTGATGCAAAAATTACCGAGATATATGAAGGGACAAGTGAAGTGCAACGGATGGTTATCTCATCATGGATGGGAATTAAATAGGGCTGGGGAGCTTTGGATTTGCAGCAGCCATATTCAGCAATTCTGTTATTGTAGGTTACTCGGTGTCAATCGGATATTTTTTTTAATTCTTTGGGGAATGTATCAGAGGATAGTATTTTTTATTTGTTCTCAATGGGAAAAGGCAATTATTCTACGAAGATATGGCTTTTCAGTTTGAGTTTGCCGGTAATTGCAGTAGTTTTTATTTGCGAAAGAAAAAGAGATATTGATAAAAAATCATCGTGGTACTTGCCCACTGAATAAAAAACGAGGTTCGGTGGGCAGTTAGAAATTCGCTGGAATTTAGGGAGATACTAATGTATGCTATATGGACAATTTTTATAGCACCTGTAAAATATAATGTAATTTTATTGATTTGCATAATCATTTTATCATTTATCATTTTCAATAAAAAGATTAATACGGTTTAACCAAAAAATGAATTTCGGGGGCGGCTCTCATGGCTACTCCCACCTGGAGGACAAGCGCATTGCTGTCAATGAGGGCATGGGCGAATCGCAGACCTTAGAGACCGCCATTCACGAAATCGCCCATGCGAAGCTGCACGACATTGACCTCAACGCGCCAACCCTGCCTGTTTTACCGCATTCCCCGGGGCCTTCCCCGTCGCAAAATCTTTCTTCTCAAGTTTTTTTCTGTTCCAGTAAAATTCCCAAAGCCCCCAGCAGTACTACCAAAGCTCCCAGATACTGCCCCTTCCCCATCTGCTCCCCAAACAGCAGGAAGGAAACTCCCATGGACACCACGGGCATAAACAGCAGGAATACTTTTACTAGCCATACCGGAAACCGCCGCAGGTCATAATAGTATACCTGATAGATTCCAAACTGCCCCAGGCCCGCGCAAAGAAGCGCTGTCAGCAATCCCGGATCTCCGGCAGCTTTTCCAATCTGGGACAAGGTACCCATCACCAGGGCGGCAGCCGTAAACAGCAGCATGGTCACAAAATTATTGTAAAACGCTACCACATGGTCGGCGGCCGGGTTCTTTTTGTCGGTCTGCAGGCTTTTGATCACAAACGCATTGACGGAAACAAAAAGAGCGCTTAGGATAAAGAAAATGTCTCCGGCATTTCCAAGGGACAGATGCCCAAAATCCACTCCCATCACCAGAAATACGCCGAAAAGCATCAGCAGGGAGTAAAACCATTCTTTTTTTGAAAAACGCTGCTTGTAAATCAGCATCGAAATCAGATTTACAAAAATAATGTCGCACTTCAGCAGCGCCGTCCCGCTGCCGGCCGGAGATAACGTAAGGCCGATAAAGGCCGTCAGATCCAATAAAAACCCCAGGACCCCCACCAGCAGAAGCCGTCCTAAAATCCCCTTGGTGCGCAGCAAAAGTCCAAGCTCCTTTTTCGCTCCCATTACCCCAAACAAAAGCAGCATGGTGAGAAACCGGATGACGATCCCGGTGGAAAACACGGACATCTGCTTTACGGCCTGCTGGGATGCCACATAGTAGCACCCCCAGATAACGGCCAAAAGCAGAAGCGGGGCAATTTGTTTCGGCTTCATCGGATCATATATCCTCTGATTAAGCCGCAGAGCTCGTCATATCCGGCCAAAAAGCCCTCCAGCGTATCTTTAAACCCGCCGTAGGTTTCAAATTCCTCCGGCGTTTGCCCGGTTTCCTCAAAGGATTTCCGGAATTCCGAAAGCTGCATCAGCTCTGCCAGATAAGGGGCCGGCACCGGTTCTGCCATACGGTCTTTTACTTCGATACGGCTGTTGTCAAATCTTTGGAACCAGCTGAAGTTAATGGTCTGGGCCAAATCCCCGCCAATCAGCGCAGACCAGTGGTAATGGTTGCGGCAGGCCGCCGTTAACAGCCGTGTCGTATATCCCCGCTCCTGATAAATCCGGTACGCTTCCTTCAAAACCGCAATACCCGCCCATTCCAGGCATTCCGGGTCCGTAATCAGCCCTTCCCTGGAAACGTATTTCTTACACCAGTCGTCGGTACGTCCCAGCATCAGGGTGCAGACCGGGCCCATCTGCTCTACCGGAAGCCCGGCATTTTTCCGTCTCGAAAGCCCCCGCTCCACCGCCTCGGCCACTGCTACGGCCTGGGCCACCGTAAAGGACACCGTGGCATTGATGCTGACGCCCTGATAGGTGGCTTCCTCCATGGCCCGGATGCCTGCAGCGGAAGCAGGGATCTTCACCATCATATTTTCACCCAGGCTGCTTAAATGCAATGCCTGCTCCGTCATTTTTTCTGCATTCCGGTAATATTTGATATTCGTCTGAATGGATAGCCGTCCTTTTTTCCCGCCAAACTGCCGATAGACCGGCAGCAGCTTCCTGGAGCGAAGCATTCCCACCTGGTCAATCAACGCCCAGGTGATTTCATCCTCGTTGGCCTCCGGCATTTCCCGAATCAGTTCCAGAATCTTCGGTTCCCAGAACTCCAGTTCTTTTTTTACAACTGCCCCTACAATGATGGGATTGCTGGTGGCCCCTACAATTCCGCGCTTTAATCCATATTCCAGTTCTTCTTCCCCGCAGGAATCCATCCAGATATCCGTCTTCGGAAACCTCACCGCTGTTTCATGTAATTTCCCTAAAAATTCGCCCATAAAAACCTCCTTTGCAGGCCAAAGCCGCCGCTAGTTTGTCCCGTTTCCTGCCGTCCCGTCCCAGGCTTCCCGGAAAACCGCAAGCCCATAGGTGGTATAGGGATGTTCAAAGCTGTTTTGATATACCTCAAGGCCCGCCGTTACAATATCGGCGCCCATTGCGGCATAGTCGGAAATCTGTTTCCCGTTGCGCACCGCGGCCACAATGATCTCTGTTTCATATCCGTAATTTTGATAAATTTCCACGATATCCTGAATATACTCGCCGCTGTCCCCGCTGTTTTCCTTCCAGCCCACAAAGGGAGAAACGAATTTTGCCCCCAGGCGGGCGGCCGGAATGGCCTGGGAAGGGGAAAACACCAATGTCACATTGGTCCGGATTCCCGCCTGCTCCAGCTTTCTTGCCGCAATCAGCCCCTGTTCGCAGCAAGGAATTTTAATCACATAATTGGGAGAATAAGCGGACACCTCCTTGGCCGCTTCCACAATTTCCTCCCATTTTTCCAGATGGGGATTGATTTCAAAGGATACCGGGAATTTTTCCATCCCTTCCAGGCCCGCCTGCCTGATCCACTCCGCCAATTCCCGTACCACCTGTAAAAAAGGCTTTCCGCTGTTTTTGATATGCTTCGGATTGGTGGTCACCCCGTCAATCCCGTACATTTCATAGGCATATTTGATTTCTTCCAACTTGGCGCTATCCAAAAAATATTTCATATTCTCACATCCTTATCCCTTATGGTTTCTGATAAATCTCCGCCTCCAGCTTCTGCACCTCCGAAAAAGCTCCCTTCAGGAACTCCTGGCGCCAGGGCTCCAAATCCTGGGTAAACTCCGTATCCAAAAATTTATCCACAATGGCAATGCCGGCAATGCTTCCGGTAATCCAGCCGCCCATGGTGAGTACGTTTGCGTTGTTGATGGCCCGGGCCTTCTCCGCCGCATAGGTATTTTCACAGACCGCCGCATATACGCCCGGATATTTATTGGCTACGACAGCCATCCCCATCCCGGTGCCGCAGATCAGAATCGCTTTTTCGTACTCCCCTTTGGAAATCTTTTTTGCCGCTTCCGGGGCTACCAAAAAGTAGCCTTTTGCCGCTTCCGGATCCGTAGTGCCGCAATCTTCTACTAAATATCCCCGCTCTTTCAAATGCACTTTGACCGCTTCCTTCAATTCGAAGCCGGATTTATCCGACCCAATCAATATTTTTTCCATAAAAACTCCTTTCCGCTATTTCTTCCGCTCTATCGCCTTTCGGGCCGCTTTAACTATTTCTTCCGCTGTCAGGCCGTATTTTTCCATCAGATACCGGGTTGCCCCCACTTCACCGAAATGATCCTTCACTCCTACCCGCTGCAGGGGCGCCGGGCAGTTTTCACCCAGGACTTCCGCTACGGCGCTTCCCAGCCCGCCGATTACCGAGTGGTTTTCCGCCGTAACCGCTGCCCCTGTTTTTTCCACGGAGGCAATCACAAGCTGCTGATCCAGGGGCTTTATGGTATGGATGTGAACCAGCTCCGCCCGGATTCCCGTTTCTTCCAGGATTTCCGCCGCCTTTATGGCTTCCGCCGTCATAATTCCGCTGGAAAAAACAGTTACGTCCGTCCCTTCTTTCAACAGCACTCCTTCTCCCAGCCGGAACTTCTGACCCTCGGTAAACACCTTTACGGCATTCCGCCGCAGCAGGCGGATATACACGGGCCCGTCATGCTCTAAGATCTGGGGAAAAATCTGCCTTAGCTCCGCGCTGTCGGTGGGCTCATAAATCACCATGCCCGGGATATTCCGCATGATGGAAACATCCTCCATGCTCATATGGGTGCCGCCGTTTAATTCCGCCGTAACACCGGGATCGCTGCCCATCAGCTTTACATTCAATCCGGCATAAGCCACGGAAAGCGTCACCTGGTCGCAGCATCTTCTGGTGGCAAAGGGGGTAAAGGTATGGGTAAACGGAAGCTTTCCCATAGCGGACATACCTGCGGCCACTCCCACCATATTTGATTCCGCAATTCCCACGTTTACGGTTCGTTCCGGGAATTTTTCGGTAAATCTGGGAGTTCCCGCCGCCTTGCTCAAATCCGCTTCCAAGATCACGATCCGGTCGTCTTTTTTTGCATATTCCAGCAGCAGATCCACATAGGTTTCCCTTAGCCATCTCTTTTCCAACATCAGTTCCATCACAGCCCCTCCTTTTCAAGCGCCTCTACCGCCTGCTGCCAGGTTTCCGGTGCAATCGTCATATTGTGGGAAGCCACCAGGTTTTCACAGAAATCCGCACCCTTCCCTTTTTTCGTATTCAATAAAATCATGGAAGGCTTTCCTTTGATCTTTTTCGCGTTGTCAATGGCATAGGCAATCTGCTTCACGTCATGGCCGTCCACGGACTGAACATGCCAGCCGAAGGCTTCCCATTTTTTGTCCAAAGGCTCCAGGCCGTTGACGTCCTCAATATAACCGTCCAGCTGCATTTTATTGTAATCGGTAAAGGCAATCAGGCCGTCCAGCCGCCTGCTGCCCGCAAGCATTGCCGCCTCCCAGATCTGCCCCTCCTGGCTCTCTCCGTCTCCGACAATGGTATAAATATACAAATCCCGGCAGTCTATTTGGGCGGCTACCGCCATTCCCACTGCCGCCGAAAAGCCCTGGCCCAAAGATCCGGTAGACATGTCCACCCCATTGGTCAGCTTTCGGTCGCAATGGCTGGGTAAATGGGTTCCCGGCCGGTTCAGGGTATGTAGCTCTTCCATCGGAAGAAACCCCTTCATTGCCAATGCTGCGTAAAGCGCCGGCCCGCCATGGCCCTTAGACAGCACAAACCGGTCCCTGTCTTCCCACTCGGCATCCTCCGGCCGAATCCGCATTGCATGAAAATACAAGACAGATAACACCTCGCACAGGGAAAGCGCTCCTCCGATATGCCCTACCCCCAGTTCTCCGATCATCTGAATCGTCAGCTTCCGAATTTCCATGGCTCGTTCCTTTAGTATCCGTTCTTCCTTCTCAGTCATTTTTCTCCTCCTGCCCGTTTAAAAAATTCCGCTTATTTTTATCAAAATAATATTTTTAACTTTATAATTTATTTTTTCATTTCATTTTGTTCCATTATAAAATGGATTCCAAAAGTGCATGTACGCTCTTCTCATTCATTTCCGCAGGGGTAAGATTTATAATGGCCGCACTCAAACCGACGCTTGCAATATGGGCCAGGTCCTCCTTTTTTACGCCGATCTGGCTAAGCCTTGTAGGCAGCCCCATGTCAGCCATCAGCTCTTCTAAGGCTTGGGCCAGCTCTTCCACGGAGCCATAGCCCAGATAAGCGGCCAATGCCCGCATTTTTTCTCCCTCCTGGCCCTGGCTTAGCCGTACAAATGCCGGAAGGGTCACGGCGCAGGCCGTCCCGTGGCTGGCGCCGAATTCCGTCGTCAAAGGAAAGCTTAAGGCATGGATCCCCGTCGTCCTGGTCTGGCTGAAGGAAATACCTGCAATCAAGCTGGCTGTCAGCATCGCGCCCCGGGCCATTTGATCCTTTGGCTCCTCATAGGCCCGCTTGATATTTTCCAGAATCAGCTTCATCGCTCCCAAGCTTAGCATATCGCAGACAGGAACCGATTCTTTATTCCAGTAAGCTTCAATGGCGTGGCAAAATGCATCCATTCCGGTGGAAGCCGTTACGGCGGGCGGCAGGGTATAGGTAAGGCTTGGGTCGATCATGGCATAATCCGGCCAGAACAAGTCATGGACCATGGGCATCTTCACACCCTTTTTCCGATTGGTGAACACCCCCACATTCGTAACCTCGCTTCCGGTCCCGGCAGTGGTGGGGATGCAGATCAGCATGGTATCCCGCCCTTTCAGCTCCTTGGTACCGCCGCTGTAGTAGTCATACACGCTGCCCTCATTGGAAACCAGGCAGGCAACCATTTTTGCCACATCCATAGAGCTGCCGCCTCCAAGGCCGATCACGCAGTCCGCCCCTGCTTCCCTGGCCAGCGCCGCCGCTTCATCCACGCTTTCACAGGAAGGATTCGGCTCTATATGGCTGAAATAAGACACCTGCTTTCCTTCCAGGCTGTTTCCCACCGACTCTGCCAGCCCGTTTTCATACAAAAACGGGTCGGAAATCACAAAAACACGTTCTCCTTTTATGAACCGGGTCATCTTTTTCGAGATCCCTTCCTCATAACAGATGTGAACCGGCATCCAGTACCCAAATTTTTCCCTCATAAGCTCCGCTCCATTTCCTTTAAATATTTAATTAAATCTTTTCCCATTTTTTGTCAAAATCAAATTCTTATGGATTTTCATACTCATATTGTAGAATCTTTTGGTGGAAATGTCAATATATAATTAACTCTTTTAATTATATATTTTCTTTGGCTTTGACGGTGATGGGATTTTCGTGATATAATAGAACAAAACATATAAAACCGCACCTAATTTCAGATGAAGGAAGATTTTAAAATGAGCGATGTGTTAAACAAAATGAAAACCAGAAGGAGTATCCGGAAATTTAAGCCCGACCAGCTGCCCCAGGAGGTTCTGGATCAAATCATAGAAGCAGGCACCTATGCCGCAAGCGCCAGAGGTACCCAGAATACGATCATCATCCAGGTCACGAATCCGGAGCTTCGGAACCAAATCATAACCAGGAATTGTGAGATCGGCGGCTGGGAAAAAGGCTTTGACCCCTTTTACGGCGCCCCTGCCATCCTGATTGTCCTGACCAAAAAAGACTGGGCAAACCGGGTCTATGACGGAAGCCTTGTCATGGGCAACCTGATGCTGGCTGCTCATGATCTCGGCATCGGCAGCTGCTGGATCCATCGGGCCAAAGAGGAATTTGAAACCGAATGGGGTCAGGAATTGCTGCGTTCCCTTGGAATTGAGGAAGAATATGAAGGAATCGGCCATTGTGCCCTGGGCTACATAGACGGGGAATATCCGGATACTCCCCCGAGAAAAGAAAACCGGGTGTTTTATGTGAAATAGATGATTATTGTGCAATCATAAACAATGAATAGAAATATCCTTTTTCCGCTATCAGCTCATCAAAGGTTCCTGCTTCTACAATCGAGCCGTTTTTCAATGTAAAAATACCGTCGTATTGTTTGAGCAGCCCTTCGTCAAGTGCGTGTGTGATTACAATACCTGTAACGCCTTCCAATCCAAGGATCGCACTTGATACCTGATATGCCGTTTCGGCATCCAGGGAAGCGGTGGCTTCATCTACGAGAAGTACCCGGGATTTTTTGAGCAGGCTCCGTGCGATCGAAATGCGCTGCTTTTCCCCGCCCGACAGCCCGCTTCCGTTTTCCCCGCAGAGATAATCCGGGCCCTTTTCCTCAATCAGGGCAGACAGGCCGGAAAGCCGAATCGCTTCGTTGATCCGTTCTTCGGGAAAGTCACGGAACATTGTAATATTGTCCCTGATTGTCGCATTGAACACAAATACATTCTGCTGAATCATACTTTCCATTTCATAGAGATTGCTGCTGCTGATTTCACGCAGTTCTGTTTCGTCATAGCAAATCGTTCCCGTGTAATCCGGGTGCGATGCCATCAAAAGATTCAGCAGGGTGGATTTTCCGCTTCCCGATGGGCCCACAACGGCATATTTCTTTCCAAGCGCGAAGAAGCAGTTGATATTTTTCAGAACCTGCTTTTCCGGTTCATAACCAAAGGTCAGATTTTTTATGGTAATGCCGTGACCCAGTTTTATGTGTTCGGTTCTGTTTCTGCCCTTACATTGGCATTCAGGGCAACTGCCGTTTTTGTTACCAGTGCCCTGGCTGCCTTTCTTTCCGCAATGCAGGCAGGGATTGTACCGATGGGGCTTAAAACATAATTCATCAGCTGCACAAAAATCATCGTGGTACCTGCGGTAACGCCTTTTCCTGTCAATGCAAGATATGCTCCGAAAAGAAAAACGCCAAGCTGTGCCGTAACCCCTGCCACGGAGCCAAACATCTGAACAAGAATCCGCATTTTATATTTTCCGCATTGAGCCCTGGCAAGTTCTTTTACATTCGCCTGAAAAATGCGGATCATCCGTGCTTCTGCCTGAAATGATTTCACAACGGAAAAGCCGCCCAGACTATCCCGTAACGCAGAAGTATACGCTTCATTCCGATCCGAAACTTCCTTCTCTTCTTCTGCTACCTTATTCCCCGTGAAAAGGGAGGCAATCAGCGGCAATAGGGAAAGGCCGATTGCAATCAAGGTAAGTAAGGGGCTGTACCAGATCATCATTGCCATTGCGCCGGCAAAGGCCAGGAGACTGTCAAGCATGGAAAAGGGATTCCACAGGTATCCCTGCTCAATCGTCTGAATATCGTTTGTCAGTGCAGAAATGTAAGCCGAAGAATTTTCCCCGGAAAAAGCGGATATGTTTTTCTTTGTAAGTTCACCAAAGACATACTCCTTATATTGCGAAATGCCCCGGGTGATAAACCTCGGCTTGGAGTGGTAGGAGATCAGATTGGCTGCCGTAATCCCGATTATTAATATCAACGTAATCATGGTCAGCTGACCCAAATCAAGCCCGGTATCATAACCGCCAATCAAGTCAACCAACTGCTGGATCAGCCAGGAAAGGAACAAGGCCCCGATTGTACCCAGCAACGTTTCACATAATGCGAATATAAAATGAACGACATTCCCTTTATAAAACTGTTTCGTAAAGGGACGAATATCCGGATTTTTCTTTCTCATTCCACACCTCCGTACACCTCTTCCGCAACTATTTTTTTCCAGGTTTGGGACAGTATTTCACTTCTGCTTTCTTGTGCAATTTGCTTCTCCACCGATGCAATTGCAGATTCCCCGAGATCGTCATATGCCGTAGCCTTCTCAATTTCACCAACGCAGAATTTTATATTTTTAATCTTGTAGGTAGGCGCAGAATCAAAAGCTTTTGCAATTATTATATTTTTTTTAAATCTCAAGCCCTTTTTCATACTTGCCAAGCGACACATAGCATTGGGCAATCTCGTTTTGAATTGATAACTCGCTGATTTCGGGATCGGTATTTTGCGATAAAAGCAAAATGGAATGTTCCAGCAGCTCAATGCAACGATGCAGGTATTTTTCCTGGTTTCTCTCCACCCCCACAACTGCGTACAGCTCACCGGAACGATACACAATGCGAAAGTCATTGGGGTATCGCAGCAGCGCTTTTTCCGCTTCCGTGAGCGCTTCCTCGTATTTTTTCTCAGACTGCAGCTCATGTATTCTTTCTTCCAATGCGGCCACACTGCTGTTTTGTACCTCAAATCCTACAAGGGCATCGAACGACACCCCAAACAAATCTGCCATTTCCGCGATCAGATTCAATTCCGGTGTCGCTGCGCCCCGCTCCCATTTTGAAACGGAAGCGAAGGTAACGCCCAGGGCTTCCGCTAACTGCTCCTGGGTCATGGAATGCTCTTTCCGTAATTTGTTGATATTTGCAGAAAGTGATAACTTCATTTTTGGCACCTCCAATTTCTTTGTATCTTTTATTATATCAGGAAGTTGGCCATAAAGAAGGTATCGTTGGTATAAATAGTTTAATAATTTTTGAACTTATGGTTTAATTCATCGGGAATTCGGGAGATTTGATCCCAGGAGAGAATTTATCGTTACCTCAAGTAATTTTATGTTCCGCAAACAAAAAAGCGAGGCTGTCAACGGCGGGCGAAGCTCGTTCCGCTTGACTGTTGACCGGCCCGGCTGGTCTTGCATTTCAGTGTAAAGGAATTTTAATCTTTTCATTGTGCGATTGGTTCTTCAAATTCCGAACCATCCCGAAGTTTTCTATCTCTGTTAAATCGTCATTGAAAGACAGTATTATCCCCTTAAGCACTTCCCTTCGAGCTCTCCTTCACAATATAAATAGGCCGTCCTTTGCTTTCCATATAATTCTTGGAAATATATTCTCCCAGAACCGAAATCACCAAAAGCTGTATCCCGTTTAAAAACAGGATCAGACAGACAATCGTGGTGTAGCCGCTGACCTTATTTCCAAAAATCAAAGTATGGATTCCGGTTCCGATGCCGTAGACCAGGGACAATACAAACAGCAGGACTCCGGCAACAGCCGCAATAGTAATCGGTGTTGTGGAAAAGGAAAAGATACCGTCCAGGGCATACCGGAACAGGCTTTTAAAGCCCCACTTGGTCTTTCCTGCCGCCCGTTCCACATTTTCAAAGGGAATCCACTTGGTATCAAATCCCACAAAGGTAAAAATCCCCTTCATATAGCGGTTGTATTCCTTGCAGGCCAATATGGAATCCACCATTTTCCGGCTCATCATCCGAAAATCCCCGGCGCCGTCTTCCATATTCATATGGCTCATTTTCTGAATCACCTTGTAAAATGCTTTGGACAGGAAGCTCCGGATGCACCCCTCCCCGTTCCGGTCTTTCCGGAAACCGGCGCAGCAGTCAAAGCCCTCCTGCTTTACGGCCCGATACATTTCCGGCAGCAGTGCAGGGGGATGCTGCAAATCCGCATCCATGATCACGCAGTAATCCCCTTTTGCCTGCTCCAGCCCTGCATACATGGCCGCTTCTTTCCCGAAATTCCGGGAAAAGGCGATGTAACGGCATCTTTCGTCACAAGTATCCAGCATCCGCAGGATTTTCAGGGTGTTATCCTTGCTCCCATCATCTATGAACAACAGTTCGGTTTCCGTCCCCTCCATACGATCCAATACTTTTTTTACTTCCTGGTAGAATACCGGCAATACCTCTTCTTCATTATAACAAGGTACGATTACAGTTAATTTATCCATGTTGACGCTCCTTCCTTACAAACATCCCCGCATTCCCCCAAGCCATCTCAGACAGGCCATTTACCGGTCGCCTGAAGCAGCCCTATGTTCCACATTCCCGGTATGAAAAATGTGTTTTTTACAGATTACATAATTCCCCAGCACCGTCAGGATACTGACCGCAATTTTGGAAACCGGAGAAGACATATGCAGCTGCCCGATCAGCAAAAACAGCAGCAAATTTTCTACCGCCAGAGTCATCAGCCGAAGCCCGGCAAAGGGCACAAATTCCGATATCCAGCTGCGTTTTGACTCGAACACCAGTTTCCGGTTAATCCAATAAGAGAAAATCACCGCTGCGGCCCAGGCCAGGGTATTGGCCAGCAGATAGTTGATTTTCCAATTATCCAATCCAAAATACACCAGGTAGTTCACCACCGTGGTCAGAACTCCGCCGATTCCGTATAAAAACAATTCCTTTAGCTTTCCAAACATATCCCGTCCTCCTTCTTTCCCATCATCGGAAGCCTTTCCTTCCTCCGGGAGGCCCCCACAGCCCAAATTCCCAAAGCGCTCCATAGCAGCCAGCCCCCGGCCGAAAGCGCCAGCCCTGCCTTTTCCAAAGGCGGCTCATACAAAATTCGAATTTCATGTGTGCCTGCAGACAACGGCACTCCAAGAAACGCCTGGTTCACTGTTTCTACCGGACACTCCTTTCCGTCCACCCAAACCCGGTAGCCCCGCTGGATCGGAAACGAAGTAATCAGATAACCGTCTTTTGGCATCGTAATCATACCGTTGGCTTTCTCCCTTCCGGAAACTTCCCCGCCGTCTAAGGTACAGACTTCCCGGTTTCCCACAAAGGATGCATCCAGGCGGTACACCTCCAGATCACTGCAGGTAAAATCCCCCTGTGTTTTGACCTTGAATTCCGTAATTGGTTCCGTCCCGGACAAAAGATACGTAAAGACCGTATTTTGATTGGGATAGGGCGCCGAAGCCCCTGATAATTTATTCACAATCCCGTTAATGGAAATGGTAACCGCCGCACGGGTATTTCGTTTTACACGAAACCGCACTGCCAGAATCTGATTTTCCAAAGGCTCCTTGGGAATCACCGTGAATTCCTGCCCGGAGCTTTCCTGAATCACATAATCCTTTCCCTCCACGGGATTTATTTTCTGAAAATGGGAAACAAATTCCTGCTGCCCTCCGAGGTCTGTTTCCGCCTCTGCCGGAACAATGCCAAAGTTCACCAATGCTTCCAGATTTTCCGGGAATTCCAGCTTCCGATAGGCTTCCTCACTCATCCGCTCGCCGGTACCGTAACAGAGGGGGAGCACATCCTCCCGTTCTGCCAGCACCGCCCCGTTTTTCTCCGCCAAAACATGATAGCCGTCCGGAAGCATCTGTTCCGTTGTTTCCAGATACCGCACTCCCATCAGATACAGGAAAAACGGATTCGCACGGTTATACAGGCCCACCCGGTTGTTATTGCCGATGGGATTTGCAATTTCGTCGTAGAAAAACCTGCTGTAAACCCCATTGCCCGTAGAGGTGTACATGGAAGTCCTCCCTGCCCCGTCTCCCAGCAGGCAGTTGGCAGTTTGATAAGAACTTAACAAACTGTCAAACCGGTACTCCTGCCGTTTGTAAACCTCCTGCCGTTCCTCCCGGGAAAAACGGCTGGGAGCCGCCTGCTCCCGGCGGATAAATTCATCGCCCCGGTGCAGTACCACCGCAAATATAAAGATCATGCTGCACATGGCAGCCAAAAGTCCCGCCAGCACATAGCCGCCAAACGTCCGCTTTCCTTCACACAACATCTGCCTGACTTCTTCGGCTGTCTGCCCAGGCGCAATGTCCGCTCTTTCCGGCAAAGCCGCCCTTTGGCTGCCTGCTCTTCCGTTCCACCAAAGGACGCCGAAAATCAGCAGGACAAATCCCGCGTCTGCCCAAATCCAGATTTCCCCCTGTTCCCGGTATTGCCACCAGGCTGCTGCGCCTGCCGGAAGCAGGCAGAAAAAAGAAGGCTTTTTCGAAAGCATCCAATATTCCTCCAGGGTTTCAATGGAAAGGAAAAGCACCAGGGGCAGGAAGGGAATCAATATTTTAGGCCGGTTATACAAAAACCCGTTCAAAACGAATGGAACCAGGCCGCAGACCAGGCTGAAGATCAAAAACGCTGCCAGCAGGCGTGCTCTCTTCCGGCACAGGGACAAAACCAGCAGAAATAAAACCAAAAGGGTCAATCCAAGCCCGTAGCCCCCGTACAGCAATGCATCAAAATCCCATCCGAACTCCCAGGGGTTCTTTCCGGCATTCCCGCCGTCCTTTCCGGCCGCGCAGCTTAAAATCGAAGCTGCCGTGGGAAGCAGCAGGACTCCGGCCATGGCCACGGAAGTCAGCGCAAAGCCCGCAAAACAGAGCGTCTGTCTTCCCCATTTCGCCAAAATTCCGGCCCATTCCCGTTTCCTTGCATTTCCGCCGCGTTTCCGCTTTCCCAAACACCGGTTCTCTCCCCATTCCGTCCGATACAGGAAAAACAAGTAAAGGACAAACAGCCCGGAAATCGCATAATAGTAGCTGTGCAGTTCCACCAAAAACATCATCAGCACCAGCAGCAGCCTTTTTCCCCACTTGCCCCGGTCCGGAATACAAAGCAGCGCTCCCAGCAAAAAGGGCATATAATTGACAAACATAATCTGCCGGTGGATTTGGAAAAAGCATCCGGCACACAAAAAAAGGATTCCGCCAAAAAGGGCCATACGAGGCCCGCGTCCGTTTTTTCGTAAAAATATATAAAACAAAAGGACGCTGGTCAGATATCCGGCAATCGAATATGCCGTAATCAGATCCGCCATCGGCACATCCGGCAGCAGGCAGCCCAAAAGCACATCCGGCCGGAAATAGCCGTAATAGGAAAAATCATACACATTGCTGCCGCCGCCCAAAGGCAGCTGTCCCACCAGCAAGGTTCCCTCTGCCCTTATGGTCTGCCGCATGGTATCCGCAATGGACACATGCTGGGAAAACCAATCGCAGTCGGAGCCATACAGGCTGCCGGATTGCTTTGTAAGAAAAAGCAGCAGCACAGCCAAGGCCAGCAGTAAACATGGGTATCGAAAATTTGTTCGATTCATGGTCGATTCCTCTTTTCTGGTATTTTGCGGGCTCCCAAAACGCCCGCCTCAATGGATACCATTATATTAAAATACCTTTCTTAAAATCTCCCAAAAGAAAATCTAAAGAATTCTTAAGAAAAACTGAAACCCCAGAAATCAAAGACCCGCTGATCGCGGGAATCCGTTACGCTTCCAACAGCGTCCCCTTGTCACAATACATTCTTCGGTCCGAAAGCCCTTTTCCTTCTTCTCAGTAAAGCTGCCAGCCCCACCCCATCAGCCAGAAACCAGCCGATGGGCACCGCAGCCCAGATTCCGGCCGTTCCGACTCCCGGGATTGAGGAGAAAGCATAAGCCAGCGCTACCCGGCTTCCGAGAGACACTACGGTCAGAATGACGGACATTCCCGGTCTTTGGATGGCCCGGAAATAGCCGTAAAACAAAAATAAAAACCCGATCAGGCAATAAAAAGCCCCTTCGATTCTAAGATACTGCATCCCCACTGCCAAAGCCTCCGTTTCCCCGGCTTCAAAGAACAGCAGCAGCAGCTCCCGGGCAAACAGGCAGACCCCGGCCGAAATCAGAAGACAGAACACCAGTGTGCATGTAACGGCTTTCCTGCTCCCGGTCCGAATCCGTTCCTCCTGCCCGGCGCCGAAGTTCTGGGCCACGAATGTGGAAAAGGCGTTTCCGAAATCCTGTACCGGCATATAGGCAAAGGAATCTATTTTCACTGCCGCCGCAAAAGCCGCCATTACCACCGGGCCGAAGCTGTTTACCAGGCCCTGCACCAGCAGGATCCCGAAGTTCATAACCGACTGCTGGACACTGGTCAGAAAAGACAGATGGAACAGCTCTTTCATCAGGGAAGTATCCCACTTCCGGTTCTCCCGCCCGATCCGGAATTCCGGCATTTTCCAAAAAGTATACAGAAAAATCCCGGTCCCCGACAAAAACTGGGACGCCACCGTCGCTGCCGCCGCCCCTTCAATCCCCCATTGAAACGAAAGGACGAACAGCAAATCCAGCAGAATATTTGCCGCAGCAGATACCCCCAGAAAAATCAGGGCCACCAGGGAATTTCCGGCCGCCCGCTGTATGGATGCAAAATAATTATACAAAAAAATCGCGCCGATGCCCCAGAAAATAATCCACAAATAGCTGCGCATCATGCCGTATACCTCTTTTGGAACCTTTAAAAAGCCTAAAATCCCGTCCAGCCCGGCAAAAACCGCCCCCATTAAAACCAGCGTCAAAAGCCCGATCAGCATAAAGGAAAGAAAAATCCCCTGCTTCATGCGCCCCTCGTCCCCTTTTCCATAATAAAGGGAGATCAGCGTACCGCTTCCCATACACAGCCCCAATAAAATCGAATTTAAAAATGTCATCAACGTATAAGAAGCGCCTGCTGCCGCCAACGCCTCTTTTCCTACAAAACGTCCAACGATCAACGTATCTGTAATGTTATAAGTCTGCTGCAGAAGATTGCCCAGTATCATAGGCAGCGCAAACAGCAGCAGCGTCTTTGTAATGTTTCCTTTTGTTAAATCCTGTGTCATTTCAATCCTCACTCAACTGCTTTCCCTTACCCGCCGTCTTCCGCCGGAAGCCTCCGGTACACGGTCAGCCACATCGTAAAGAAGCTGGCCAGGCCGCCAATGGCGTTGGAAATAGGTTCTGCCAAAAACACCCCCTGAATCCCGAACCCCAGCCCCGGCAAAAGCAGCGTCAGGGGGACGACGATCACGGCCTTTCGAAGCAGGGAAAAGAAAATGGCCCACTTCGCATAGCCCAGGGACTGGAACACCGACTGTCCCGCAAACTGAAACGCCATAAAGAAAAACCCGAAAAAGTAGATTTTTAAAGCCTCCGGCCCTGCTTCCTGCATAGCCGCATCATTGGAAAATACGGCAATCAGCTGCCGGGGAACGGCCATGACCACCATCCAGGCCACCATTGTATAAGTAATCCCCGTAAGGGCGGAAAACCGGATACCCTGCCGGACCCTGCCGTAAGCCCTGGCCCCGTAATTATACCCAAGCACCGGCTGCGCACCGCTGGCCACACCGCCCACCGGAAGGGAAAGTACCTCCCGCACCGAATTTAAAACCGTCATAATCCCCACATACAAGTCCCCGCCATAGCTTTGCAGCGTTGCATTGCATACCACCTGCACCAGACAGTTGGTCCCCTGCATAATAAAGCCCGAAGCCCCCAGGCTCATAATATTTTTCACCAGTCCCCATTGAAGCTTCAGGTTTCTTCGTTTTATTTTTAACAAAGCCCGCTTTCCCGTCAGGAAACACAGCACCCATACGGCAGACACCAGCTGGCTTATTACCGTAGCCAATGCCGCTCCGCCCACGCCCATATCCATCTGAAAAATGAAAATCGGATCCAGGATCAGATTCAGCGCTGCCCCCAATACGGTTGTCAGCATCCCGATCTTTGGAAACCCCTGGGCATTGATAAAGCCGTTCAGCCCGGTGGATACCATTGAAAAAGCCGTTCCCAGCAAATAAATGCGCAGGTACTGATCTGCATACACATAAGAAGCGTCACTGGCTCCGAACAAATACAGAACCGGACGCCGGAACAAATAGCAGAGTGTAAAGAGCAAAACCGAGCTTCCCAGCAGGAGTGAACAGACGTTCCCTAATATTTCCTCCGCCTTCTCTTCCTCCCGGGCGCCTCTGGCAATGGAAAACAACGGGGTGCCTCCGGTGCCGAATAAATTCGTAAAAGCGGCAATCAGCGTAACGATCGGAAAGGTCAGCCCAATCCCGGTCAGCGCCGTATTGTCCGCCCCGGGCAAATGTCCGATGTAGATCCGGTCTACTACATTATAGAGAAGCTGTACCAGCTGAGCCAAGGTCAGCGGTATGGCCTGGGAAACAATATTCTGCCAGACCCTGCCTTTTGAAAAATCATTTGC
Organism: uncultured Lachnospiraceae bacterium; assembly: GCA_910588885.1. GTDB lineage: Bacteria > Bacillota > Clostridia > Lachnospirales > Lachnospiraceae > 14-2. Next base: position 19,712 of record CAJUSQ010000016.1, read on the forward strand.
CGTCATTTTCTTTTCCCGTTTCCCTTTCTGTTCTTCCCAAAAAGTATAGCAAAACCACCTATTTTCGTCAACTCAGATACGCCGCCCAATTTTTCTTCTGTTTTTTCAAAAATCTCTGTTTTTTCCAGTAAATACGTTGTATAATAGAACAATAGGAGAATTTTTTGCAAGATGTGCGAAAGGAGTATACCATGAAGCATGAAACAGAAATCGTTAGCCCCCGCAGGGCTGCAAAACAATTGATGCAGGACGAGGTGTCAAAACAGGCGCTGCCCCGCAGCATCCATCTGGTGCCTATGGATTATCTGGACGGCTTTTCCGTACGTCCGGGCTTTTACGAAATCAACGGCGCCACCGCAATCCCCGGCGGCGTAAACTTCACTGTCTATTCCCATGGGGCCACCTCTATTGAGCTTCTGCTGTTTCGACGGACCGAGCAGGAGCCCTTCGCTGTGCTTCCGTTTCCCCAGCACTACCGCATCGGAAATGTCTATTCCATGATTGTATTTAAGCTGGATATCCAGGAATTTGAATATGCCTACCGGGTAGACGGCCCTTACGATCCTTCCAAAGGACTGATTTATGACCGGAGCAAGTATCTGCTGGATCCTTATGCCAAGGCGGTAACCGGCCAAAGCCGCTGGGGCGTAACCGGCCCCCAGGGACAGCATTACCGCGCCAGGGTCGTAAAGGACGACTTTGACTGGGAGGATATCGCCCCGCCCCTGATTCCCATGGAGGATCTCATTATTTACGAGCTTCATGTCCGGGGCTTTACCATGCATGAATCCTCCGGCGTAGAACATCCCGGTACCTTCGCAGGATTGATGGAAAAGATCCCTTACCTGCTGTCCTTAGGTGTGAACGCCGTGGAGCTGATGCCGATTTTTGAATTTGATGAAATGCTGGATTACCGGGAAAAAGACGGCAAGAAGCTCTACAACTACTGGGGTTATAATACCGTCAGCTTTTTTGCCCCCAACACCAGCTATACGGCCAGCACCGAATACAACCGGGAAGGGAACGAACTGAAAAATTTAATCCAGGCATTTAAGCAGAACGGCATCGAAGTATACCTGGACGTGGTATTCAACCATACGGCAGAAGGAAATGAGCAGGGGCCCTTCTTTTCCTTCAAGGGCTTTGACAACAACATCTACTACCTTCTGACCCCCAACGGAGATTATTACAATTTCAGCGGCTGCGGCAATACCTTAAACTGCAACCATCCCATCGTGCATCAGATGATTTTGGACTGTTTAAGATACTGGGTAACGACTTACCGGGTGGACGGCTTCCGCTTCGACCTGGCCTCCATTCTGGGCCGTAACGAAGACGGTACGCCCATGAACAAGCCGCCGCTTCTGCAGGCTATGGCCTTCGATCCCATCCTGGGGGATGTGAAGCTGATTGCGGAAGCCTGGGATGCCGGGGGACTGTACCAGGTAGGCAGCTTCCCCTCCTGGAACCGCTGGGCCGAATGGAACGGAAGGTATCGGGACGACGTACGCCGGTATTTAAAGGGGGACGAGGGCATGGCGCAGGCCGCAGCCATGCGTATCATCGGCTCCCGGGATATTTATGAGGTGAATTCCCGGAAAAACGCCTCCGTGAACTTCATTACCTGCCATGACGGCTTCACCTTGTATGACCTGTTTTCCTATAACGAAAAGCACAATGAGAAAAACGGCTGGGAAAACACGGACGGGGCCGGCAATAATGACAGCTGGAACTGCGGCGTAGAAGGAGATACCGACGACCCGGAAATCAATTCCCTGCGGCATCGGATGATCCGCAATGCTTTCGCCATTCTGATGTGCAGCCGGGGAATTCCCATGTTTTTAGCCGGAGACGAATTCTGCAACACCCAGTTCGGCAACAACAATGCCTATTGTCAGGATAATCTGACCTCCTGGCTGGACTGGAACCTGTTAGAGCAGAATCAGGATATTTTCCGGTTCTTCCAAATCATGATTCGATTCCGGAAGGATCATCGGATCCTGCGTACCAACCTGAGCAACGGCGCCTGCGGCTTCCCGGACGTAAGCTTCCACGGCGTCAATCCCTGGCAGGAACAGTTTACCGATTTTGACCGGTATATCGGCGTCATGTTTGCCGGGCAGGAGCCTTACTCCAGGCCCCAGGTCATCTACGTCGCTTCCAACGCCTATTGGGAATCCTTGGACATCACCCTGCCGGAACTGCCGGGCACGATGGTTTGGAAGCTGGCCGTGGATACCTGGAATACGGAACTGTCTCCCTGCCGGACCTCCCGGGACCGTTTCTGCATCCAACCCAGAAGCGTAATGGTCTGGATCGGGGAATAAAGATTGCTTTTTTCCTGTTTTTTCAGTATAATTATACTTAGAGACATTTTTTTCATAAACATATGAAATGAGAGGGAATTTCTTCCCGGCGATACTTTTCGCAGAAAGGCAGGTTACTATCTTATGGGGAAACCAAAAGGGAATACGGCAGAGGCAGCAAGCCAGGCCGCACTGCTGAAACGGCTGGTGCGGCAGGCATTCATTTCAGTCGGAACCGGAGGCGTCCTGCTGCTGGGCTTCATTGGGTTTAACATTGCAATGTCCGCAATGCATACTTCCCAGCTGAACACCACTGTGGCGCTGAACCAGTACCGGATCGGATCGAAGACTTTAACCTTTGAAGTCCAGTCCTACGCCGTTACCGGAAACGAAATTTATTACGACGGTTACATGAAGGAGCTGAATGAGGACAAGAACCGGGAGAAGGCCATCGCAACGTTAAATCAATGCGGCCTTACCCAGAAGGAATGGGCAAGCCTGAACCAGATCGCATCTATGTCCGAAAATCTGGTACCTTTAGAAGAAGAAGCCATGGCCTGTGTGAAGAACGGGGATCTGGCGGCCGCCCAGTCCCAGGTATTCAGTACCGAGTATGAAAATACCGTCATACAGATCAACCAATTGACGGACGATACCATCCAGACCATCCTGGACCGGAAAAACCAGAACCAGATGATTTTAAATATTTTTCAGCTGATTTTTGAAATCCTGTTTGCCTGCTCCTTTATTTATGTAGTGATACAGCTGATCCGTACGATCCGGTTTGCGGACAGAGAACTGCTGCAGCCCATCCAGAAGGTTTCGGAACAAATGAGCGTGCTTGCGGAAGGCAATTTCCACACGGAATTGGATTTGCCGGAAAATGAAAGCGAAGTGGGCCGGATGGTGACTTCCATCGCGTTTATGAAGCGAAACCTGTTAGGCATGGTGGAAGAGATCACCGGCATCCTGGAGCAGATGGGGAACGGCAATTATAATATCCGGGTAGAACAGGAATATGTGGGGGAATTTATTGCCATCAAGGAATCCTTCCTGAAAATCGGCGCACAGATGCGGGATACACTGCTGACGCTGCGCAATGCTTCCGGGGAAATTGACAACGGAACCGAACAGCTGGCCTTTGCTGCGGAAGACCTGGCCAAGAGCTGTACCGCCCAGGCCATGCAGGTATCCGACCTGATGACCATCATCGAAGGCATGACCACGAGCATGGAAAAGAACGCCCAGGAAGCGGAGGCTTCCGCCGAAATCGCCGCCAACGCCAGCATTAACCTGGAAAAGGGCAATCAGAAGATGCAGGAATTGAAGGATGCCATCGCCGAAATCAGCATTTGTTCCGAACAGATCGGCACGATTATCGGAACCATAGAGGACATTGCTTCCCAGACCAATCTGCTGTCCTTAAATGCAGCCATTGAAGCCGCCCGGGCCGGAGAAGCCGGAAAGGGCTTTGCCGTTGTAGCGGAGCAGGTGAAAAACCTGGCCGACGAATCCGCCAAGGCCGCCGGAAAGACCACGGAGCTGATTGAAACCACGCTCACCGCCATGGACAAGGGAATTGCCATAGCGGATGAAACTTCCGACAATATGAAAGAAGTTATGGACAGCACCACTGTCGCAACGGAAAAGATCGAACAGATCGTACATATGCTGAAGCAGGATGTAGAGAAGATGCATCATGTAAACGAAAGCATTGAACAGGTTTCCTCCGTGGTTGACAATAACTCCGCCACTTCCGAGGAAACGGCGGCTGTCAGCGAAGCCCAGAAAATGCAGGTAGAAGCCATGGTAGATATGATGAACCAGTTTGAAATCTAAAGATGCAGGAAGATGGATACAAGAAAAAGATTTAAGAAAAGAAGCCGGAGCATAGACCCCGGCTTCTTTTCCTGTTTACAGGCTCTGCAGCAGATCCTTCAGCAGCATAATATGATAGTGCTCATCCTTGATAATTCTTGCCAGTACTGCGTTTACACATTCGTCTCTTATCATACCGATATGCACCTCATATTGACGGATGGCCGCTTTTTCCGCTTCAATATCCGCAAGCAGCATTTTCGGAAGCTGTTCCGGCAGGCTTAAATACTCCGGTGTCCACATCCTGCCGCCTTTTTTGTATCTGGCCGTAAAATCAACGGTTCCGCCCAACAGTACGATCAGTTCTCCCAGCTTCTGTAAATGTATCATCTCTGCCATGCCGATACCCAGAATGGTTTTTGCCACCCCACAGTTTTCATGGGACAAACGGTTTTCATTGTTGATATATTGGGTAATGGCAGACAGTTCGGATACCGCACCGCAGTAATCAATACTCAGTAAATTGGCATAGCTCTGATTCCGTTCCTTTACCTGGATCTGCGGATAGGGCAAATCGGCCATAATCGGCCTGATTCCCATAAAATCACAGGGATCGGCAAGGGTTTTACATCTCTCTTCCATTGAAACTCTCCTTTGGGATTCTCCTTCTTCTTCTCACTACCATAATATGTAGGAATCACATTACGGTTCACTTCTGGGCCGTGCGCTGCATGGCCACAGGCCAATACAGTAACGGAATAAAATTACGGTTCGCCCCGTCAACGGAAGAAACCGGAAATGGGATTGACAATCCCGGCTCCACCCTTTATAATAGAAAAAACGAACTTTTGTTCTCTTTTTTACAGAATCTCCCTCCTTCCGGCAGGGAACCTATTCTTTGACAGGAGCAAGCCTATGAACCGATTGATTTTTCATATAGACGTGAATTCCGCATATTTAAGCTGGTCTGCCGTAGAGAAGCTGAAGCAGGGAAGTACCGTGGATCTGCGTAACATCCCTGCCATCATCGGCGGAGATATTAAGAGCCGCCACGGGGTCGTGCTGGCAAAGTCCATTCCGGCCAAGGCTTACGGCATCAAAACCGGGGAACCGGTTTCCCAGGCGCTGGCCAAGTGCCCTGACCTGGTTTCCGAACCGCCGGACCACAGGCTCTATTCCCGGTACAGCCATGAGATGATGGGACTGCTCTCCTCCTTCTGCCCCTGTCTGGAACAAGTCAGCGTAGACGAATGCTACATGGATTTCACAACCCGGCAGGGCAGGTATCCTTCCCCCGAAACCGCCGCTACAATAATCAAGGACAAGGTATACGACACCTTTGGCTTTACGGTCAACGTAGGGATTTCCAACAACAAGCTGCTGGCGAAGATGGCCTCGGATTTTCAGAAGCCCAACCGCGTCCACACCCTTTTTCCGGAAGAAATCGCCGACAAGATGTGGCCCCTTCCCGTAGAAGAACTGTATATGGTGGGAAAATCTTCCGCAGCCGCCCTGCACAAGCTGGAGCTTTATACCATCGGAGACCTGGCAAGAACTGATGTCCATATCCTTATGAGCCATATGAAAAGCCATGGCCGGCTGATTTGGGAATTTGCCAATGGCATTGACGATACCCCGGTAGAAACGGAGGAAGCCGAGCTGAAATGCGTCGGTAATTCCACCACGCTCCCCAAAGATGTTATCACCGCTCCGGAGGCCAGGGAAGTCCTCCGTTCCTTATGCAGCCAGGTATCCCGCCGTCTGAAAAAGAGCGGCCAATTGGCCGGAATGGTCAGCACGGAGCTGAAATATGCCACCTTTAAAAAGGTTTCCCATCAAAAGCAGCTCCCCCAGGCCACCTGCGAAGGCAAGCCCCTCTTTGAGGCTGCCTGCTGCCTGTTCAATGAACTATGGAACGGAGAACCCATCCGGCTGCTGGGAGTACGCACCTCCAAGCTGTCCCAGGAAGCGGAACCGATCCAGATGAACCTGTTCGACCTGCCGCGTACCCAAAAGGAAATCCGGGCAGACCATGCCATGGAACAGCTGCAGGAACGATTTGGCTCCGGTGCGATCCATAAGGGCTGGTCATAACTGCTTTTCCGGTTTCACGGGACTATCGAAACTGTAGCATTTCCCTTCTTTTTCCATATACTAACAGAAAAAGGGATTTTTTATGGAAATATATCTTGTACAGCCCGGCGACACCGTGGATTCCATTGCCTGGGAGCAGGGAGTGGGGGTGGACACCATACTTTATAACAACCAAATTCCCTTTCCCTATCGTCTTGCAGTGGGCCAGGCGCTGCTGCTTTCCAAAGGGCCTTCTTCGCCCCTGCTGCCCGATATTTCTGCCGGAGGTTATGCCTACCCTTTCATCAGTCCCTATGTACTGGAACAGACCCTGCCTTACTTAAGCGACCTATATGTTTTTTCCTACGGTTTTACGGCGGAAGGCCATTTGATTGCGCCGCTGTGGGATGACAGCCCCATGATTGCAGCTGCTCTGCGTTACCGGACCGCACCGATTCTGACCTTAACGCCTTTCGGCCCGGACGGCCAGTTCAATAACAACCTGATTTCACAGATTGTGAATCATTTACCAGCCCAGGAACAGTTGATTTCGGAACTGCTGTCTATCCTCCCGGAAAAAGGCTTCCGGGGCGTGGATATCGACTTTGAATACATTCTGCCCCAGGACCGGGTCGCCTTTGCCGCATTTGTCGGAAATGTCCGTCAGGCCGTTAACACCCTGGGGTATCCGGTTTCCGTAGCTCTTGCGCCTAAAATTGCCGACGGCCAAAAGGGCCTTCTTTACGAAGGCAAGGATTTTGCCCTGCTGGGAGAAGCCGCAGACGCCGCGCTGCTTATGACTTACGAATGGGGTTATACCTATGGCCCGCCGATGGCTGTGGCTCCCCTGAACAAGGTCCGGCAGGTTGTAGAATATGCCGTAACCAGGATTCCTCCGGAAAAGCTTTCCCTTGGGATCCCAAACTACGGTTATGACTGGACCCTGCCCTTTGTCCGGGGAGAATCAAAGGCCCGCACCATCGGAAATGTGGAAGCCGTCCAAATCGCCATTTCCCACGATGTAAGAATCCAGTTTGACCCCGTTGCCGCATCCCCCTATTTCCGCTACGAGGAAGGGGGCCTGGAACACGAGGTCTGGTTCGAGGATGTCCGGAGCCTCCAGGGCAAATTTTCCCTGGTTTCGGAATTCGGGCTTCGGGGCGTCGGTTACTGGCAGATCATGCAGCTGTTCCGGGCCAACTGGCTGCTGCTGTCCGATACCTTCCACATTACAAAGCGGCCGGGGTGATTGGGATCTTCCGTATTTCATAAGGGACGAGATCTGTTTCCCGGCTCTGCTTTAGGGATTAGACAGGATTTTTTCCCTTGCTTTGGCTTCCTCTACAACAGCCGGGTCAACCATGTCCCGTACTCTTTTCCACTCCTTGGTATCCGGAACTTTTTCCGTTTCCGACTGATTATTCCGCAGAAAACGAATCAATTGATACGGATTGATCCAGATTTCCCCATTCCCTTCCTTCTGGGATTCGTCAAAAATAAGCTGTATCCCGAAATGCAGATGTACCTGGTCTATATTATTCACATTTTCCGTAGTGCTGTACCCGGTATGCCCCATGTAACCGATCACATCGCCCGCCGTAACCAGGCTTCCCTCCGCAAGCCCTTCCGCATAGGGGTAATTCTGGCGCAGGTGGGCGTAATAATAATACCGCTGTTTATCAAAGCTGCGGATGCCCAGCCGCCAGCCCCCGTACTGGTTCCATCCGATTGCTTCTACATAGCCGGATTCTACGGCGATTATGGGGGTACCAATCTGCCCCATCATATCATGGCCCAAATGCTGCCTCCGATAGCCATAGCTCCGGGAAACGCCGAAATCGTCATAATCGCTATAGGGAAACCCCTTGGCCACAGGCAGGTGGGCCTTCAGGCCGTATTTCTTCTCATACCGGCCGCTGCCCGGCTCCGTTTCCACCTCATATTCTCCTACATAACCGTTTAATACGGCGCCGTAAGCTTCTTTATAGTAGGAATAATACTTCAAATCCCTGGTAAGCTCTTCCATTGTGGTTTCCCCGGAAGACAGCATTTCCCCGGCTGCGGCAATGGCTTTCAGGTCGCCTTTCCCGAAATTCCCTCCGTTCCTGGCCGCAAGATATGCCAAAAGCTCCACCCAGTGAACGGGATGCTTGGACTGATAAGTATCCACGTCCCATTGGTAAGCGGCACAAAGCGCCTCATAGGATACGTTAAAATCTACCCATTTTATATAATCCTGATTTGATTTTTCTGCAGATATCGGCGCAGACTCCTTTTGTCCCAAATAGACGCCAAGGATGATACAGAAGCAGAATATTTCTGCCAGAATTGCTGATTTGATTTTTTTCATAAGGGCATATACCTGAAATTCTTTTCTTCCAAATATATGCCCGTTCCTGTCTTATTTATACGTTTGGAAATGCTTTCCGTTCTTTTTCCCGGTTTCACCGGAAAAGCAGCCGTTCCCGGGCTGTCCGGCTTCCCGCCCTTACATTCCTTTGACCGTTTCTATGGCTTTCTGCAGCTGGTTATCCTGCTCTTTCGAAAGATTGGGCTGTCCCACCGCTTCTTCGTCCAATTCCACCTCGATATCCGGTAAAATCCCGGTACCGTTGATATTCTTGTCGGTATGGATATAATAGTCTGCCACCGTAAGCTTAATAGCCGAAGTCTGCTCCGCATCAATGTAAAAAAGCTGCTGCATCACTCCCTTTCCAAAGGTCACCGTGCCTACTACCTTTCCCTTTCCGAACGCCTGGATATTACCGGAAAAAACCTCCGCCGCGCTGGCTGTATTTCCGTTTACCAGTACTGCCATAGGGATATCCAGGGCTGCGTCTGCATCCGAAATGTACTCGCTGGATTTTGTGCCGTACTTATCCTTTGCATAGAAAATAACGCCCTCCGGCAGCAGGTAATCCAGCATCTCTTCCACAACATCCACAAGGCCGCCGCCATTGTCCCGCATGTCCACGATCACCCGTTCCATGCCCTGTGATTTCAGGGATTCGTAGGCTTCGATAAACTGGTTCGCCGTGACTCCGTCGAAACTGGTAACTTCAATATAACCGATCTTATCCTCCAGCATTTCACTGATAACGGTGGGGATCTCCACCTTTCTCCGCTCTACTTCAATATCCAGGTACTGGCCTTTCTCCTCCCGGTAGATCACCAGGGCTGCCTTCGTCCCTTCTTCCCCTTTGATCTTATACACCACCTGATTCAAGTCTATCCCGGTTACTTCTGTCCCGTCCACCGAAACCAAAATATCCCCCGGCAGCAGCCCGGCTTCTTCCGCAGGCGTTCCTTCATAAGCCCTGACAATACGCACAATACCCGTACTCCGTTCCTGGCTCACACCGGCCCCGATGCCCACATATTCCCCATCCGTAGAATCCTGAAAACTGGAAAGCTCCGCTTCATCATAATATTCCGAATAGGGATCTCCCAGGGAATTTACCAGGCCGTCTAAAATCCCCTTCTTCATCACCTCATTGTCGGTCTCATACAGATAGCGTTCGTCAATAAATGCGGAAATCGTGGATAGTTTAGAAATTAAATCCACATCTAATATTTCCTCCAGCATCCCTGCATCCGCGTCTGCTGACACCTCCTGCTTCGCCTCCTGGCCTGCTTTGGAACTCTGCTTCCCCTGGCCCGCTCCATTGGCCCGAAGCAGCCCCACGGCCGTTCCGCCTAAGATCAGCACAATAACCAGCGTACTGCATACACCCACCAGCACGCCTTTTCCAAAACCTCTTTTTTTCTCTTCCAAATGCTCTTCCAATTTCAACATCCTCTCTATCCGTCGTGATATGGTACAAATCCCTGTTTTTTCCATATCCTGTTTCTATAACCATATCATATTTTTACCCATTCCGTAAAGCCTTAAGCCTAAGAACACAAAAGATTCATAAAAACAGCGACGGTTTGATGCCTTGAAAACAAAATTTTCTTAAGGTATAATAATACAAAACAGAAACGGTTTGATTGTCTGTAATCAACCGATACGAGGAGGAGTAACATGGATCATATACATCAAAGCAGCCGGCAGCCCCTTACGGAATTGGACAAATTAAAAGCCGGACAACCCTTTTGGAACAGCGATCCGGAAATCGCTGCACGAAAAAGAGCGGCCCGCAGTTTGGCAGATGCCTTTAATGCCACTCCGGAGGAGGAGCCGGAACAACGCCGAAAGCTATTGCAGGAACTGTTCGGCGACTGCCCCGACGATGTTTTTATCAAACCGCCCTTTCACTGTGACTACGGCTTTCAGATCCACCTGGGAAAAAATTTCTTTGCTAATTTTCAGTGTGTCATGCTGGATGCCGCTCCGATTACCATTGGGGATAACTGCCTGATGGGCCCTCAAACCTGCCTGTATACGGTCAATCACCCCATGGACGCCCTCACCCGGACCGCCAATTATGTATATGCCCGTCCCATCACCATCGGCAACAATGTCTGGTTCGGAGGAAACTGCGTGGTCCTCTCCGGCATTACAATTGGCGATAACGCCGTAATCGGCGCAGGCTCCGTGGTAACCAAAGATGTTCCGGCCAATGCCGTTGTTGCCGGAAATCCTGCTAAAATCCTGCGCTACATTGACAATACTCCCTCTGTCCGCACTGCTGTGCCCGAAGATCTGGCTCAGCTTGCCGCCATCGAAGCCGCCTGTTTTCCAAAAGCGGAAGCCGCCTCTGAAGAGACGTTGGCAGGACGTCTGGCCGTCTATTCTGACCATTTCTGGGTTTTGGAAGCCCATGGAGCCATTGTCAGCTTTATCAACGGGATGGTTACCGATGCTCCTACCATCCGGGATGAAATGTACGAAAATCCCGGCCTTCACAATCCGCAGGGCCAGTATCAGGCCATTTTCGGGGTCAACACCCTCCCCGCCTTCCGCAGGCAGGGCTGTGCCGCCGCCGTTATGGAACAGGTTATTTCCGCCGCCGGAGCCCAGGGACGCCGGGGCTGCATCCTGACCTGTAAAGAATCCCTGATTCCCTACTATGAAAAATTCGGATTTCAAAATTTCGGCATTTCAAAATCCGTCCACGGCGGCGCCGTCTGGTATGATATGCGGCTGGAATTTTAATTATTATCGCATTCTCGAACCAAAGCCGAATACACTCCCACTCCGGACTTATGGCCGGAACTTGTCCCGGTGTTTTTCAAAAAACTCAAAATAAGTCCGGACATTGGCAAGCTCCGTCCATTTTTTCAAATCCACCGGATTTTCATCCAAATCATAGATTTTCGCCCCCTTCAAAGCCAGCACGAAGGGGGAATGGGTGGAAATCACAAACTGACATCCGAAAAAACGTACCGAATCCTCAATGAAGCGCACCAATTCCTGCTGACGCTCCGGTGACAGGCTGTTTTCCGGCTCGTCCAGCAGATACAGGCCGTTTTCTTCTATTTTTTCCGCAAAATAATGGAACGCGCTTTCCCCGTTGGAATATTCCCGGACATTGTCCATCAATTCCTTTCGGACGAATTTGGACTGTGTCTTGCTCCGGGCCAGATTCACCCGCTTCAGCTGCTCATAATCCTCCAGGGACTTCATCTGAAACCCGGAATACTTCACATCCAGATATTCCGAGAAAAGCTCCTCTCTCCGCAAATCAATGCCCTCATTCAGGCTTCGAATATTCAGCATATAGTCAAACACATCATCACTTGTAACAATACAGCTGCATTTGGGAATCTTTTGCTCCAATTCAACCAGGCACAGGTTTAAATACTCCGGAAAAAAATTGGATTTATTGAATTTGGAATCCCGGCGCAGCCCCAGCTTTTCGGCAATCACATTCAACGCCGTTGTTTTACCGCAGCCGTTCCCGCCATACAGGATTGTAATCGGTTCAAAATCAATCCGGCAAAATCCATGTCGGGACAAAATCTGGAAGGGATAAAAGGAATCATAACAACTTCTTTTTATTTTCAGGAAAAAATCAAATTCCTCTTCCTGGCTGGGAAAAGTGATATAATCAAGATATTTCATATCATTCGCACTCCCCATGTCCGTTTTCTTCTTCTGCAGCTTTCGGCCGCTCCAGCTCTAAGGAAATTTCTTCTCCACGCTCCATAATTGCCATAATCCCCCAGCATACCTGATCCACCGGCTGAAAGCAGGCCCGGGAAGCCTGGAACATCCAATCTGCCCGCTTGGGATCCTCTCCTTCTGCCCTCTGGAAATTCCCGCACAGAAAAAAGCTGGTTGCCCCCTGTTCACGCTGTTTTTCATCTACGCAAACCGGCTGATCCCCCTGCCCCAAATCCCGTACCGTAAACCGTTCCGAATCCGCCGGATCCGAAAAAGAATAATACAAACCCTGTAAATGGGTGGGAATCCGGTATTCCGTTTCTCCCATCGTAACAAATCGCTCCGGCAGTTCCTCGCTGGTCACCTCCTCCACCTGCAGCACATGGCTGCTGCCCTCTATCGGATGGAGAAAGGTAATTTTCCTCTCTTTTTCGCCAACTTTCGTTTCGAACATCTGTTTGCATTGAATTTGCAGCTTATCTGGTTTTAACCTGATCCGAAGGTTCTCCCAGGGCATCGTCTTTTTTAACGTTTTCCGCTCAAAATACCAGCCCCATTCCGGACTAAGCCCATAATACTTCACCAGTTCCTCTCCGGCAGCTATTTCCGCCGGAATTTCTTCTGCCGCCTCTTTGGCTTCCTCCGGG
>CAJUSQ010000017.1 GCA_910588885.1 uncultured Lachnospiraceae bacterium
ACTTATCTGACGGCTTAATTGCGGTGCTGTCATACCCAAAGTTCAGAAAGAACCTAAAACCTTCAGGTGCTTTTTTGGTGAAAAAATCCAATCACATCCCAACCTCCAACCTTTGAAAACTTTACACAGATTTTACAAGAAATCGCTATGCCCTTTACTTATTGGGTATACTATAAAGACAGTCAAAGGACATCTTCCCTTTGTGAAAAAGAAAACAATCAATACACACTGAAAGATAGCAGGAGGAAACATATGGATTTTTTTGGATTTCTATCATTGATTGGAGGGCTTTCCTTATTCCTGTATGGGATGAATGTACTGGGAAGCGGACTGGAACGCATGTCCGGCGGGCGGCTGGAACAGATTTTGGAAAAACTGACGTCGAATCCCTTAAAGGCTGTGCTGCTGGGAGCGGGAGTGACTGCCCTAATACAATCCTCTTCCGCCACAACGGTAATGCTGGTGGGATTTGTAAATTCCGGGATTATGAAGCTCTCCCAGGCCATCGGCATTATTATGGGGGCCAACATCGGTACCACCATTACATCCTGGATTTTAAGCTTATCCGGCCTGGAAGGGGACAGCTTTTTCTTAAAGCTGCTAAAACCAACCTCCTTTTCCCCGGTGCTGGCGCTGATCGGGATTATCTTTTTGATGAGCAAGAAGGGGGAAAAGAAAAAAGAAATCGGTACAATTTTATTGGGATTCGCCGTACTGATGTTCGGTATGGATGCCATGAGCGCAGCCGTAAAGCCCCTGGCAAATGTGCCGGAATTTACCGGGATTTTGACGAAATTTTCCAATCCCCTGTTGGGAATCCTGGTGGGTGCGCTGCTGACGGCAGTCATTCAAAGCTCTTCCGCCTCTGTGGGAATCCTGCAGGCATTGTCCGTAACCGGGGCGTTTACCTACGGTTCCGTGATTCCGATTATTTTAGGACAGAATATCGGTACCTGTGTAACGGCGCTGCTGTCTGCGGTTGGGGCCAATAAAGGGGCAAAGCGTACGGCATTTGTACATCTGTATTTTAACGTAATCGGGGCTTCGGTCTTTTTGATCCTGTATTATGTGCTGAATGCGCTGATCGGGTTTGAATTTGTGGATCAAACCGTAAACGGGGCCGGAATTGCCATGATGCATAGTATTTTTAATATTTTTGCCACATTGATCCTGCTGCCTTTTACCAAGCTGCTGGAAAAGCTGGCTTATCTGACCCTGCCGGAGGACGAAAAAGAGCGGGCGGCCCAGTCCAGAAGCAGCCAGTTCCCGTTACTGGACAGCCGGTTCTTATCTGCGCCGGGCTTTGCCATTGAACAGTGTAAGAATCTCACATACAAAATGGCTGAGATTTCCAAGGAAGCCATGATTTCCGCCATGCATCTGTTTGAGCAGTTTTCCCAGGAAGAAGCGGATAAAGTGGAAGAACTGGAAAATTTAGCAGATAAATATGATGACAAGCTGGGGGCTTATCTGGTACAGTTAAACAGCAGGGACTTGAACTATCTGGACAGCCAGAACGTGTCCATGCTGCTCCACAGCATCGGGGATTTGGAACGGATTGCCGACCACGCGGTGAATGTCATGGAGCTGGCGGCGGAAATGCATAAGAAGAAGCTGGAATTTTCCGATAAGGCCCGGAAAGAGATGCAGATTTTCGGCGGCGCGGTGGAAAATATCCTGAATCGTTCCGTCCAGGCATTTTTGGAGAATGATAAAAATCTGGCAATGACGGTAGAGCCCTTGGAGGAAGTGATTGACCAGCTGAATAAGGACGTCAAAAAGCGTCATGTCAAGCGGCTGCGGAAAGGGAAATGCACGATTGAGCTGGGGCTCCTTCTGTCCGATATTGCTACAAATTACGAGCGTGTTTCTGACCATTGTTCCAACCTGGCGGTCTATATGATTCAGAGTGAGGACAGTAACTTTGAAGCCCATGAATACATGAATCATTTAAAGAGTGATACAAAACGGAACTTTGATTTTATGCTGGAAGCTTATAAGAATCAGTATATGCTGCCCTAAGAAGGATTTTTTGAAAATAAATGGGGTTTGTTTCCGACAATAGACGGAAACTTATTTTTGAAAAAAGAGAACAGGAGGAACGATATGCCGCTGATCGGTATTGTAGAAGATGATGTAAATATCCGGGAAATTCAGCGTTATGCATTGAAAAACAGCGGTTTTGATGTGGTGGAATTCCAGTGCGGCAAGGAATTGTATCAGGGGATGGAGCAACGGATGCCGGATCTGATCCTGCTGGATATTATGCTGCCAAACGAAGACGGGCTGGATATTCTGACAGCCCTGCGGCGAAACCCCTCCACCAAAAATATTCCCATCATTATGGTTACGGCCAAAACCACGGAACTGGATAAAGTAAAAGGGCTGGATCTGGGGGCGGACGACTATATGACGAAGCCCTTCGGGGTCATGGAGCTGATTTCCCGGGTCAAGGCGCTGCTGCGCCGGACAGGCGGTGAAAAAGAGGCGGCAGTGCTAACCAACGGCCAGATCGTGCTGGATACGGAAAAACGTACCGTATTGGCGGAAGGCAGAAGCTGTGAGCTGACCTACAAGGAATTTGAGCTGCTGAAAATGCTGCTGCTGAACCGCGGAATTGTATTAAGCCGTGATAAAATTATGAATCAGGTCTGGGGATTTGATTATGAGGGAGAGAGCCGTACCGTGGATATGCATATCCGTACCTTGCGTCAGAAGCTGGGGGAAGCCGGAAGCGCCATCAAAACGGTTCGAAATGTGGGCTATTCCATGAAAAATTAGTATTATCAGGAATATAGAATATTTTTTGAAAAACCGGAATCAACAGGAAAAAGGAAATCATGCGGCGAAACGCAAGAAAGTGGAGGAAAGGGTTCAAAAGGATGGGACAGAACAACAGTATGCAAAAACGGATTCATCTCCAGTTTGGATTAATCGCATTTTTCGCCATAATAGTTACAGCGGTCAGCGCTATGCTGCTTTTTTCCACCCTGTTAAAAAGCCAGGTCTATGATGATTTAAAGACGTATGGCCATGTGATTGCAAATGAAATGGAGCTTATGGACGGTCTTGACTGTCTGGAGGAAAGCGATTATGACCCCAAGGAGGACGGTCTTCGGATCACCCTGCTGGATTCCTCGGGCAAGGTAATCCTGGATACCCTGGCGGATGAAAGCAGTATGGATAACCACTTAAGCAGGCTGGAAATTGTGAAAGCGTTAAAATATGGGGAAGGAACATCGGTTCGAACCTCCAACACCATTGCGGTACATACGTTGTACTATGCGTTTCAGCTTTCCGACGGGAGAATTCTAAGAGTGGGAAAGGATTCGGACCGTATTTTCCACTTGTTCCGAAATACGGTGTTGCTGGCAGTTGTGCTGTCCCTGCTGATCCTTTCGGTATGCCTGCTTTTGTCCCACTTGCTGACAAAACGATTGCTGGCCCCGATCCGGCGTCTGGCTGCCCATCCCGACGACATTTATTCGGTCAAAATGAGCAGCCGCTCAAATCCAGGCATGAGACATCCGGATGACCAAAATTCCAACAAAACCGATCCCTGCCCGGAGGATCCGGAACGCATTTACAGCGAAATCCAACCTTTTGTCCGTACAATCCGGGAACAGCACATCAATATTTTGAATCATGCCAGAATGCGCCAGGAATTTACGGCAAATGTGTCCCATGAGCTGAAAACGCCGCTGACGGCTATCTCCGGATATGCCGAGCTGATCGGAAGCGGTATGGCAGATGAAAAGGATACACGGCATTTTGCCAATGAAATATACCGCAGCTCCGACCGGCTTCTGACCCTGATTAACGATATTATGCGGTTATCGGAATTGGATGAAAATGAACATACATTCGAAATGGAATACGTGGATTTGTATGCAGCGGCCCAGGGCTGCCTGGATATGATGGAGCTGCAGGCAGAAAAGCAGGATGTTGCCCTGCATTTGGAGGGAGAACACGCCCGAATCATTGCCAATAAGACCTTAATCGACGAGCTGCTCTATAATCTTTGCAGCAACGGGGTTCGTTACAATATCCGGGGCGGCAGTGTTGCCGTATCCGTGAAGCCGAAGGACGGCAAAGTACTTTTAGTTGTGAAGGATACGGGCATCGGGATTCCCAGGGAACATCAAGAACGGGTGTTCGAACGATTTTACCGGGTGGATCAAGGCCGCTCCAAACAAAATGGGGGTACCGGCCTGGGGCTTGCGATTGTAAAGCATATCGTAGCTCAGCACAACGCAAGGATAGAGCTGGAAAGCGAACCGGGAAAAGGGACGGAGATTCAAATCTGGTTTTGAATCTCCGTCCCTTTGGAGTTTAAGCAACTGTCGTTGTTTGGATCCTTCCTTAAGAATCAATTTCCCCGTTTTCATAGCGCTCTTTTAAATGCCGGAAGGCCGGAAGGCTGGCTTTCGCCACTTTGAAGGGCACACAATAAGAAATCCGGACCCATCCGGGGCCGTAGAACGCAGAACCGGGCGCCATAATGATCCTTTCCTTCTTGGCCTCCTGGCAGAATCTGGAATCATCCTCTTCCAGGGCTTTAACGAAGAGATAGAAAGCCCCATCCGGATGAATGCATTCGTAGCCCATTCCGGTAAGCCCTTCGTAGAGGACATCCCGGGTTTTTTCATAAATGCTGATATCTACGGAAGCATCCACACATTTCAGCAGCATTTTCTGCTGGAGGGAAGGAGCGTTTACATAGCCCAAATACCGAATGGAGGCCGTAGCCGTGGCCACAATTTCCTCGAAACCGTCTATCGTCTGTTCCATTGCGATATAGCCGATCCGTTCTCCCGGAATGGATAAGGTTTTGCTGTAAGAATATACTACAATTGTATTTTTATAATAATGAGTCAGATAAGGGACCGGAATACCGTTGTAAGCCAGGTTCCGGTAAGGTTCATCGGAAATTAAATAAATGGGGTGGCCGTATTCCTGCTCCTTCCGCTTTAGGATTTCGGCAACCTTTTGAATGGATTCTTCCGAGTAAACAGCCCCGGTGGGATTGTTGGGGGTGTTGATTAGCACAAATTTCGTGTTCGGGGAAAAGGCCGCTTCAAAGGTATCCGGATTCGGCTGCAGCGTCTTCTGGTCGCAGAGGGCCGGAACCAGCTTTCCGTAAAAGGATTCCACATAGCTTTTATATTCCCAAAAATAGGGGGCAAAGGTAATTACCTCATCATCCCGATCCAGAAACGTGTTGCAGAGAATGGCAATGGCAGAAGCCGCACCGCTGGTCATAAGGATACCGTCCATGGTATAGCCGGTCTTGTATTTTTTATTCAGATATTCCGCTACATGGGTGCGGACATCGGGGTGCCCCACATTAGCCGGATAGCCGTGAAGGGTTAAAGGATCCTCCGAATCCAATATTTCCTTCATCGCTTCGTTTACAATGGCAGGCGGCGCCACGCTGGGATTGCCGATACTGAAATTAAATATATTTTCCTTTCCATAAACAGCGGCCAGTTTTTTCCCTTCCTCGAAAATATCCCGGATACAGATGGCGCTTTCTAAAGATTGTTGCATACGTTTCGAAACCATGTTTTCATCCTCCTGGTCAATAAATTCTACCGGTTCAAAAATACCGGATCTTATCCTGATCTTGGACCTAAGCCTGTTTTACTTTATAACGTTAAAGTCTTAAAATATTATAGCATAAAATGAAAATTTGTCCAGCAAAAACTACGGGATTCTTTTTGCGACCACCACAAACCTGCCGTCGTCCGTATGGTAGGAACAGGTGGAAAGGGTGAGGAATGTATCCCCGAAAGCAGCCGTTACGCCGGTATCGTAAAAAGATAATTTTTTAATATTTTCATAAAAATATAAAAAATCTTCCTCGGTATCCGCCTGATAAAATTCGTAATACTTGAAGGCGGAAGGGTCTTTGGAAGGCTGCGGCTGATTTCCCAGGTCTTCCGGAAAAACCTTTGCCTGAAAAGCAGCGATTACTTCATAGCTGCGTTCCTCATAAAGGGTGTCGAAGGAAATAACCGGGTGTTCCCGGCAAAAATCTTCCGATTGATAAGCATCCAGTTCTCCGAACATGGAGCCGTCCTTCATATTGTGTCCGTAAATAATAAAATTAGTGCCCGGTGTGTGGAGATCTGCGGTGTTCCGAACAAAAAGACATCCATATTTGTCGTTTTGTCGATAAAAGTCATGAGAAAGATAGTATTCGTCGTCTTCACATTTCATTACAGGATTATTTATATTTGTTCCTTCAATGAAGAGCCATCCCGCCAGGTCAGAATTTTCCGAATACAACGTCTGAAATTTGTCCAGGATTTCTCCCTTGCCCGAAGAAGTACCGGAAGTCCCATTACCGGAAGATTTGAGTTCGGGGCCCGCATCTTCCGGATGGGGCCCCGCATTTCTTAAAGCTTTTTGCTGTTTTTCGTGCTGCATAGAAGTAAAATGAAACCGAAGTACCGGAATCAAACAAACAAAAATAATCAGTAGTAATAAAATCCTTAGCGGGCGGAAAGTCCGTTTAGGTTCCAAAATCCAACCTCCCATTCGTTGTATTTACCAATGCTGTGATAGTACGCCAATAAGCAGAAAATGGCGATCAGTGCAGGCACCTTTCGGAAGCGGCTTCCGTTGTTCGCCCAGCGTACCAGCCGGGAAACCAGTTGGTTCTTTTTCCGTTCCGTCATATTAAGCCCATCTGTAAAATACAGCAGCAGATAGGAAAAACCTGCGATCATGGATATCGTAGCATATATTTCCACATGGGTCAATTCTCCCGTTCTTGGTTCCCGGGGAAGGTTTTTGGAATCTGTAAACGTGGGGTCGATCATTCCCGGGGCATCGTTTCCGGTAGATGCCGGATAATCGAAGTCGTTATAAATGCCGGGTTTTCCCGGATTCCAATTATCCGGAAGCTGGTTGCCGGACCCTCCTAAGCCGCCATCCGGGCCGCCGGGGGAGCTGCCATCCGAGCCGCCGGGTGTACCGGGAACACCTGGTTCCGGCTGCCGGATGTTGACGGTAATCTGCCGGGTATTTTCGTTTCCGGCATTGTCAATTGCGGTTACCGTCAAGGTATGGGCCCCTTCTCCCGAAAGATCTACGGTAAAGGAGTAGGATTCCAGGATTTCCTTGGTGAACAATTCCTCCGGGAAAGCGGTTTCCTGTTCGTCAACCCAGTAAGAAATCTGTCCGATACCGCCGGAAAGATTGCCATTCCAGTCATCCGCAACCGATACGTCAATGGAAGTGGTCCCTTCGGTCAGCCCGCCGCTTACTGCGGAAAAATTGATTTCCGGCGCATTGTCTTCTACGATAATACCGCCGTCTTCGGCAGTCAGTATTTTCCGAGGGGAAACATTGCCGTTGTTATCGGTACAGGTCATGGCAATGGCGCCTTTGAATTCCTCATCAACGGTAAATTGTGCGGCGGTTTGCCCGTCTATAATCCGAATCCGTATTTTCTGAGCATCCGGTGTAACATTTGTATCATCGTGAATGGTTGTAATAAGGGCATTCCCTGTTTTTTCTGTTCCGTTTTCCGGTATTAAAATATAATTTGCTTCCCGGATACCGCTGCCGGATTCCGCAATAGGAACGGTAATGGTTACTCCTTTTTTTCGGATAATCCAATGGAAAAGCCCTTTGTAGCCAGAGGAGATTTTAGCTTCTCCCAGAACCGGGGCGGTCAAATCCTCCCACTTTGCGTAAAGCGTAACCTTGGTATCCATAGTATTGTTTTCTACGGTCTGGCCGAAGTCCCATTGATTGCCTTCGGTTCCCTCAGCATCCAAATACCAGCCCATAAAGTTATAACCATCCTTGAAGGGATCGGCGGGTTTCTGTAAAAAGCTGCCTTGACGCAGCGACTGGGAATCCGGTATGTCGCCGGAACCGCCGTTTAAGTCAAACTCCACATCCACCACATAGCGGTCGTAGTACAGGCATAATACAAGGGAGTCGTCATCTTTGATAACGCCGGATATCACACGTGAGGGATGGGTGGTGTTTTCAATAAAACCGTCAATGGCCTTGGGGCTTGCAGTAGCTTCTTTACCGATCGTACCCCGGAAACGCTGGGTTTCTTGATCGGATTTCGTGTATCCTTCCCCTTCCGCATCCTGCAGGTAATGCTCTACATGATAAGCCGCACTGTTGGGAAGATACCAGATGGCGTAGAGGGTTAAATCGGAATCCAGATTCTTGAGGGTTCCGGGAGTAATGGATTCTCCCAATTCGTCCGGTCTTGTGTTCCATCCTTCAAACGAAGCTCCCGTATCCGGGTCGTTTGTAAGGGGGGCTGCGATGGGAAACAGTTGTTCATTCTTTAATACTGAATTATCATTTACTTTAGCATAGAAGGTTTTTGTGTCGGCTGCCGGAGCAGTTCCAATGCCGTTAGCGTCGTAGGTCAGGGTAACTTTTTTTTCATAGACGCCATATAAGGTTAGGTCTGCGTCTAGCTCCACTGTTTCACCGATTTGATAGTCGATATCGTATCCGGTTGGACTTTTGCTCCAGCCGACGGGTGTCCAGCCTTCCATAGCTTCGGGCGCGGGCAGTGGGTAGGCTGCTTCGGCCAGATTGCTGGTAGTCAAAGAAACTGTGTCTGCCTGTCCCGCCTGGCCGGAGTAGAGGGTCAGAGTGACGGGTTTGGTAAACAGGGCATATAAAGAGTAACCCTTTTGGGGATTTAAAGAAAGATCCTCTGCAGGCTGAAAGGTGTCACCAGGCTGGCATGTTGCTCCGGATCCGTCCGGGCTGGTGTTCCAGCCAGCAAAAGTATAGCCGACGGGGGCATTGGGGGCTTCTCTTATCGTATATATGGGAGGTGCGTGCTCTATCTCAGTTGGATGGACTAAAATATAATACTGGTCTACATAGACTCCGAGAGATGAACCGCCTGGGACTGTATAATAATCCAGTGAAATTTCTGTACGATAGAGGCCATAATATTTTGTATTATCTGTTAAGGAAAGTATATCACCTTCCGGGTTAGCGTGAATGCGTTCATGAATCCAATCTTCGTAAGTATCTGCTAACCATCCGGACGCTGTCCATCCGTCGATTGTTTTTAACGACGGGGCAGTATATTTTCCGGTACCAAAATCGGGATCTGGAATAAATGCCTCAAAGGGTCCTTCTTTTTCATTATGTCCGGAATAAAATTCGGCCATATAATAGCCTGACCGCGGAACAACATCTTTTCCGGCCGTATTATCGGAAAGAGAATTTTCGGTATGATTCCCTACATCAGAAGGATCCTCAGAATCCTTCCCGGTGTCTGAATCGAAACCATCGGAATCCTCAGAAGCGTCGGAATCAGGATCCGTGTCTACCTGGGAATCCGGCATGGATGAATCATTTGTATCACCGTTAGAATTCTCCGGATTCCCTGTATTCTCCGAATCATCCGAAGAAGCATTTTCACCGGCAGGGGTATCCTTATTTTCAGAATCCGTTTCCACAGACAGATTCGATCCGTTATCGGATTCAATCTCATCAACCGGAGATTTTTCGTCTTCATCTGCCGAATTATTTTCCGAATCAGTGGTTGGATTTTCCGGGTTCTGATTCTGTGTACCGTCCGCATTCAAATTGCTCTCGGAAGATGTTCCCGGATTTTCTGCATCATTTGTATTTTCCAATCCGTCCGAAGGCGCTTCGGCTGCGGGATCTGTCTGTTCCTGGGCAGCCAGTACCGGGAAGCTGTAATATTCAATGGGAAGTGCGGCTCCGATCAGACATAGACAGAGCAGTTTACTGATAAAACGCTGTCGGAAAGGGCGTTTTTTCCGATATGGGAGCTGGCCGGGCTGGAAATCTGTTTTTTTCTTCATTCTCTTCGTCCTCTCAAATTAAATTTTAGGCAAAACTTGAAAAATGAACATCCGCATCTGGGAGTATTTTCTTTCTTCATTATATAATAAGATGCGCATTTTTACAATGTTATTAAATTTAGAAATCATAGAAACCAGCGGATTTGTGGAAATATAATATGAAATTTGTCATATAAAGGGATCAGAGCCTTTCCACATTAAAAATACCTTCACAGCTTCAGTCTCTAAGAAAGCTTTCCGGAATGTTTACGTCCCAATCCCAAGTATGTTTTTGGTAGACAAGGGTAAGAATTTTTAGTATGATAGGGATACCCTGGAAATGAAAACTACGGCCATCGGTTACCGGCCGGATGGAGCACGAGGAGGAGCGCTATGAATTATCTTTTGTTGATTGCAGGATTTCTTCTGCTTATAAAAGGGGCGGACTGTTTCGTAGAAGGAAGCGCCAGCGTTGCCAGACGATTTCGAATTCCGACCTTAATTATCGGTATGACGATTGTGGCAATGGGAACCAGTGCGCCGGAGCTGGCAGTCAGTACTGCTGCCTCCCTGAAGGGCAATAATTCCATTGCGATCAGTAATGTGGTAGGTTCGAATATTTTTAATTTGATGGTGGTCTGCGGGGCCTGTGCGTTGTTCCAGCCCTTGGCAGTACAGCCGGCCACCCTGAAAAAGGAGCTTCCGATTTCAATCCTGGTATCCGGTCTGCTGCTGGTTCTTGGATATCTGGGTATGGCAATCGGACGTTTGGACGGTTTGGTTTTGGCGGCCCTTTTTCTGGGCTTCCTGTTTTGGATGGTACGTTCCGCCAGAAAAGCCCGGGACGGTGCGTCAGAAGAACCGGAGGAGACACGGGAAAAGGAGCTTCCCCTATGGAAATGCATCCTGTTTATTCTGGGCGGAATTGCAGCGGTGATCCTGGGCGGGGATCTGGTAGTGGATGCGGCCTCGGCCATTGCCGAATCCTTTGGGTTAAGCCCTACCTTTATAGGCCTTACCATCGTAGCCTTTGGAACCTCTCTGCCGGAACTGGTAACCTCTCTGGCAGCGGCGAGGAAAGGGGACGCGGACATGGCTCTTGGAAATGTAATCGGCTCCAATATTTTTAATATCCTGCTGATTTTAGGTGTGGCGGCAATCGTAAGCCCTATGGAGGTTTTGACGGAAAATCTGATGGATACGGTGCTGCTGCTGGCTATGAGTGCCGTTGTTTGGATTTTTGCCTGGATTCGGAAGAGCATCAACCGGGTGGAAGGAATCATTATGCTGCTGCTGTATGGAACATATGTTCTATATATCGGCCTGCGGTAAGAATGCTACGTTGTCCGGCCGATATTTCGGGAAAGGTACGGATTGGCAGAAAATAGTTCGGCATTGTCCGAAAAGTCCTCCGGAATCTGACCCGATACGGATATTTTTCACCAAAATGGTTGAAATACCGGACAGAAACCCCTATAATAGAAAAATGATTTGAATAAACAGCGGTTCCGGTTTTGGCAGGACCGCCGTATCAAAATACTTAGGAAGGTGGTTCTTTCATGTGTGATAAATGCAAAGGGAAATATTATATGACAACGGCGATTGCCTATACCTCCGGCAAGCCCCATATCGGGAATACCTATGAAATCGTGCTGGCAGACAGCATTGCCAGATATAAACGGCTTTTGGGTTACGACGTCTTCTTTCAGACCGGAACGGACGAGCATGGGCAGAAGATTGAACTGAAGGCACAGGAAGCCGGCGTAAGTCCCAAGGAATACGTGGACAAGGTAGCGGGACAGGTCAAAGGGATCTGGGATTTGATGAACGCTTCCTATGATAAATTTATCCGTACCACGGATACGGACCACGAGAAACAGGTACAGAAGATTTTTAAAAAGCTGTATGACCAGGGAGATATCTACAAGGGCCATTATGAAGGGCTGTACTGCACCCCCTGTGAATCCTTTTTTACGGAATCCCAGCTTTTAGGCGGCAAATGTCCCGATTGCGGCGGTGAAGTAGTTCCGGCCAAGGAGGAGGCATATTTCTTTAAGATGAGCAAATATGCGGACCGTCTGATTGAACATATTAACAGTCATCCGGAATTTATCCAGCCTGTATCCCGGAAAAATGAGATGATGAACAATTTCCTGCTGCCGGGGCTTCAGGACCTGTGCGTGTCCAGGACTTCATTTTCCTGGGGAGTTCCGGTAGATTTTGACAACAGGCATGTGGTATACGTGTGGCTGGATGCATTGACCAATTATATTACCGGAATTGGATATGACTGCGACGGGAATTCTACGGAACAGTTCCAAAAGGAGTGGCCCGCCGACCTGCATCTGATCGGAAAAGATATTATCCGCTTTCATACGATTTACTGGCCCATTTTCCTGATGGCTCTTGATTTGCCCTTACCGAAGCAGATTTTCGGGCATCCATGGCTGCTGCAGGGGGACGGGAAGATGAGCAAGTCCAAGGGAAATGTCCTCTATGCCGATGAGATGGTGGAATTCTTTGGAGTAGATGCGGTGCGTTATTTTGTGCTGCATGAGATGCCCTTTGAAAACGACGGCGTCATTTCCTGGGAACTTTTGGTGGAACGGCTGAATTCCGATTTGGCCAATACCCTGGGAAATCTGGTGAACCGGACGATTTCCATGAGCAATAAATATTTTGGCGGCGTGGTAAGTAATCCCGGCGTTTATGAAGAAGTAGACGAGGACCTGAAGGGGCTTGCGGTTCAAACAGCCGAAAAAGTAAGCGAAAAGATGGAGCAGCTTCGGGTTGCAGATGCCATTACGGAAATTTTTACCCTGTTCAAACGCTGCAACAAGTACATTGATGAAACAATGCCCTGGGTTCTGGCAAAGGATGAAGAGAAAAAAGACCGTTTGGCAACCGTACTGTACCATTTAGTGGAAAGTATTTGTATCGGTACTACCCTGTTAAAGCCCTTTATGCCGGAAACGGCGGAAAAAATCTTCGGTCAGCTGCATGCAAAGGAACGTGAATACGAACATTTGTTCGAATTCGGACGGTATGAAAGCGGGACGAAGGTAACGGAGAAGCCGGAAATCCTGTTTGCACGTCTGGATATTAAGGAAGTGCTGGAAAAGGTGGAGGAGCTTCATCCTTCGGCAGCTGAAAACGCAGACGCTTCAGCAAAGGGTGCGGATGCTTCAGCAAAGGGTGCGGGTGCCTCAACGGGGGCCGATGGTTCGAACGAAAACGGGGATGCCCTGGAAGAACCGGGAATTGATATAGAAGCAAAGGAAGAGATTACCTTTGAGGATTTCACAAAGCTGCAGTTCCAGGTAGGGGAAATCATTGCCTGCGAGGAAGTAGCGAAGTCCAAAAAGCTTCTTTGCTCTCAGGTACGGATCGGAAGCCAGGTAAAGCAGATTGTATCCGGGATTAAGGCCCATTACAGTGCACAGGAAATGGTGGGCAAGAAGGTTATGGTTCTTGTAAACCTGAAGCCGGCTAAATTGGCAGGGGTACTTTCCGAAGGGATGCTGCTTTGCGCCGAGGATGCCGACGGCCGGCTGGCCTTAATGGTTCCGGAGAAAAAGATGCCCTCCGGTGCGCAGATTAGCTGAAAGGACAGGGCTTTATGATATTTGACAGTCATGCCCATTATGATGATAAGCAGTTCGGGGAAGACAGAAACGAACTGCTTTCTTCTATGGGTGATCATGGAATTACAAAAATTGTGAATGTGGGGGCCAGCCTGGAAGGGAACCAAAGGATGCTGGAGCTTGTGGATCAATATGAGTTCTTATACGGGGCAGCAGGCATCCATCCCAGTGATATTCAGGATCTGACAGAAAAGAGCTTTGCCTGGCTAAGGGAGCAAACCCGTCGGCCGAAGGTAGTGGCGGTAGGGGAAATCGGTCTGGATTATTACTGGGACAAGGAACCCGACGTACAGGAACGGCAAAGATATTGGTTCTGCCGTCAGCTTCAGATGGCAAGGGAAGAACATCTTCCGGTGATTATTCATTCCCGGGAAGCCGCCGAAGATACCCTGGAGATTATGAAAAAAGAAGCGGCAGGCATGTCCGGTGTAATCCATTGCTTCTCCTATTCCAGGGAACTGGCAGAAGAATATGTAAAAATGGGCTTCTATATCGGGATCGGTGGGGTCCTTACCTTTAAAAATGCCAGAAAGCTGAAGGAAACGGCAGCAGCAATCCCCTTAGACCGGATTGTCATAGAAACCGACTGCCCCTATTTGGCGCCGGAGCCCTTCCGGGGAAAACGTAATTCGTCCCTTTATCTCCCTTATGTGATAGAAGCGCTTGCACGGATTCGAGATCTTTCCCCAAAAGAAGTGGAAGCGGCAGTTTATGAAAATACTTTAAAGCTGTATGGATTAAAATAATTTTCCATATACAAACAAGGAACTTGTGATGAGAGAAAGGAAATGATATGGCATCGCTAGGGAATCCCCAGAACACGATTGCGGTTCTGCAGAAGTATCAATTCCGTTTCCAGAAAAAATTCGGGCAGAATTTCTTAATAGATCCGCATGTATTGGAAAAAATTATTGCTGCGGCAGGGATTACCCGGGAAGATTTCGTTCTGGAAATCGGGCCGGGAATCGGTACCATGACCCAATACCTGTGTGAAAAAGCCCGGGAAGTGCTGGCCGTTGAGATTGATCAGGCATTACTTCCGATTCTCGCGGATACCTTAAAGGAATACGAGAATGTGGAGGTTCGGAATGAAGATATCTTAAAGGTGGATATCAACCAGGTCGCCCGGGAGAAAAATGACGGAAAACCGATAAAGGTAGTAGCAAACCTTCCTTATTATATTACCACTCCAATCATTATGGGCTTATTTGAAAGTCATGTGCCCATTGACAGTATTACGGTTATGGTTCAAAAAGAAGTCGCGGAACGTATGCAGGTAGGGCCGGGAACGAAAGATTACGGAGCATTGTCCCTGGCGGTGCAATATTATGCCAGGCCGGAGGTGGTAGCGAATGTCCCGCCAAACTGCTTCCTTCCCCGTCCAAATGTAGGAAGTGCCGTAATCCGGCTGACCCGGCATAAAAAAACTCCGGTTCAGGTAGAGAATGAAAAGCTTATGTTTCAAATAATCCGCGCTTCCTTCAACCAGCGGCGGAAGACGTTGATAAACGGTTTATATAACTCCGGAGTCCTGCTGTTGTCAAAGGATGAACTGGCTCAGGTATTAGAAAAGCTGGGCCTTTCTGCCAATATCCGGGGAGAAGCATTGTCCTTGGAACAATTTGCAGCGTTCAGTAATTTGATACAGGAGAAATGTTCCATATGTAAGTAAATACGGAAGAAATCAGAGAGGGTGGAAAAATGGCGGTTTCAAAAGAATTTCATAATTATGTGTTGGAAAATCTGCAAAAAGCCGGGGAAGTAACCACAAGGGCTATGATGGGAGGTTATTGTGTCTACTTCAAGGGAAAGCTGATCGGTGACCTGTGCGATAACTGCTTATTCCTGAAGCCCGCAGAGTCGGCGCAGAAGCTCTTACCGGAAGCAGAACGGGCATACCCCTATGAGGGTTCGAAAACGAAAATGATTGTGTTCGAAGAGGTGGAAAATATGGAGCTGGTGACTAAAGTACTGGAAGCCATGTATTTGGAACTGCCGGAACCAAAGCCCCGGAAGAAAAAGGAAACGAATAAGAAGTAAGGATATCGCAGGCACTCGAAAAGAGTGCCTGTAACGTTATCAGGCAATAAAACGATAAAATAATGAAACAATGAAACTATAAAACAGCCGAAAACCAATCACCTCTTACGCTGTTCTTGAATCGTACTCATTTCCACCACATCCGGCCAAAACCTCAGGGGCATATTCTGCTTCTGCAGCTTGGGATTGATCCGGGCTTCAATCGCGATACTTTTAAAAAACGTAATCCACAGGCGGCGGAATTCCTGTTCGTTTGGGGAAAACCGGGACAGAAAAGCTTCGTCGGCCTTAGGAACCTCCGCCAGCATGTAGCCGGCGCCGCTTTTGTGAATCGCGGCCAGCTTCCGGGGCTCGTCATAAATGATAAAATTTTCACAAGGGAACCGGTCTGTAAAGTGATCGGCTAAAAGGGGCAGCACATCGTTCTTCGGATGGACCCGGGCAAAAAGGATTCCATTTTCCAATTCGCTGAACCGTAAAAACCCCAGCAGATGATGGGCTTCGTTGAAGGTGCTAAGACTAAGCTGGAATACCCGGTTCACGTAAGGATTCCCAAGGTACTCCAAGATCTTCGTGCCATCCTGGGAGGACAGTCCAAGAACCACGGTTTTGTAAACGGCTTCTGCCTTGTTGGGTTCCCTTCTGCACTGCCGGGGACTTTCATAAGCATGAACGGCCTGGCAGAGCTCCTGGAAGACCTCTGTGCCAAGACGGGCTGTCAGCGTATCGGCCACCTTTTGGCTATGCTCCCGGTTGATGGGAACAGGCTCATATTCACAAAATAATTCATAAGTATCCAAGGCGTCCTCCGTAATGAGCCGTGTGTTCCGGTGGCCGTAGCGGCTGGCATAGGCACGGTAGATACCCGAGAAAATCCCGTCAATGCTGTTTTCACAAATCAAGATATGCATAATCCCGCTCCTTCTGAAAAAAGGCTTAACTGCTGATAGCCGCTTTCCCGGATTTCCCGGGGGATCTGGGTCTTATCCCCCATTAAGCTGCGGCAGATGTAATCCTCCTCCAGCTTCGTGGGATACATCATACGTCCGCTGCAGGTGATGAAGTATAAGGCCCGTTTCAGCACCACACCGATTTTCTTCAAATCGGAAAAGGTCAGCACCCCATGCTTCCGGGCCTGAAGGATGCGGCGGGCGGATTTGTAGCCGATACCGGGAACCCGCAGCAGGGTCTGATAGCCGGCACGGTTGATTTCCACCGGGAAGCATTCCAAGTGGCGGATGGCCCAGTCACACTTGGGATCCAGGAAAATATTAAAGTTCGGCCGATCCTCCGACAGAAGCTCCGAAACCTGGAAATGGTAATAGCGCAAAAGCCAGTCCGCCTGATACAGCCGATGTTCCCGCAGCAGAGGCGGCCCGCCGGGCAGCATGGGCAGGGCGGAATTCTGATTCACATTGACAAAGGCGGAATAGAAGACCCGCTTCAGGCCAAAGTTCTGATATAATCCCTCGGCAACCTGCATTACCTGAAAATCAGTTTCCGGCGTAGCCCCGATAATCATCTGGGTACTCTGGCCTGCCGGGACGAAACGGGGAGCGTTCCGAACTACCATAAGCTCATGCTTGTTGGCGGTGATGCCGTTCTGGATCAGACGCATGGGCTTTAAGATCGTCTTGCGGGACTTAAAGGGCGCCAGCTTCTTCAGGCTGTCTGCCGTGGGAAGCTCCAGATTGATACTCATCCGATCCGCCAGAAAGCCCGTCTTCTCCACCAGGGCCGCGTCCGCACCGGGAATGGCCTTTACATGAATGTAACCGTTAAATCGGCAGACATACCGCAGCCGGTATAAGGTCTGGTAAATCAGATCCATGGTATAATCAGGGCTGACCAGCACACCGGAGCTTAGAAACAGCCCTTCGATATAGTTCCGGCGGTAAAACTCCATCGTCAGAGTACAGACCTCTTCCGGGGTAAAGGAAACCCGCTTCACATCGTTCTCACAGCTGTTCTGGCAGTAGGAGCAGTTAAAGACACATTCATTGGTAAATAAGATCTTCAAGAGGGATACGCAGCGCCCGTCTGCGGAAAAGGTATGGCAGATGCCGGGAGCAAGGCAATTCCCCATACTCTTTCCGTTCCCGCCCCGGTCAATACCGCTGGAGGTACAGGCTACGTCATATTTGGCTGCATCGGATAATATCGTAAGCTTTTCCATCAGGCTCATATCCTGAGTAATCTGCATAATGTCACCACTTTCCCGGAAATTTGGAACAAACGTATGTTCTGAATTAACTTTACCACAGAATAAAAAGAATTGCAAGAGAAAAAACAAAAATATGTTCGGAACTTTTGTTTGGGTACAGGGTTCAGGAAGTACGGGCAGAAAACAATCGAAAGAAGGAAAACGTTATGAAAATGATATACGGAACGACAAATGAAGGAAAACTGGCCATGGTACGGCGTGCCCTGGCGGATATGCCGGAAATAGAGCTGATGGGCTTAAAGGAATTGGGGCCTGCCCTTCCGGTGCCGGAAGAAACCGGAACGACCCCTTTGGAAAATGCCCGGATCAAAGGGCTGGCCTATTACCGGGCTTTTCGGATGCCGGTATTATCCAGCGACACCGGACTGTACCTGGAAGGAATCAAAGAAGAACTGCAGCCGGGGGTTCATGTGCGTACGGTGGGCGGAAGGTGCCTGGCAGACGAAGAAATGACGGAATATTACAGTAATTTAGCAAAAAAATATGGAGATATAATCGCACAATATCAAAACGCGGCCTGTCTGGTGTGGGACGAAACACATCTTTACGAATGCACGGATGAACGTCTGTCCGGCTCTAAGTTTTTACTGACCGCAGTTCCCCATCCAAGGCGGGAGCCGGGCTTTCCGCTGGATTGCCTGTCCCGGGATTTGGCAACCCACGCTTATTACTACGATATGGAGGGGGAGCAGCAGGACGATGTGACCTTTGCAAAAGGAATTGCGGATTTTTTCCGGGAAGCATTGAAAATGCGGGCTCAAATACAGGAACGGGAATAGCAAAAAAGTTTGAGAATAAAAGGTACAAACAGAGATTTTTTGTGCATATTAACGGAACGGGGAATGGAAGGAAAAGGAGAACCCCAAATTTTTTACAAAAAATATATGCTTTTCTGCCAGAAAATCCAAAATAACTCCTTTATACTTGTAATTACAAGAAATGGATTGAAGTCCTCCGCAAAAGCGGAGAGATAAAGGAGGAACAAGGATCATATGAAGAGAAATATGAAACAATGGGTAGCGGACACCTTAGCAGCACAGGAAAAGAAACCGATGCCGGTATTATCTTTCCCGGCAATCCAGATGATGGATATCACAGTGAAAGAACTGATTTCCAGCAGCGATTTGCAGGCAAAGGGCATGAAGCTGGTAGCAGACAGAGTGGATGCAGCCGCAGCGGTAAGCCTGATGGATCTGTCCCTGGAAGCGGAATGCTTCGGTTCTACCATCCGGTTTTCCGATGATGAAGTACCTACGGTTATCGGCAGCGTCGTTTCTTCTGAAGAAGAAGCAGATGCCCTTGCAGTTCCCGAAATCGGTGCCGGAAGAACCGCTATTTATATAGAAGCAATCGAGAAAGCAGCCAAGATGATCGAAGACAGGCCGGTGCTGGCAGGCGTAATCGGGCCGTTTTCCCTGGCAGGCAGATTGATGGACGTATCCGAAGCCATGGTTTACTGCTACGACGAACCGGATATGGTACATACGGTTCTTGAAAAAGTTACTGAATTCATAATCAAATACTGTAAAGAATATAAAAGGGTCGGCGCCAACGGCGTGGTAGTGGCAGAGCCTTTGGCAGGACTGCTTTCCCCCGCACTGGCAGAAGAATTTTCCGCCGATTATATGAAGAAGATTGTAGAAGCCGTACAGGACGACGAATTCGTTGTAGTATATCATAACTGCGGAAACTGTGTAATCCAGCAGATTGATTCCATCTTAAGCATCGGCGCTCCGGTTCTTCACTTTGGAAACGCCATTGATATGGCAGAGATTATGCCTTTGATTCCGGCAGATATGGTTGCGGCAGGTAACATCGATCCCGCTTCCCAGTTCCGGAACGGTACGCCGGATTCCATTAAGGCCGCTACCAAGGAATTAATGGAAAAATGCACGAAATTCCCGAACTTTGTTATTTCTTCCGGCTGCGACATCCCGCCTCTTTCCAAGTGGGAAAATATCGAAGCATTCTTCGAAGCCGTTCAGGAATTTTATGAAGGAAAATAAATCCGTGAGGGTTTTACAGCCCGGCCGCTTAAGGCGTTATTGAGCGGCCGGCCCCAATGGCAGGCTGCGGAATGGCCAGCCGGAGACGGGCCAAGAGTCAGACTAAAATAGAAAAGCAGGAAAGGGCAGAAGAAGCAGGATGCCTTTTTCCTGCTTTTTCTGTGTGTTGGCCAAGGGACACATATTTTACCCCTTCCGATCATATACTGCAAGGACAAGGAATCCCCTTTAAGGAGCAGCTTGTGAAAGAAAAAATAAAAACCTTTTTCTGTATCTTATTTTTAATATGTGTCCTGCCCTATCTGATCACCATATGCCTGAAAGAAAAGAACCAGGAGCCCAAGGCGGAAGAAACCATTGCCGATCTGCCGGGAGAAGGGGATATGGATGTGGAAAATTACCTCTTAGGAGTTCTTGCAGCGGAAATTTCCGTCAATTATGAGCCGGAAACCATCAAGGCCCAGGCAGTGATTGCCCGAACAAATCTGATGGCAGCCATAGAAGCCGGTACGGATCTGCCGGAAAGCCTGTCCCGGGAAGAGCTGCAGAAGCTCTGGGGTGAAGAAGGCTTTACAGACGGCTATCAGAAGCTGGCAAAGGCGGTAGAAGGCACCCGGGGCGTTGTAATGACCTATCAGGGCAGCTATCCCTATGCAGCCTATCATGCGGTCAGTGCAGGCTATACCCGGAGCGCGAAGGAAGCCTTGGGAAATGAAAATATGCCCTGGCTGGAAGGGACGGACAGCCGGACGGATATTCCCTCCGAGGATTTTTTAAAGGTAGTCTTTTTTGAAAAAAAGGAGTTTGTCCAACGCCTTCGGTCTGCCTTCGGGGAGATTGCCCTTTCAGAGGAAAATCCCCTGGAAAATATCGCGGTAGCGGCCCGGGACGGCGGGGAGTACGTGCTTCAGATTGATGTTGGGGGAAAAACCGTTTCCGGGGAAGAGTTCCGCAATGCCTTGGAGCTGCCCTCTGCCTGTCTGTATTACAAAGAAGTGGAAGGGAAGATCCGGATTGTAACAAAAGGTCTGGGCCATGGCCTGGGGATGAGCCAGTACGGCGCAAATGTCCTGGCGAAAGGCGGCAGCAGTTATCGGGATATTTTGAATTATTATTTTAAAAATATTGAGATTTCTGATTAAAAATTGAAATTGAGGAAATGCTATTATCAAAATAAGGAAAATGGATGGTGATAGCATGAAAAAAAGTAATAAAACAGTTACCTTTTTAAAGCAGAAATCTTATTTGCTGGCATCAATTCTGATGCTGGTGGCAGTATTCGGAATGACGGGTATGTACATTTCCGAGCAAAGAAGCGAGCAAAAAGAACAGGCCAGACTGGAACAGGAACAGAAGGAGCAGGAAGAGCTGGCAAAGCAGGAGCAGAAAGAACCGGAAACGGCAGCCGTGGATCAGGTCATCCGGCCGGAAAACGATGATTTTCTGGATGCCCCGGATGTAGTGACCTCCAAGGAAGAACAGCCGGTGGAAGAGCCGGAACAGCCGGCAGAAGAAGCGGCAGAGGAAACGGCAAATCCGGAAACAACGGAGGAATCCAAAGAGGAGTCCGGGAAAAAGCAGCCGGCAAAGGAAACCACAGCCGTATCCCAGGAACCGGAGCTGCATTTTGATGCGGCCCAGATGGGATGGCCCTTGCAGGGCGCCGTCCTGATGGACTATAATGTGGAGCAGACCATATATTTCAAAACCCTGGATCAGTACAAGTACAATCCCGCCATTATTATTCAGGGAAATGTCAATGATAAAGTACTTTCCGTGGCAGACGGGATTGTCAGCAATATTGAAACCAATGAAGTTACCGGATGCGTCGTTACGGTGGATCTGGGCGACGGCTATACTGCCGTATACGGCCAGCTGAAGGAAGTGCCCCTTCATGCCGGAGATTATGTGGAAGCCGGGGCTACGATCGGCTACGTCAGTGAACCCACCAAATATTTCTCCATGGAAGGTGCGAACCTGTATTTCCAGATGATCAAAGACAATGAAACCATTGACCCCATGGAATTTTTACAGATCGAAGAGTAAATAGAACTGCCTAAAACCTCGGCATTACGCCGGGGGGATGCAGGGCAAGGATGTCTTTGGGAAAAATCTTTGCATTTTGAAAATGGATTAGCTATAATAAAAGATATGCGTAACAAAATGGGCGTTGGCGGATATAATATAAAAGAAGCAACAATCCGCAATCGCTCATTTTTTACCGCACTTGTTTCGGGAATCCAAAGATTCAGGTTAAGATACTATTTTGTCGATTGCTTCACATAGATGAGGCCCCTGGCCTCACTACATAGGCGGGAATAAAATGAACGTAACATATATTTTAAAATGCAGTGACGGGACGCTGTATACCGGATGGACCAACGACATTCAAAAACGGCTGAAAGCCCACAATGAAGGGCATGGGGCAAAATATACCCGGGGCAGGACTCCGGTGGAGCTGGTGTATCTGGAGGAATTTGAGACAAAGCAGGAAGCCATGAAGCGGGAGACTGCCATTAAGCGGTTGAAGAAAAAGGACAAGCATAAACTAATTGCCGCTTATGAATCACATAAGCGGCATATTTGCTACAAAAAAGTACATCATGATAAAGTGGCAGGCGCTTCCGGCCATAACGAAGAGATGGAAAATCTCATGGGAGCCGAAGTTTTTGTGCCTGGAATTGAAAATCGGCAGCTTTAATGCGTAGATGATACCGCCTGCCGTATAGACGATCCCGCCGGCCAGCAGCCAAAGGAACGCCGCCTGGGGAAGGGAGTTCAGAATCTGGGTAAATGCCAGGACACAAACCCAGCCCATGGCAATGTAAAGGACGGAGGAAAACCATTTGGGACAAGTAATCCAGAATGCCTTTACCAGGATTCCTGCAATGGCGATGCCCCAGACAAGGGCTAAAAGGCCGTATCCCGTGGCGCCGCCCAAAACGATGACGCAGACCGGCGTGTAAGTCCCGGCAATCAGTACAAAAATCATCATATGGTCGATTTTCCGCAGGATCCGGTTGGCCCGCTCCGACAGATCCAGGGCATGATAGGTGGCGCTTGCGCCGTAGAGCAGGATCATACTCAGCATGAATATCCCAAGGGAAATCACGTGAAGGCGGTCCGGATTGGTGGAAGCCTTAATCAATAAAGGTGTGGCGGAAAAAGCAGCCATCAGCATCCCGATAAAATGAGTAATGGAGCTTCCCGGGTCTTTTAAATGAAATTTCATGTAATCATCTCCTGTCTGAAATGTGCATATGATCCGGAGATGAAAATGGCCGGAACCATTTCAATATCCAAACCATGTGTATATTAGTATCATATGATGAAATGTAAAAAATATACCATATAGTTTTAAAAACTATATATGAGATAAATGGATACTACCACAAAATGGAACGGAAGTCAAGAGGTAATGATTGACTTTAGTGAAATGTTCTGTTATCATGGGAAAGATTCCTAACTGTGAAGATCTCCAGTGGCACAGTTAGGAATGGATCAGATCATATATGAAAACCAAGAATCAGGATTGCAGCTCACAGTCCTCCCAGAAAGGAATTATTATTAAAAAATGGAAAAAATCAGATTTGATGAAATGGATATAATGCCCCAGATCTTACGGGGAATTGAAGAAATGGGTTTTGAAGAAGCAACGCCCATCCAGGCAAAGGCAATCCCGGTGGTCATGTCCGGCCAGGACGTAATCGGCCAGGCCCAGACCGGAACCGGAAAGACAGCGGCCTTCGGGATTCCCATGCTTCAGAAGGTAGATAGCCAGAATAAGAAAACCCAGGTAATCGTACTCTGCCCCACCAGGGAGTTGGCCATCCAGGTGGCGGACGAGATCCGGAACCTGAGCAAATATATGCATGGGATTAAAGTACTGCCCGTGTACGGCGGACAGGATATCGGAAAACAGATCCGTTCCCTGAAAGGCGGAGCCCAGATTATTATCGGTACCCCTGGCCGTGTGATGGATCATCTGCGCCGGAAAACAATCCGCTGCGACTTTGTGCATACCATTGTGCTGGATGAAGCCGACGAAATGCTGAACATGGGCTTCCGGGAGGATATCGAAACCGTACTGGAATACCTGCCCGAAGAACGGCAGACCGTGCTGTTTTCCGCTACGATGCCGAAGCCGATCCTGGAAATTACAAAGCGGTATCAGAAGGATGCCGTGA
Source organism: uncultured Lachnospiraceae bacterium (assembly GCA_910588885.1). Taxonomy (GTDB): domain Bacteria; phylum Bacillota; class Clostridia; order Lachnospirales; family Lachnospiraceae; genus 14-2. The sequence continues at coordinate 23,917 of CAJUSQ010000017.1, forward strand.
ATATCAAGGTGGTAAAGAAGGAATTGACCGTTCCCAGCATCGAACAGTATTACTTTGATGTAAAACGGAAGGATAAGGTGGAAGTTTTAAGCCGCCTGCTGGATGTATACGATCCCAAGCTGTCCCTGGTATTCTGCAATACCAAGCGGATGGTAGACGAGGTGACTTCCGCTCTTCAGGGCCGTGGTTACTTTGCGGAAGGACTTCACGGGGATATGAAACAGAGCCAGCGGGACCGGGTTATGAACGGTTTCCGGAACGGGAAGACCGAGATTTTAGTGGCTACCGATGTGGCGGCCCGGGGCATTGACGTGGACGACGTGGAAGCCGTATTTAATTATGATCTGCCCCAGGACGACGAATACTATGTACACCGGATCGGACGGACCGGACGGGCCGGAAAATGCGGCCAGGCATTTACCTTTGTAAAAGGGAAGGAAGTATACAAGCTTAAGGATATCCAGCGGTACTGCAAGACCAAGATTTTAGCCCGGCCCATTCCCAGTATGGACGATGTGGCCCAGATGAAGCTGGAGAAAATTTTACAGAACATCAGTACGATTATCGAAGAGGAAGATTTGTCCAAACCCATTGATATGGTGGAGCAGTTTGTCAATGAGTCCGATTATACGGCAATGGACATTGCGGCTGCGTTTTTAATACAGGCTATGGGTGGTCCCGAGGAAACAAATGTAACAGCGGGACAGTTCGAATTTGGCGATACCGGAGCCGAAGAAGGCATGGTACGTCTGTTTATCAACATCGGAAAGAAGCAGAAGGTAAAGCCCGGGGATATTTTAGGCGCCATTGCCGGAGAAAGCGGAATGCCCGGAAAACTGGTGGGAGCCATCGATATGTACGACAAATACACCTTTGTGGAAGTGCCCCGGGAATACGGCCGGGAGATTCTCCAGGCGATGGCCAATGCCAAGATTAAGGGCAAATCCATCAACATTGAGCCTGCAAACCAGAAATAAAAGGGTTTGCAGGACAGAACCGCACGAAAAACCCGGATACAGGAAGGCCGGACATAAAGAAACGCTGCAGGTGATATATGCTCTAAATGACTTCTTAATCATAGGAGAAAGTGGGAATCCAATGTTTTAAAGCAAAAAAGAGGAACGGGCACACAGCCCATTCCTCTCAAAAAAGCCCTATATTATGCTTTGTTCTTCTTAACCGAAATATCTCTTAAGAAGTCCTTCGAATGCCTTGCCATGACGAGCCTCGTCACGAGCCATCTCATGTACGGTATCATGGATTGCATCCAGGTTTGCAGCCTTTGCTCTCTTAGCCAGATCAAATTTTCCAGCGGTAGCGCCGTTCTCTGCATCTACTCTCATTTCCAGATTCTTCTTGGTGCTGTCAGTTACAACTTCACCTAATAATTCTGCAAATTTAGCAGCATGTTCTGCTTCTTCCCAGGCAGCCTTTTCCCAGTAAAGGCCGATTTCCGGATATCCTTCTCTGTGAGCAACTCTTGCCATAGCCAGATACATACCAACCTCGGAGCATTCCCCTTCAAAGTTTGCTCTTAAATCCTTGATAATATCTTCGCTGACACCCTGAGCAACGCCTACTACATGCTCAGCAGCCCATTCCCTGTCGCCGGCCTGCTCTTTGAACTTCTCAGCGGGAGCCTTGCAGATCGGACATGCCTCCGGTGCGGAATCTCCTTCATGAACATAGCCACATACGGTACATACAAATTTTTTCATAGTATTCTTCCTTTCGATTTATGAGTTTTTAAAAATAGTAATTATTACTGATATTAAATTATCATATTCCATTTGGTTTGTCAATGGTTTTTTGAGAAAATTCTTTTGCCAGGCATTCCGGGCATTTTCCGAAAAAATGAGTAATACTGCCCTCGACCCTGCCCGCAAAGCTGTGTTCGGCAATCAGGTTGATATGCTCCACACTTCCCATTTCCAAATCCAGTACTTTGCCGCATTCATTGCAGAAAAAGTGGTAATGGGGCTTTAAATTGGCATCAAAACGATCCGGGCCGTTGCCTACGGATATTTTCAAAATCTCCCCAAGCTCTGCTAATAAGGAAAGGTTGCGATAAACGGTTCCCAGGCTGATATTAGGAAAATCCTCTTTGATTCCAAGATAAACAGTCTCAGCGGTAGGATGGTCGCAGCGCTGCATCAAAAAGTTCCGGATGCTTTCCCGTTGGCGGCTGTGCTTTAACATCTCTTACCTCCAATCAATAATAATAATGATTACTGTTTTATAATAATAGATAAAATATCATTTGTCAAGATAAAGTATTCAGATTATTCCCGGTTATTTTTTCCAAAAGTTCTAAATAAAAAACCATATCATATGATGTAAAAAGCGCTAACAGGAGTCAGTATGTCTGAATTTCAAAGATTTGTCAGCTATATCAATCTATATGAAGAAAACCGCAAAGTCCGGAGTCTTGGGTTTGCAAAAATAGAAAATAGAGGAGGGCAATGCAAAATTGAAATACATATGAGAGGGACCGGATTCACGGGAATTTCCTGTCCGGCTTATTTGTTTGTACGGAAAGAAAGAAAAATGGAAGGGGTATTTCTGGGGAAAATCCCGATTCAGAACGGGACCGGGGAAGGGTGCTTCCGGATGGACGGAGGAAATATAAACGGAAGCGGCTACCGTTTGGAGCAAATCGGAGGATTTTTGATTTTTGTAAACGATAAAGTTATGTTTGCCAGCCAATGGGATGAACAGGAGATCCGGCGGGAATGGTTTGCTCTGCCAGAGGAAGAACCCCTGGATTCGGGCCGGGAAGAAAAACAGCAGGAGAAGAACACGTCCCGTCAGGGGAGCCGAAGCGGGCAGGGAAATCCGCCTGCACAGGGAGTTTTGAGACAGAACGCCCAGAACAAACGGAATGTGCAGCCGCTGCAGTCTGCTGCAAATCCCGCCGCCGGGCAACCTGTAATGTCCGATTCTGCCGCTGCCGAACTGCCCGTAACGTCCGATTCCGCCGCCGGTCAGCCCGTAATGTCCAAATCCGCTGCCGGTCAGCCCGTAATGTCCAAATCCGCTGCCGCAGCATCGTCTGCGCCGTCCGGTTCCCCGGCTGCCGAATCGCCTTCGGCAGCGGAACCCGAAGCCGAATCCAAAGCGCCGCCTTCCGCTCAAGTCCCGCAGCCAGCAGCCGGTTCCGCCTCAACGGCTTCGTCCCTGGAAGCGGAGGGCCGGTCCAAAGAGCCGGGCATTACGGCTACGGAAGCTGCTGCGGCTCAACGGATTCTGCCAACGATGATGCAAAAGGCCGCGTCCTCGGCGGTACTGGTTCAGAAAGCCGCTTCTTCGGCCGCAAGCCAACGAAACGGCCAGCCGACCGGGGGCCAAAGGAACAGCCGATCGGCCGGGAGCCAACGAAACAGTCAATTTTCTGCGGTTCGGAAGCCCTCCGGTGACGACGAAAAGAACAGAAGTTCTGCTTCTGCGGGAAAGAACGGTGCAGCTGCTGAAGAACAGGAACAGCCCTGGGAGCAGAAGTGGAAATTCCTGCTGGAAAATTATCCGGTGCTGACTCCTTTTGAGGGGGAAGAAAAGATTCTGTGTATCCGCATGGAATTACGGGATATCCGGGTTTTGCCGAAACGCTATTGGTATCTGGGCAATAACAGCTTCCTGCTTCACGGATTTTTTAACTACCGCTATCTGGTTTTCGGAATGGAAGAAAGCGAAGAAGGGAAAAGATGGTTCATCGGCGTGCCGGGCGTATTCCAGAGCCAGGAAAAGGTAATGGCTTCCATTTTCGGCTTTCCGGAATACAAGAGTGAAAAGAAGAGCGGACAAAAAACAGGCCGGTTTGGCTATTGGTACCGCTATCTGGAAATGTAAAAACCAAATGTAAAAACCGGTTGCAGTCAGGAACGCTTCCTGAAAATTAAAAACAGTCCGGTTCATGTATCAGGCTGTACTGCAGATGGTCTGTCCAGCCGGAGGGCAGGCAGATACAGCTGCGGCGTTTGCCCTCCAGCTGAAAGCCGATACGCTCCAACAGCCGGATGGAAGGCTGGTTGTCCGGCAGCACCAAAGCCTCCATCCGATGTAATTCAAATTCCTGAAATACAATCTTGGCAGCTTTTTGGACGCTTTCCGAGGCAAATCCCCGATGCCAGTAGTCCGAATCGAATTTGTAGCCGATATGACAGCTCTGGTAGACAGTCCGCAGGATATTTTGAAATGATATGGTGCCGACGATCTGCCCGGGCTGATTTTTTTGAAACACCCAAAAACGAAGAGCGGCCTTTTTTACGGCAAGCTGAAACTCGCAGCGCAGCAAAGTGGACTGATATTCCAGCGTATAGAAATTTTGGGGCCGTTCCGGCTCCACTGCTTCCAGAATACTGCGGTTTTTTAAGTAAAACTGCAGTACGTCCGGAGCGGAAGATTCGTGAAGCAGCCGTAAAACCAGCCGCTCTGTTTCATATATAAAATCCATCTGAATACCTCGTTGTATACTTTGTGAAAAATTTATCATTTATAATGCCATGCCCCGAAGCTCCACGTGAGGAAGATCTCTGGAAAGGAGCTTCTGAATGCTTGTCAGCTCTTTTATAGTATATGCATGAAATCCCGGAGAAATGACCTGGGGGGAATCCTCATAGCTTTGCAGGTAATAAACGGCGGCGGAAGAAAGCCAGGCCCCAATCGCAGGAAAATCTTCGATCGGGTGCAGCTCCCGTACCACCGTGGTACGGAATTCGTATTCAATGCCGCCCTCCATTAAAAAATCGGCGGATTCGGAAATTTTCTGAAAGTCCAGCCCGGAAAGACCGCAGATTTCGGCATACTTTTCCGGTGCGCCCTTAATATCCATGGCAACATAATCCACAAGGCCGCTGCGGCAAAGCTCCTTTAATTCCTGAGGACGATATCCGTTCGTGTCCAGCTTCACCGATAGCCCCAGCTCCTTGATAGCAGCAAGAAATCCCGCTAATTCCGCCTGTAAGGTCGGCTCTCCCCCGGTAATACAGACACCGTCCAGGATTCCCTGCCTTTTTTTCAGGTAGGCAAGCACTTCCGTTGACGGAATGGCCGGCGAACATTCCGGAGAAAGCACCAGATCACCGTTATGGCAGAAGGGGCAGCGAAAATTACATCCCCCAAAAAAGACGGTTGCCGCCACATGTCTCGGATAATCCAGTAAAGTTGTTTTTTGAAATCCCTGTATATTCATACGCTCACTTCCAATTTACAATATAATAACGATTCAGGCAAAGATACCTTTTTCGGCAGGCGCCAAAATCGCTTCCTTGATTGGCCGCTTCGTGACCATTTTATCATACCTGTAAAAAATATGCCATGAGGGATTCGACTTTTTCGGATTTTATGTTATATTAAAGGTACTGTTCACACATTGTGTTCACGGTAACGAACCGGACAAAATGTTGAATGGGGTTTCGGATCAAAACAGATTGGAAAAGTGAGGATGCCATGGAACAAGACCAGCGTTTTATGCGGGAAGCAATACGGCAGGCGAAGAAAGCCTATGCCCTGCAGGAAGTCCCGATTGGATGTGTAATTGTATATGAAGGAAAAATCATTGCCCGGGGCTATAACCGGAGAAATACGGATAAAAACACCCTGGCCCACGCGGAGCTGTCCGCCATAAAGAAAGCCAGCCGGAAGCTGGGAGACTGGCGTCTGGAGGGCTGCACGATCTATATTACCCTGGAGCCCTGCCAGATGTGTGCCGGAGCCATTGTGCAGGCACGGATCAGCAGGGTTGTAGTCGGCAGTATGAATCCCAAAGCCGGATGTGCCGGCTCGGTGCTGAATCTGCTGCAGATGCCGCAGTTTAACCATCAGACAGAGCTGGAAAAAGGGGTCCTGGAGGAAGAGTGCTCCAACATGCTTTCGGATTTTTTCAAAGAACTAAGGGCTTTTAAGAAAAACGCCAAAACGGTTGACTTTTCCGGGAAAAACAAGTATACTTAAGACGCCGAGCAGCTGGGGCGGTAGCGGTGCCCTGTACCAACAATCCGCTATAGTTGGAGTGATGTTCTGTCCCGGGTTTTTGGCTGTGGAGCTGCCTCTTATAAGTGGCGTTGAAGCTTGGGTCTTACGCAACGGAAATCTGTGAACCGTGTCAGGGTAGGAATACAGCAGCACTAAGCAGAATCTTTCGTGTGCCGTGAGGGTGCCTGAGCCGAGTTAACTGTAGGAGTAACGTCTGTGGCCAGGATTCAAAGCAGAGCGCTCGGCATTTTAATTGGGGGAAAATACTATGTGGAGAAAAATCCGGAATTTTGTTTACGACTCCTGTGATATCCTGGAGCTCGTGATGGCAATTATTGTATTGTTGGCGATTTTGGTAGCAGGCGTATCGCTGTTGGGGCCTTTTATGGATTTGGTTGAGCATCGCTTTGAAAGCGGGGCTTTCCTGTATTTTGTCGGATATATTTTTAATATCCTGATCGGAATTGAGTTTCTGAAGCTTTTGTGCCACCCAAGCCCTAATACCGTTTTGGAAGTCCTGACCTTTCTGGTAGCCCGTCATATGATTATTGAGCATACAACGGTTGTGGAGAACCTGCTTAGTATCATAAGCATCGGTGTGCTTTTTGCCATGAAGAAATATCTGGATCTTCCCACCAGCGAAGGAAGCACCAATATTTTTGTGGCCAACCATGAGTGGGAAAACCTAAGCCAGCGCCGGAAGAAAAAACGAGAGGAAATAATCCGGGAAAAGTCAGAACGATTGAAGAAGGAGACCAAACCTCTTCAGAACGAGGAAGCAGAGAAGAAATAAAGTAGAGCAGGAATGCATTCTTTTAGATTAAAGAAGTGTTCCTGTTTTTTTGTAAAATCATCTCCAGGCAAAAAGAAGAAGCCTCCCGGGAAAGGAGGCTTCAAGCATACGGTTGTCTCGCTGCAGTGTGCGTATCTGCAGTAGAGCTAAGAAGATGATAAGAGAATACCATATTCCGGATGTCGAAAACCTGCATAATTTGTCGATAAAAATGACTTCCGTAGAAAATGATAAAGTCCTGTTCCGGAAAGAGCTTTTGCTCCGGGTTTGCATATGGAATTAAAAAGAGAGTTCCGGATCAATTTTTTGAAAGAATATAGAATAAAAAACAATATAGAAACAAAAGGAAGAAGCCTCCCGGGGTGGAGAGGCTTCCAGTGTATGATTGTCCCGTTACAGTGTGCGTATCTGCAACAAAGCTAAGAAGATAATCAGAGAATACCATAACAGGAACGTCGAAAACCTGCGAAATTTGTCGATAAAAATCATTTTGACGTTTTTTATAAAGGTTCGAGGACAAAAAGAAGAAGCCTCCCGGGAAAGGAGGCTCCAAGCATATGGTTGTCCCGTTACAGTGTGCGTATCTGCAACAGGGCTAAGAAGATAATCAGAGAATATCATAGGGGACATGTCGAAAACCTGCGAATATTGTCGATTAAAAATTTTAAAAAAAATTCAATTTAGGGCTTGCAGTCAGGCAAAAAAAATTATACAATATACTCATATATAGCAACTATATATAAAGTTTTCTTCCGCGCCCAGACGTCCTTCCTATTATTCTTATGGGCAACGAGCCAAAGGGACATGGCAGAATCAGAAACAAACAGTTGTTCTGATTTTGCCATGTCCCTTTGGTTTACAGGACGGAACCATTCCTTCTGGCTTTTGAGGGGATAACAGGAAAGTTTTCCTTATGGTCATATAACGAAAGGGGCCTCCCGGGGTAGGGAGGCCCAATTAGTATATATAGTGTCCCGCCACAGCGCACGTTACTGAAGCAGGGCTAAGAAGACAATCAAAACATAACACAATTCCAATGTCGAATATCCGCAAAATTTGTCGATAAAAATTGTTTAGAGTCACAAATATGGAATTTTACAGCTGTTAGGAAAAAATAAGATTGAAATGCAAAAAGAGAATAATAGGAAAAAGATAGACAGAAAAAGTGAAGGGGCCTCCCGGGGTAGGGAGGCCCAAATTGGTATATAATAGTGTCCTGCCGCAGCGCACATAACTGAAGCAGGGCTAAGAAGACAATCAAAAGATAACATAAACCCAATGACGAAAACACGCGAAATTTGTCGATTACGATCAAATTGCAGAAAAAAGTAATACAAGCCCTGTTCGGGAGGAAAACAGCAAAAGCATTCGGAAGGAGCTTTAACCGGAGGTTTCGAAACAGGATGAATAAGAAAAAGGGAATGAAAACAGAAGGGAAATAAAAGGAAGAAAATAAAAGGAAAGGAAAGGGGCCTCCCGGGGTAGGGAGGCCCAAATTGGTATATAATAGTGTCCCGCCGCAGCGCACGTTACTGGGGCAGGGCTAAGAAGACAACAAAAACATAACATGAAGTGAATGTCAAAAACACGCGAAATTTGTCGATTAAATAAAAAAGACGGAAATGGCCGCTTTTAAAGGATTACATAATATATAGGAAGAAGCTCATGCTGCCATAAATGGTTTGGGAGACGAAGGGGAACAGGGGGCGCTGCTGTGAAGGCTGTGAAAAATACAAGGGATGTTTTTGTTCGCTTCCGGGCCGTGCACTGTGCTGGACGGCCACAGGCCAATACGGGAATGGAGCCAGAATCCGGCCTCTTGCCGTAAGGCAACTTTAAATAGGCCGGATTCGTT